>PAAW01000022.1 GCA_002699515.1 Methanobacteriota archaeon
AGATTTCTTTCCAAATGATCCTAACGAATGGGATGATTGGGATTTGGATGAAATTGGAGATAATGCAGATCCAGATGACGATAATGATGGATGGAGTGATTCTGAAGATGTATTTCCATATGATTCTAACGAATGGGCTGATAGTGATGGAGATGAAATTGGAGATAATGCAGATCAAGATGATGATGGAGATGGTGTTTTTGATAATTTAGATCAATGTGAAGGTTTTGACGATTCAGTAGATATTGATAATGATCAAATTGTTGATGGATGTGATGATTTAATAGATTCAGATGGTGATTTAGTTGCTGATGATTTAGATCAATGTGAAGGTTTTGACGATTCAGTAGATGTTGATAACGATCAAATTATTGATGGATGTGATGATTTAGTTGATTCAGACACAGATGGAGTTGCTGATGATTTAGATCAATGTGAAGGTTTTGACGATTCAATAGATATTGATAATGATCAAATTGTTGATGGATGTGATGATTTAATAGATAATGATGGCGATGGCGTTAGTAATGAAAATGATGCATTTCCTGAAGATTCTTCTGAAAAATTAGATACAGATGGAGATGGAGTAGGAGATAATCAACAATTAGCTGCAAAACTACAGGCGGAAGAAGATGCAAAACAACAAATGATGATGATTATTGGAATTGTAGCTATAGTAATTTTATTAGCAGTCGGTACCTTTTTCATTCTAAGAAATAAAGAAGATGAATTAATAATACCAAAACAATCTCCAGTAATGAATTTTAATAATCCTATGATGCAACAAACAACAGTTGCTCCAACAGTTGTTAATCAATGGACTGACCAATCAGGGCATTCTTGGAGATCTATGAGTGATGGAACAACATTATGGTGGAACGGCAGAGATTGGCAAAAAACATGATTGTAAGGTTAATTAAGAAAGTAATTCACCACTCATTTCATGCGAAAAGTAACTTTTTTTGTAATTATAGTTCTTTTAGCACAAATTTGTATGCCTGTAAATGCAATTCAAAGTAAAAATACGGAACTTTCTATCTTGATTCCTAAATATGATTGGTTGTCAAATCAATCAATACCTATATCTGTCTCTGCAAACGATTTACCTAATGGCATTATGCTATATGGAAACTGGTCCTTGTTTAATGAAAATAATCAGGTAATTTTAGATGATTCGTATGAATTTCAGACAACATCAACGGTTACTAATTTTGTAATAATTATTGAAAAGTTTTATGATAATTCTAGATTCTATACCTTTTCCATAGAAATTCTAGATTCAACGGGTACAACTTATGGAGAAAAATCAGAATCATTCACGGTATTTAAAAATACTATATTTAATCAAATTCCAAACTTATTGGTTTTTGGTGATTCATTAAGTGATATGGGTAATGCTAAATCTTCGATATTAAATGTACCAGATGTACCTCCTTATTGGCAAGATAGGTTTTCAAATGGAGAGGTCTGGATAGATCATATTTCTGAAAAATATGGAGTATCTACAACTATTGGTTCAGGTAGTGCTGCAGGAGATAATAGGGCATTTGGAGGCTCACAAACAGGTCAAGGATATTCTTATTTTGTATTACCAAATACAGGTACACAAATTAATAACTATTTGTTGGAAGTTCAGGCAAATATACCTTCAAATCATGTAATTTCTCTTTGGGCAGGAGGTAATGATTTTTTGTATGGAACTGCTAATTCAGATACAATAGTTGCAAATATTGAGTCTCATATCCGTCAATTAGTAAGTGCTGGTGCAATGGAGTTTATTGTCCCAAATATTCCCCCTTTGGAAAAAACACCTGAAGGATTAAGCAGAACTCAAAATCAACAAACTGAGTTAGGAGATGAAATAGTCTCTTACAATTCTAAATTAGCCAATTTAGTTGTAAGTCTGTCAACTGAATTAGGAATTGTTATTCATCATATTGATGCTTGGTCTGCATTTAATGATGTAGTTGAGAACAAAGAAGCTTTAGGATTTAGCAATGTACAAGATGCTGCCTGTTCAGATTCAGCAGGAATAATTATATCAATATTTTTACCAATTTGTGATAGTTCTTCTTCACTTGTTTCTAATGTAGATGAATATTTATTTTTTGACAAAGCACACCCTACCAAAATAATGCATCAATTTATTTCTCATTATGTTATTGAAAATATAGGCGTGCCAGATACAGATGGAGATGGAATTAGAGATGATTCAGATGATTGTTTTTGGACTGAGGATTTAACTACAGTAGATGAGAATGGTTGTTCATGGTCACAAAGAGATGATGACAATGATTTGATAAAAAATGAATTTGATTTATGCCCTAATACTAATTCAAATGATGAAGTAGACGAGAACGGTTGTTCTGCAGAGCAAAGAGATTCAGATAATGATGGGTTAAATGATTTAATTGATCCATGTCCTTTTAGTGAATCAATATTCGATTATGATAATGATGGTTGTTCTAATGATGAAGATTTAGATGATGATAATGATACAATTCCAGATGTTGAAGATAATTGCCCATTTGGTATTATAGGTGTTCATGAAAATGATTTAGATAATGATGGATGCCAAGATGATGAAGATAATGATAGGGATGGAGATGGAGTTAATGATGACTTAGACGAATATCCGACTAATTCATCAGAATGGGATGATTCAGACCAAGATGGAATTGGAGATAATTCTGATTTATGCCCTGATGAATTTGGATTAGATCTAACTGCAGGTTTAGGATGCCCTGATTTAGATAATGATGGTTATAGTGATTCTGATGATGCATTTGCAAATGATTCCACAGAATGGAATGATACAGATGGCGATGGGGTGGGAGATAATTCTGATGCCTGCCCAGAGGTATTTGGCACCTCAGAATATCCTAAAGGATGTGTAGATTTTGATGGAGATGGATTTTCTGATATGAATGACATGTTTCCAAATGATTCTAATGAATGGGCAGATGGAGATAATGATACTTACGGAGATAATAGTGACATATTTCCTAATGATTCTAATGAATGGGCAGATGGAGATAATGATACTTATGGAGATAATCAAGATGCTTTCCCTAATGATTCCTCAGAATGGAATGATACAGATGGCGATGGGGTGGGAGATAACAGCGATTTATTTCCAAATGATTCATCAGAATGGTTAGATTCTGATGGAGACGGAATTGGAGATAACAGGCAAGAAATAATAGAATCATCTGTTGAGCAAAAGGCAGAAGAAAAGAAAAAAAATGCTGGATCTATTATTGGAATTTTATTAGTAATTATATTGAGTGGAATTGTTTTGTTAATTGTATTTAATAAAAAAGAAAGTCCCGTTATTTTAGAAAAAACAATTGATTCTAATAGTTACAAAGGAGAATTAAATCAAGAGTTAATTTTTGAATCTATCGTTCTTAATCAGTGGACCGACGAAAAAGGACATACTTGGAGATTAATGAGTGATGGTAGTACATTATGGTGGAATGGTACAGATTGGCAAAAAACATAATTTGTATTTATTGTATTAATCCATGATTTTCTTTTATTTCACATGAACCAGGAAGAATTGGTAAAATATCGTCAGTGACAAGTCCTGTATTTTTTGAAATTAAATTAGCTAATTTCTCCTTTTTTTGCATGCTGGGTTGTATTTCTGCCCAACGTGTACATAATTTACTTACCATTTCATTTGTACCTCCAAGAAGTAATGGGATTCCATTAATGCAAATTAATCCAATTGCCATTTTCATTTCTAGATCTTTAATCCAGTTTCTATTTCCTCTAACAATAAATGCACCTTTTGCTACAAACTCTCCAGATTCCGCGGTTTTCGAAACTTGTCCTGGCTTAACCCAAAATGATGTTCCAGCACCACCTCCTCCATTCCAACCACGTGACCAGATTAGAGCCATATTCGCTGCTTGGTGTATTGCTACATCACTAAACTCAGAATCACCCATAGAATCACAAATCCTGAATGATTGAACACCTTTTGGTAAATATGGAGGTGGGTTTTGATCTATTTCAAATCCAACCTTTAGTTTTGAAACGCATGAGGCGGCTCCATGTAAATCTGCATGAAAATACAAGTCTTCATTACGCATATGTTTCTTAATGAGTGCATCATTAGATTTTGCATCTCTACCGCCAACAAAAAGACGCATTCCCTCTATTATGGTCCACCTATGTCTTTCAAACCAGAACCTTTTTGCTCTTTTTATGGTAGTTACTTGGTCTTTTTCTTTTCTTTTGACTTCGTGTTTCTTAGCCTTTTTTAATAATTGTTCAGTGTCAATTAATGCCTCTCTAGCACCTTCAGATTTATCTTTTACTTTTTTTGCTTTTGCGAAGTAAATTTGTGCATTTTGCTGAGATGAAATTTCAATATTAATCCATACGTTTCCATTATTATTTGGTAGGATTAGTAGGATTTTTTTATCCTTAGCATCTATTTTTGAAATATATTCTAGTTCCAATGCTGTTTTCGAAAATGAATCCCATCCTGTATCTATTACCATTTGATTTACTTGTGAAATTAAATAATCAATTTGTTCTGAATTTTCTTGAATCGCCAAACCTTTTTTTCTATTTTCTTCAATCTCCTTGTCAAATTTTTCTAATGATTTTTGTTGACTAACTAACCTTCTAGATAATTTATCAGATTCTGAATCTAATCCCTTGGGTTGTTCAGCAATCATTTTCTCATGAATTCTTCTTGCAGTTGCTCCTGAGTCGTGCCTTCCAAACCAAGCATCAATTGCATCGTTATAATTTTCAAAATATACTTGTAATATATTTTCTTTCTCTGTAATTTTAATTGGATTTGATTCAAAAGTTAATTTCGAAAATAAATCATCACGAGATGATAAATCTTCAGCATCATCAATTTTAATTTGTGTTTTCTTTACTTCTTCTGATTTTAATAATAGAAATCCTCCAGAGTTTTCTTTCAGGTTTTCAACAAGATGGCTTAATTCTATGAATATCCTTTCAATTTCATCATTTTTTGTTATTTCCTTAGCGATTTTTTGACTATCAATTCCCGCTTTTTCACATAATAATTCTGCTTGCTGTCCTCCAAGGTTTGTTTTGATTGCAAGGGTTTTAACTAATTCTATATCACTTGAAGATAATATTTCTTTGAATTCATCCTTAGTTAAGGTAGTAGGGTTAATTGATCCTTTTGGTGAATCATACGGGATTCCTTTTTTGATTACCCTTCCTCCTAATTTTGAATGTGTGAGAGGTTTGATAATTATGCCATTTTCATCTAGTAAAATCAAATTTCCATTTCTAAAACATTCAATAATTAATTCTCTTCTTCCCATTTTTGCATCAAAAACAAATTTAATTACTCTATCAAACCCGATTTGAGAAATTTCGTCAATTCTTGCATTTGTCAAATGTTTCCTAAGTAACATCGCAAATGGAGCTGGTTGATTTGGCATAGGGCGATCTCTTGAAGAAAGGTATAATCTAAGACCACGTATGATTACCAAATCTTTCTGAGGATGTTCTTTAGGTTTCAAACGTAGAACTAATTGTTCATGGTGTGGTTGATATGTTTTTTTACAACGGGCATTTACTAAGAATTGTAATTCACTGACCATTCGATGAATATCAAAACTTGTCATCTGCTCTCGCATGGTAATCCTTACCTATGGCCAAGGGACCTACTTCAATAGTCAATCGCTTCAATTATTAACAAAGCCTATTTTCTTAGAATTAAATCTGTAATTACTAATTCACATACTGATTGAACCACGGGAGCCGCTCTTGGACCAATTACAGGGTCATGCCTTCCTTTAACAGAAAGTTCTTCTTGATTTCCAGATTTTATATTCAGGGTAGTTTGTGTTTTTGATATACTACTTGGTGGTTTAAAATGTACTTTTATCCTTAATGGTGCTCCTGTTGAAAAACCTCCTAATGCTCCATCAGCACTCAATGATAATTCAGGGTTCCCAGAATCGTTTTTCCAAGAATCGTTGTGTTCACTACCATGCATTTTTACAGCCGAAATTCCTTCTCCAAATTCTATTGCCCTTGCTGCAGGTATAGCCATTAATGCCCTTGCTAATGCAGGTTCCAATCCATCAAACCAAGGTTCTCCAACCCCAATTGGCAATCCAAATATGACTACCTCTACACTACTGCCTATACTATCTCCCATCTTAGATGTAGACTCAATCAAATCATACATTTTTTCTGCAGCCTCTTCATCTTTACAATTTGTAACTTTCATAGCATTTGTATTTTGTACAATTTTTCCAAAAGATGTAATTGGATTTGCATTGATATCTCCAATTGTACATACTTGAGTAAATATTTCAAAACCTAAATCCTTTCTTAGATTGTCAATTAAACCAGCAGAAGCAACAATTGGAGCTGTTAAACGACCACTGTGGCTACCTCCTCCCCTTAGATCTGCATTTCCTTCACTTCTGATATGTGATGGAAGGTCAGCATGTCCAGGCCTCGGTATCTCAGGTAAAAATGAATAATCCTTACTACTAACATCTTGATTTTTAATCCATAACAATACAGGGAATCCTGTTGTTTTTGAATTATAAACCCCTGATTTTATTTCACAAGTATCTGGTTCTTTTCTTGCAGAGGCTAGTTCTCTTCCTGGCTTTCGTTCTGATAGTCTTTTAGCAATAACTGATTCATTTACAGTAATTCCTGCAGGAATTCCTTGTACTAAAGCACCTACTCCCTTTCCATGACTTTCTCCAAAGATTGTAACGCGTAAACGCTTTCCGAGAGTCATTTCCATTCTAAAACCTCTTGATTTTTCAAGATTCTTCATCTTTTTCAGCCATAATAGGTTTAGTAATGATTAATTCAAAACCCTTTGATTCATACCATTTAACAATCCTATTTGTTGTCGGTTTACTTGCTGTTGGAGAAAAAATTACAATGGAATTGCCCGAACCTGAAATCCCTGAACCTCTACCTCCATTAACTACGGCATCATTAGTTAATCTCTTATTTGAATTATCATTCAAAACTCCACACATGGCTCTCCCGTTCCATGTCATAGCCATAATTGGATTTCCGCTTTGTAGAGCCTCAAGTGCTTTAACAAATGCTTGTTGATGATGAGCAAAATCTTCAATATTTGGTAAAGATGCTCTTTCCTCCCTTAGTACAATAACTATGTTCCATTCTTCAGGTGAAGGACCTTCTCCTCTGAATAAAACACTTTCATTACCTGGTAAATTCGGATCAACTATTTTCCAACCTCCTTCACAAACAGCCCAATTATCATCTTTAGACCCAGTAAGTGTGATACCTGCTTCAAAATGAGCACTAGATGCTAAATCTACTAATTCTGAATTTTCTAATTCTGTTTCTGTAGCGGCACATAGTGCTCTTAATGCTGCAATTGCCACCGAAGAAGAAGATTTCAAACCTTGTCTTGGGGGAATTTCACTTTTTACAGCCCAATATAGCTCTTCTGAATCAGGCATTTTATGGCCTGCATTTTCCCATGCTTTTAGTACATTATTTAGTAAATCATCAGGGTCATCAGGGTCATTTTTAGGAGGGTTATCTCTTAATGCAACCTTTGTGTTTAATGCAATTGGTAAACTAGATCCATAACCAATTCCAGCAGCATGTAAAAGGCTACATGCGCCATGAGCCTCTCCAACACCTAGAACTCCCAAGTTCTGTTCACCTGAATACCCGACAACGAGGTAACACTTCAATATTCTTGGCTAAATGCCCTTATAGGGGTGCCAACATGCCTACTTTGAATAGAATTATGAATGATAATTTCCATGTTATTGATGATTTCAGTAATAGAAATTGGTATCAAATCTTTTTTTATTAATCTGACAGTTTCTGCTTGTTGTAATATTAGATTACCTTTAATTCCTTTATCGGTAATCCATTTGATTTTAATCAATGGCCTTTTTTCAAGCTTTATTCTCCCAATAGTGGCAATTCTTGAATCTCCCTTTTCATTTACAATTAACACTTCATCTCCTGATTTAAGTTCACTAAGGTAACAAGTAGATAAGTCACCCATCATGATGTAAGAATGAATTCCTCCAGCATTTACTCTAAATGGCCTCGTTGGGACAAATTCAGATTCCAAAGTTTCTGCATGTACAAGTGCGAGACTTTTTGCAAAAGAACCACATAACATACCTTCTCCTTTTTCAAGAAAACTGATGGTATCTATACATACACGATCGCCTATCCCTTGACTTTCTATTCCAGTAATTGTTCCAAATTCAAGATTAATAGACGAAAAATCATCATTAATTGGAATCTTGAAATCTTTTTCTTCTAATCTTTGTAATTTAGTTATTATTGCAATGTCTAATAATTTTTGAGTTACGACTAATGCATCTACTCCAATTTCCAGAGCAAATGCAATTGCAGGGACCTCTAATTTATTTTCTACTATGGCTGCTAACTTTGTTCCAGATGATTCTGCCGCCGCAATTAAATTTTCACAGGGAATCATTTTCCAGTTATCACATTTAATTAATATCCAATTTACACTTCCAATAAGTGATAAAGCATATTCCTGTTCCTTTTTATTAGAAATATTTACAATTTTTCCTATTGTTTTTCTATTTTGTTCTAATTTCAAATCATCTGTGAGGATTATATTCTCAATAGGAGAATCAATTATTTTTTTGGATAATATTTTGTCTATGTTTTTTGAAATATTTTCAGGAACTATATCAATACAATTCAACCAAATCTCCATTTTATCACTCTATTTCATTTTTGATGAATTAGTTGTGCTATTTTTTCACAACGTTCAGTAACATTTTCTGCTGCAAAAATTTGTCTTCCCATACAAACACCCTTTGCACCAGAGTCTATAGCATCTTGAATTAGTGTCATTAAGTCTTCAAAACTACCTTTTTGTTCTCCTCCAGCAATTAATACTGGAATTGGAGCAGACTTGCAAACTAGTGAAAATGAATCCTTATTTCCTGTCCACGGGACTTTAACCATATCACATCCTAATTCAAATGCAAGTCTAACTGCATGACTTACACCTTTAGTAGGATCATTTTCATCAATTATTAAATTGGGGCCTCTAGGATAAACCATTCCAAGTAAGGGCATGTTTTGTTCAAATGCTTGTCTTGAAATTTCGCCCATTCTTTCAATCATTTTAGATTCGTGTTCTGAGCCTAAATTGATTTGAGCGCTAACTGCAATAGCCCCTCTTTTATTTGCTTCAATTACTGAACCGGTTAGTACTTTATTATCTGAATTATTACCACCATGAACAGTTGAAGCGCTTAGATGCATTATGAAATTATTTTTGGATTTATGATGGCTAACAACTCCTTTATGTGCAATAATTGCATTCGCAGAGGATAGTTTAGGTATTAATTTAGATAAATCTTCTAATCCTTTTTCAGGAAAAGAGGTTGTTGCATGATCTATTGGAATGAATAATGCCCTACCGTTTGGAAATAACTTTTCTAAAAGTTCGTCTTTTCCCATATGCAGACGTAAACTACTCTTTATTATGTATGCACCGCTTAATTGAGAATTAAAAAGTCAACGTTTATCTTCTAATTCTGATAGGAATGTATAATGACTCCAAAAAATATGGGGAACGGATTGCTTGTTGTTGGGATAGTAATGCTTGTACTTGCTGTGCCATTATCGGTAGTAGCTACTCTTTTAGTACAGGGAACTATTGATTCTTCAAGTGTTAGAACAGCAGAAAATACCTGGGAAGATGAAGATTGGCTGAAATCTGTAAGTTATCGAGATTATTATGCATATGATGTAACAAATGTCGATGAAATAAATGAATTTCCAGATGGCTGGGGCACAGATCCCGCTTTTGAATTAAAGGGGCCATATACATTCAAAGTAACTACTGAAAGGGTATTTGTCAATCATAATGCATCAGCTGCAAATTATGAATATACTGAATCATCTAGTTTTGAAAGTTGTTTTGATGTTGATTGTGAAGGAAATGGACCTGGAGAAGACCCAAGAGAACAAGTATCTAATTTGAATGTCCCATATGCTACTCTTAGAGTTGCTACTTTACCTAAAGCATTTGAAATCATACGAGAGTCTATGGAATCAAGATTTGCTATGAAAATGTTAGAAGAAGAATCTAATAATCCAGATTTACCTACTTGGTTTGCAAATGATGATGATTTTAATAATTTTTTAAATGGGGGAGATGGAACAAATAATCCAACAGGAATTCTTGCTGAAGGTTCAGAGCCAATTTATTTTGGAGTTAATGTTTTTGCAGATGCTGCTAATTCAAACAAGGAACAAGCAATGTCAGACTATGGAATTATTAATTCATCTGGGATGGATTTTTTGACTGAATGGGTAAATAATTGGCTTAATGGTGTATCCACATATGAAGTTTCAGGAGATAATTTAATTGATGATGAAGGGGATCCTTATCCATTAAATTCGACAGAGAATATTACTGCGTCAGATTACGCAAATATTTCTTTTGGAGGAGTTGACCCGCTTGATGGTTCTCTTCCATTATTTGGATTAAATAACGGAGGATTTTTGAGTTTAGATAACGAAATCAATACAGGAAATAAGTTAGGCGGAGAAATATTAGATGCAATGTCAACTGATACAGGAGCGGCAGGAGCAGTATACATGTCGCTTTCAGGAGTAACTCCTCCTAGAATTGGTAGTGGCTATGGTCCTGGAGGATTGGAATTTTCAAAATGGATTGGTTTTGGACAAGGATATGGTACAGATACTGATCAAACATATGCTTTAGAACATTTTACTATGAATGTGATGTATAATGATCTTGTGCCACGTTATTTAGATGGAATTGGTGCAGAACGTTGGACAACACTATCAATTAATGAATGGCTTTTTGGCTGGCATGATCCAGCTACTGCATACACACTATCTGGTTCTTCAGATAATTATTCTACAGGTTGGTTTTCACTTGATGCAAATTCTAGTTTTTATTTAACGCCTGAATTAGTATCCCTAGGGGTAGAAGCACCAGAAAATCCGCCAACTTGGATTGTAAGAAATACAGGAGAACAAGACCTTACAAAATTGAATAAATTAATGACTCAAAATAATATTTCCGAATTAAGTTGGCACTCAGAAGAAATGTATTATGGAACCTATGGATTAGTAGATTGGGAGCCTAATGGATTGAGATATGCAAGTGGTGGATGGGTAGATGGAACCAATATTAATTGTGATGAAAATAATTTTGTGAAATATGATTTAGCTGGGTTTATTGTACCAAATGTGCCTTGTGTAGGTACATCAAATGTTAAAGGAATTGAGACTATACATTATTCAATAGAAACTAATGCTAGTGATAGATTAATTCAGGCAAAACTACTCAACACAAAAACACTTCTAGACGCATTACCTGGCTCTATTCCATTGTATTTTGGTGCAACTGCAGATTTCTATGCAGAGCCAAAAACAGGTTATATTATCAAAGGTGATGTTACAAGCACATTTTATCTTGATGTTGCAGCCTTGAATAACCCTGCAAAGGAAAGTCCAACTAGCGTTGATGAACTTCAACCTGTTTTTATGATTGAAATACATCCAGAATTAGATGATGAACAGGCAGATCAAATTAAGAGCCAAATATATACAAATCAAAATATTGTGACTTGGTGGACAAATTTTGATACTCCTTTTGATTTTATTTTACCTGTATTAGTATTAATTAGTGCTGCAAGTTTCTTTTTTGGTAGTAAGATATTAATTGAAAATGTGTCAAATGAGGAGGAATAGGAAATATGGCATTAATTGAATTAAAGAATTTGAAAAGACATTATGAAATGTCTTCTGAAACGGTAAAGGCATTGGATGGCATTGATTTAAAAATTGAAGAAGGAGAACGTGTAATCTTGCTTGGTCCATCTGGTTCAGGGAAAACAACATTATTGAATTGTATATCTGCATTAGATATACCAACTGATGGTGAGTATATTTTTGGAGGAAATGAAGTACCAAGAGAGAATTCAGAAAAAATGACTACATTTAGGAGAGAAAATATTGGATATGTTTTCCAATTTTTTAATTTACTTCAAGATTTAACAGTACTTGAAAATATATTATTAATCCAAGAATTAGCAGGTGGAAAAGATCAAGAAAGGGCTTTAAATTTACTAAAATTAGTTGGTTTAGAGGCGGAAACAAGTCGTTTTCCAGCTGAAATAAGTGGTGGTCAACAACAACGTGTTGCAATTGCGAGAAGCATAGCCAAAAAACCTAAATTATTACTTGGAGACGAATTAACTGGAAATTTAGATACTGAAACATCTACTAAGGTAATGAAAACTCTCGTTAGTGCTTGTGAATCTGAAAATATAACAGCGATTTTTGTTACGCATGACGAATCTTTAGTAGAATTTGCAACTCGTGTAATTAGAATTGATAGTGGGAAAATAATTTCAGATGAAAAAGTAGCATGATTTTGGAGGGTTTAGAATGTCAATGCTCTTAACTAAAAGATTAATGAGAAGTCTTTGGAGAACAAAACTAAGGCTTTTTGCAGTAACAATGATGGTAACTATAGGTGTTTTTGCTGGAATTACTTTTGGAATGTATGCAAATGTTGTTACTGATATGTATGAGGATACATATTTAGATGATGAAGATGGTGTTAATCTTCCAGATATTTGGGTTAAGAATCCAGGAGGTACTTGGAATGAAACTAATTCAGAAAATTTATGTCAATTGGTAGAAGATGAATGGTCTAGTGAAATTTTAGAATTAGAAAATTGTGAATCAAGATTAATTTTACCAGGTCTAATGTATTATAAAAATGCAAGTATGTCAGCAATTTGGCATGGGATTAATGAGGGAAATATTGATCGTGTATGGTTTCCAGAACATGAGTGTTGTTCTGGAAGACTTGCTGAGGCTGCAAATGAAATTGTAATTGATTATCATGTGGCAAAAGGACTTGAAATTAAACTAAATGATGTTGTATCACTTGGAGCAGGATTTGGTATAATTGATTATAATGTTGTAGGGATTGGGCTTCATTCAAATCATTTTTACTTTGCAGATCAAGGTTCAATTATACCTGCAGATGTTGGTACATTTGCAACAGGTTATTTGTCAGCAGAAGGTTTGGAAAAATTAACAAATGTTTCTTCAGGAACATCAAATACTCTTTTGATTGATGTCAAAGGTACTCCCGCATATAATCTTCTTTCTACACCAGAAAATGAAGGTCCTGAATTAGAATCGGTAATTGAGAATCTTACAGTTAGTTTTAGTCTTCAAGATGGAATATCTGTTGTGGTTCATGATCGTTCAGGGCAAGAATCTGTTGAATTTCTAAGAGCAGATGTTGAGGGTGCTAAACTAATGTATCCTTATGTTACTGGAATGATTACTATAGTTGCAGGAGTAACTATTTTTCTTAGTTTACAAAGATTAATTCAATCACAAGCAAAAGAAATAGCAGTATTAAGAACTTTAGGAGTTCCTAGAACCTCAATTATGCAAGGTTACATCTTGGCTCCATTAGTGATTGGCAGCATAGGTTCTCTAATTGGAGTATTATTAGGTTGGTACGTAGGTGGCCCTGGGATGTTGGATTTCTATTCTGAAATAATAGGAATTCCAATTATTCTTGATACGGCCTCAAATTCAATAATTATTGAGAATGTAATGATTGCAATGGTGATAGTATTTCTTTCAGGAATAAGACCCGCTTGGCAAGCTTCAAGATTACAACCCTTGGAAGTATTTCGAGGTCAAAATGAAGTAAGGATTTCATCTAGAACAATTCAGAAATTAACTGCAAAACTTCCAGCAACATTAGGACTTACCATTCGTTCAAGTATTCGAAAACCTATCCGTTTAGCGTTTACATTTTTAGCTCTAGGTATATCTATGGTATTATTTGGAACAATGGTAATGTTGATGGGTTCAATGGAGGATATTTTTGGAGCCAGTAATGATTATGATGCTCAAGTTTTCATACCTCTTGAAGGAGAAGACGAGGTGATCAATTGGGCTCAAGAAAATGGGGCTGATTATGAATTGGTACTTCAATATCCAGGATCTCCAGAAGGAGATAATAGACAATTTTTGATTTATGGGTTAGATAAAATTGAAACTAAAGATTCACAATTAAGTATGATGGGAGTTAATTTGAAAGAAGGAGATTTACCCATAATTAATTCTGCAATAATTCAAGTTTTAATTGATGAAGGTACAAGTGTATTTTTAGATTGGGAAGTTGGAGATCAAGAAATAATTATGTTGGGTTCAACTCCACTTAAAGTAGAGGTTTCAGGGATTACAAAAGGTGAAATGCAACGAACTATTTATTTTCATAGAGCGGATTTATCACAAATTGTTAATCTGAATGCAACTTCTGTATTACTTAGTTTTTCAGAAGAAGTTGTTATCAGTTCTGATTTAGAAGAATTATCCATTGGAATCAGTACAACAGAAGACATAAAGAAATCTATGGATACATTATTGGAACAACAACAAGGGATTCTATTTGCAATGAATGGTTTAGGGTTATTGATTGCCTTTGCTGTATTATTCAATACTTTGGTAATGAATATCGCTGAAAGAGATTTTGAATTATCTACATTAAGGGTCTTGGGAGCACCAATGAATAAATTAGGAATTATGCTTCTTGGTGAACATTTATTCATTGGAATAATAGGTGGAATTATTGCATGTGTCGCTTCGGTATTTATGGCTACCTTGATGATTGAATCTATGGTTCAATGGGCCTTTTATTTCACTATCGAACCAACTATTTCACATATTTTAACGATTGGTGGAATAGTTGTAGGGATGGCCATTGCACTTACTCCATTAGGTATGCGGAGAATTTACAAGATGAATCTTGTAGAGAAAATTAAAGATTTATCTCAATGAGGTAAAATTAGGTATTTTAAGGCAAACTTAACAGTCATAGGCCTACTCCCAATGTTAGATGTGGCTC
>PAAW01000023.1 GCA_002699515.1 Methanobacteriota archaeon
CTATCAACTAATGCAGGAGATAATTTCACATAATCATTTGCAGTAAATATGAAAAACACACCCACCTCATTTTCTTCAATAAATTGGAGAAGCATACTTTCTACAGCGTCTCTGCTTGCATCAGGAGTACGATACAATTCTGTTGCTTTTGTTTGTCCAAATATTTTTTCCGCTTCATCAACAAAACAAATACATGGCGCATTTTCCTCTAATTCATCAAGAATACGTCTTAGTTTTTCCTCAGAACCCCCAACTACACTACTAATGAAAGCATCTGGTTGATATCTCATAAAGGGCATATTCCACTCATTAGAAATTACCTTAGCAGTCATAGTTTTTCCACATCCAGGAAGTCCAGTTAATAACAAACCTTTGGGATATCCATCAAATCCAAACTCTTTTGCCTCTTCTGAAAACAATCTACCCTTTCTTTTACACCAAGTAACTAATGGATCAAGACCTTTTAGGTCCTCATAAAGAGGTCCTTTTTCTTTTGCTAAATTGTTTGTTTCTTCAAGCATTAGTTTTTCCTCTTTTTTTGCTTGGGCCTTCATCTGATCTGCAAACTTAGCATCCTCCATAGCTTTCGTTGCTTTCTCCTGTCTCGTTGTTCTTTTTCTTTTATTATTTTCAGACCTTTCTTTCTGAAGTTTCTCTATTGGTTTAATTAATGTATAATCGTCATCATTTAACGCATTAAGTTGCTTTAATAATAACTGCTTACTTGTATAGTTTATATTATTCATTTTATGTTGTAAAACATCTTTAATATATTCTTTCAAAGTATCTAATTTTATAGTCCCTTCAGCTTGTATGACTTGCCCTATTAAACGTTTTATTTCTGGGTAATTTAAGCATTTTACAAGAAATGATAATCTTTTTATTTCAGAGTTATAATTTGTCGAATTTTCCCATTCTATGATATTTCCAAGGTGGTTTTCAAACTCTTTCATTCTTTTGATTTGGTTTAATGCTATTAATGAATATCTTAATGAATTATCAGTTGGATTATATGTGAAATGACCCCTTGTAATCATTGAATTTCTATTTTCATAATTCCCACGAATGATTATAGCTACCTCTAACCTATTTAACAACACATTATTTTCAAGAATACCAAATGCTTTTTCTAAAATCGCATTTGAATTAATACTCTCATTATCAATTATTATAATGCTTGGAGAATTTCGTTCTAATGTTTGCTTTTCAATTATTGAATATATTGCTTTAGCAATTTCATAATCAATTTTTTCTTGTTCTGTATAATGATCACTCCTCATCCTTGATTTATCTAAAATTTGTGGAAATATGGTGGGAATTTTAAAATCTATAATTCTCGCATCTTTATATGCATGAATTATTTTTGATTTTGGAATTTCCGAATAAAAATCCCATGGAATCAACTCATCATTTTCTAATACATCAATATTCATCTTACTACATTCACCAGCAGAATTAATTTGATAGCAAGTAACTATATCGTCCCATATTAAATTTGAAAAAATCTTTTTTAATGCACATTGCTTTGCTAATTCTATACTTAATTCATCAATACCTCCTCCATCGAAGTAAATAACCCGTTCACCAGAGTTGATGCATCTTACAATTCTTTTGATTGAAGAATCTACTTTTGTATTGATTTCAAGATTTTCTTTGTAGTAATCACCCATGTCTTTACCCAATAATTGTGCTATAGTTACTAATTCTTCACCATTTACTCCACGTGCAGGAGGAATTCCAAGAGTTCTATTGTCAAGATAAGTAGTGATGTGATACTGTAATAATTCAGCAAGATCGTCTAAAATTATCTGAGGCGCATCACTACTTTTATTTTCTTTAATTCTTATATTAATTCTTAATATGTCGCTCAACTTCAAAGTTAAATCATTTTCGCGATACTGCATTTTCTCATCATTAAATGGTCTCAATTCACTGGAGTGTTCGTGAGTAAGTAATTGTAAGTCTGTAGGTCTTGCAAGAACAGATGGAACTGGAAGAACATTAATAATCATAGTTTCAGGAAGTGCAACTGTGTTATGTTGTATGAATTCATTTCCTTTGATTCGGCGTGCAGGGTATTTTTTTAAAACTTCCAATATTCTATTTGCAGGAATAACAGCTTCTCTATCGTCTGCCACGAACTCTTTATCCTTGTAAAATGGCCATCCACAATTCCCGTAACTGATATCTGCATCAGGCCATTCCTCTTTTAAAATAGATAAAATATCCTCTTTGCACTCAGTTCTAATGAGTGGTGTTTCTAATTTTATGTATCCTAGGTGAGTTTCAAATGTAGAGATATTTTTAGGTCCATTTAACGCATTGTCCAATAATCCGTATCTTACTACAGCAGATTGAGGTAAATCCTTTGTTTCAAAGGCGTTTTTCTTATCTTCTCCAAAAGTTGCTGGAAATTTAACTTCAATTTTACATTTCTGTTTAAGTCGTTCAGTGGTATAGAGTTCCAAACCAAAATGCTTCAACTCCCACTTCATGTAAAGTGCGGAAGTTGTATTGTCTTATGAAATATAGGGCAATTTCCTGAGAATGGACGCGGCGAGATTTGAACTCGCGGCCTCTACCATGCCAAGGTAGCGATCTTCCAGGCTGATCTACGCGCCCATTTACAAACCCCGAAATTTAGAATTGATATAATTCTTATTAGACAGTGTTTCTGATGTGTTATAACCTAACAGCCAGTCGAGAATCCATGCACGATAGATTGAGTTCTAAAAGAACTCACGTGAATTCTGCATTTTTGTTGGTATTCTTGATGATTAGTTCTATTTTTGTAAATTTTTTTACTAATCTAGATAATCCTGTTCAAGAACCTATAATTCAAATCAATGAAAATTTATTTTCACAAGAGACTTTTGAAAACAATTTAGTATATCTTCCTAATTTAGAATATTATACTTCAAAGGGAGAAGAGGTCATAGAGTTAGTAATCATTACAAATAATTTGGCATCTTTAACACAATGGCAAAAAGAAAATGGATATTTAATTAAACAATTTGATTTGCAAAACGGGCAAAAATTTACTGAACATTCAGTGCCTGATTTTGGATTGCAACATAGGCAAATTAGCCTTCCAGGTTGGATGGTTGAGAAGTTAGATACAATAACGGGAATTTTGATGGTCATGCCTGATCCAGGAACACCACACCCAATTGCTTTAGAGGATCCAGGAGAATTTTCTGTAGCATCTGGAGAATTACATGGAGCTACAGATTCATGGAGCCGAAACATAAGTGGTCAGGGGATTAAAGTTGCTGTCGCAGATTCAGGAATTGATTTTGCACACCCAGATTTAAATGGAACACAAGCAAGAGTTGATGACGCTACAAGTCCATGGAATGGATGGCCAATTGTTTTTGATCCTCGTTCTATGGAACAATGGCAGAGAAATGGCAATACATATCCTAATGATTCATCTTCTTGGTATGCAGATACATCTACAATTGAAACTGATTTAGATCTAAATGAAGTTTTAGATAATTCAAGTTTATCAATATTTGGAATCAATCCCTCACTGTCGGGAGAATACCATATAGGAAAGCATCCTGATACAGTATTACAATCATTAGCTGGTGGTGAAATAGATATCTTGGTAGTTGATGAATTAATTGCAGGAGTATATGATACGGTTTATGTTGATACAAATAGAGATGGTTATTTCAATGATGAAAAACCTATGAGGATGGGTAGTGAAACATCTGGAAGAGATACTGATGGAGATGGATTATGGGACCAATCCGCGGGTATGTTGTATTGGATCTCAGATGGAACAACTTCGTTACCTTATGGTCCTACATATACATCTAGAGCAGGATTACAGGATAGAATTCCTGGTAATGGAAATCTTACATTATTTATGTTGAATGTTCATACTGGGCCTGCAGGTAATCATGGAACTCTTTGTGCTTCTGCAGTGGCAGCTCAAGGAATAGTAGGCGACGGTGCAGTATTGGGGATGGCACCAGATTCAGAGTTAATTGCAATTGCAAATATTTATGCAGGAGGATCAATGCTTGACACTTTTCGTTTTGCTGCCGAAGGATATGATGGTAATTTAACATCAGGCGATGAATCTAATATTGCATCTTTTTCATTTGGATGGAGGCCACCAGAAGGAGGTGCTGATGGTACCGCATTGTATTTGGATTGGATGACTAGAGTACATGCGACAAAAACAACATATCTTGCTGCTGCAGGAAATGGGGGTCATGGATATGGAACAGTAGCTACTCCAGGGGCAAGTTCAGGAATAATTACCGTAGGTGCATTTAGTAGTAAAGGAGGAGATAATTGGGGTCAATCAGTAATGTGGACTGATAGGGGTCCAAATGCTCTTGGAAGAATGGACCCAGATATTGTGGCAGTAGGCTGGTCAGCAACTGGAGATACAACATTGAATCAAAAAAATAATGCAAATAGTGCATATTCTTCTTGGGCAGGAACAAGTCTAGCAACACCAGTTGCGGCTGGATTAACAGCCCTTGTAACCCAAGCATGGTATGAAACAAATGGAGATTGGCCAAATAGTCTAGAAATTAGAGATTTAATAATGTCTACAGCAGATGATAGAGGATATGATCCCTTTGTGCAAGGAGCAGGATGGTTTAATGCAAAAAGAGGAGTTGAAACGATTTTGAATCAAAATGACACTACCTTTTGGGTACAACCTGCTTATTGGATGGCTGGAAAATTACAAGGGGCCAATAGAGATGCAAATATGAATATTTTATTGCCAGGAGAAAGTGATAGTATTAATATTACATTAAACAATACTGGAACATCACCTATTGATTATTCATTTGAACCTGTTGTAATTGAACCAATAACTCATAGTAGAATCATTTGGAATGCAAGTAGTTCTAGTGGATGGGATGGGCATCAAGGTTCAAGACCAGATTTAGTATTTCCAGTGAATTTACAAAATGATCAAAATTTTACATTAGATGATGAAACAATATTAATTCGTGCTAGAGCATCATTGAATGGTTTGGCGTTTGACTCAGATCAGAATAGAAATGAAGAGAATGTACCTTTGATCAAAATATTAAGGTGGAATGATAATGATGGAGATGGGAAATATTGGGAAGACTTAGATGGAGACGGAGAAGTAGATGATGGAGAATGGGAGGCAGGTTCAGAATATACGATGGTTACTCAAACGGGGCATGTTTCACCACAGACAGAAGCAAGAATGGGAATGCCATTAGATCACTCAGATTCAGGAATTTTGGTAGGTGTTTGGTTAGAACAGGTTAGATCCAGTAATGTAGATCCAGTTCAAATGGAAATAGATATCACCACATTTGGATATTCTTCAAACCCATGGATACAAAACATCTCAAATATCCTTGTATTATCAGGGGATGAAGAAATAATTACTATTGATTTAGATGTGCCCTTAGATGCTTATCCGGGATTACATCAACAAGCACTAATGATTACAGCAAATAATGGGACTAATGAATCACATTCATGGCCATTGCCAATAATTGTAAATGTTGCTATGGAAGGCCCAAATGAATTAATTTCTTTACCTTTAGATGATGAATTAACTAACCAATCATTATATCGCTCAACTTGGATGCAAGGAGCTCAAGGATGGGGTTGGAGAGAAGAATCAGGAGATTGGAAATCAATAAGTTTGAATTGGCCATCTAATTTAACTACTGGAAATATCTTGATAGATGTAGATTGGGATGATAATGTTTGGACAGATATTGATGCACATCTATTAAGTGAACAAGATCATCCTTATTTTATTGAAGATCCCTTGGCTTATGGGCCAGTACACTTTAGTGTAGAATCAGGTTCTGAAAATAATTATCAAGGGTCTGGAAAATGGGGTTGGAATACATATACAGGAGAAAGTCATGAATTATTACAAGCTAATCCTTCTGAAGGAGTTAAACAATTATTGTTACATTCAACATTTCATGGTGTTGGAACAAATGATAATCCTGTAAATGTCACCGTATCTTATGTTGATAGTTTAGGCGCTCCATTACAAAGAGTAGTTGATGATTGGAGTTATGGAGGATTTAACCAGCCAATACAAATCGGAAGTACTCATTCATTGAATGTTGAAGAAGTTAGGGCAATCGGGTGGATTAAACCGTTGAGTTTACAAAATGAATTGGCAACTCAAGATACTCCCGGTGATTGGTCTTCTAGTGGATATATACGTCAAATACATATTGAAGGCGCTCAAGAATTTAAAATTAATATAGATTCTAATGTGTTTGGTGATGATTTAGACTTAGCAGTCTATAGAGACAGCAATGAAAATGGAGTTATAGATTGGGGTAATGAACAGGAGGCTTCTTCTGGAACAAGTTCAAGTAGAGAGAATATAATTATAGAAAATCCCGCAGATGGAAATTGGTTTATTGTTGTTCAAGGATATGAAGTTCCTAATGTAAATACTACATTTTGGATGGAGGTCGAAGTTCTAAAAGGTGACAATTTGATAGTTGAAGATATATTACAATTGAATGAAACCCAAATAAACCAATCATATCCTAACGGAAGTGCTCGTTTAGGTGGTATAATTCCAGAGGATGTAATAACTCTTAATTTGACGGCATCAATTCCTCCAGAGGAAGGATATTGGAAAGGAATATTAGAATTAGTATTGGAAGGAGATTCAGGAATTGTGAAGATCCCCTATCATTATCAATTAAATGAGTGGCCAACAGAAATAGAATTTTTACAAATTCAAGATGGTGAATATAGGAATAAATCACGTCCTATTAGTCTTCATTTGTTAGATAAAGGTGGAGGATTTTTATTAGATGATTTAGAATTTAATGGAAGTATAATGCCATCTAATGGTAGTAATTATTCAGAATGGGAATTAAACCAATGGCATGATTTTTCATTTGAAGGGATAAGTACAGAGGGCGAATGGATGGATTTAACGAATACTTGGCTTGGACTCCAAGTTGAGGATACAAATACAACTGTTTTAACCGAATATTCAGGACTTATTGTTTTCGAAGCAGAAGATTTCTCAAATTCAACTATTGGTACTGGAGTTGCATTGAATACTTATTGGTCTGAAGAATCTTCAATTTCAGGATATAGTGGAAGTGGATATCTAGAAGCAAAACCAAATAATGGTGTAAATACATTTGATACATTAGATGGTCCCAGAATTGATTATGAAATAGATTTCAATACGCCGGGAACATATTCTATATTCGTTCGAATGGCAGGCCAAACTAGTGTTGATGATTCATTACATGTTGGTTTAGATGGAAACCCTTTGACTTTTGGCGATGCAGGCCTTTCTTCTACTTCAGGTTCTAATTGGGGATGGGAAACAAGTGTTGGCGGAAATATGATTACTTTTGATGTCCAAACACCAGGAAGACATACGTTTAATATTTGGATGAGAGAAGATGGCACAGTATATGATAAAGTAGTGTTACAACAATCTGGAGTAACACCTACAGGTTTAGGTCCAAGTGGTTCAATGTCTACAAATGGATTTAATTCTGGACTTATAGCAGAATTTTTTGATAATTCTGGATTAGGTGTGAATACTAGTGGAATGCCAGATTTAAGCGGAAGGATTCCTGATTATACCAGAATAGATTCTATGATTAATTATTCGAATTCTAATAATCAGCCTTGGCCAGGCCTTAGTTCATCATTTGCTGATGAATTTTCATCAAGACATACAGGATTTATTAGAATTGATATTGCTGGAAATTATACCTTTTATATTAATTCAGATGATGGATCAAAACTTTGGATTGATAACCAAGTAATTGTTGAAAACATTGGTACTCATGCAATGAGGGAAGAATCAGGTACAGTTTTCTTAAACCCTGGATTTCATTCCTTGAGGTTAGAATTCTTTGAAAACTTTGGATGGGCTGGTTTAGAATTAAAATGGGAAAGCGATAACTTTGGTAAACAATATGTTCCACAAGGTTCTCTTTTCCATGGCGCTGGAGTTCCTATCAGGCAAAATGATTTGGTTTCTTGGTGGCCATTAGATGAAGGTAATGGGACAATAATTGGAGATTTAGTTGGAAATTCTGATTTAGTACTTAATGGAACTAATGGCACTGATTGGGATTTATGCAGAAGAGCATATTGTCATCACTTTGATGGAGTTGACGATTACGCAAAATATGATTTGAACACTAATGATGAATGGAGTGGAGATTTTACAGTATCTATGTGGGTAAAGGCAGACATCTTAAATCAGCCCGATTTTTCAAGTATTTTTGCGATAGATGATTCAGGAGGGCAAAGTCGTTCTTTCCAATTCATGGTTGATGGCAGCAATCCTGGAACATATCAATTGTATAGTGATACAAGATATGATATTGGTCCAGTAGATGACAACTCATGGGTGCATCTTGCAGCCACATTGTCTGGAAGTAATGTAAATGGAGCTCCAAGTGGGCCTTCAACATTAAGATTGTATTATAATGGCTTACTCGCAAACACCGCATCTATTGATATCTCAGAATTAAATAATTTTTATTTGTATAAATTAGGAGTTAATCGTGCAGGGTCCACATTTTTTGCAGGTTTAATAGATGATGTAAGGGTTTACAATGTACCCTTGGGAAGTAGCGAAATTCTTGCAATTTACAACAATGACCAATTTCCAAATTCTGGAGGATTAATTAGAGAAGCATGGCTTAATTTCAGTCAAGACCCAATAGAAGGAGTTCACATGTTTGAGGCTAGTGTCTTAGATATACATGGGCTAAAAAATCAAACTAATACTTGGCTTATTCATGACCATACAAACCCCATCATAAGTCCAATTAATTTGCCATATTCGAATTTAACCAATTTAACTCAAATTAGTTTATTATTAGAAATTAGCGAATTATCTACACTTACAGTTAATGAAATAAATATACCTTCTAATTTGTCTGCCAGCGTTATTCTTGATTTAATGAATGAAGGTGAAAATGAATTTATGATTAAAGCAAGAGATTCTGCAGGTAATTGGGGTGAATTACCCTTGGTAATTACTAGAGATACAATCTTGCCTGCAATTTCATTATTTCCAATTTCTCCTACGCCGCAAAACATCTCCGAAATTACAATTAGTGGATGGGTTGAACATAGTTCTACAGCATGTTTAGGTGAACTTATTTTTAGCAGCCCAATTGTTGGTGATGTATTAGCAGATTGTGATTTAAGATCAGATCAAACCGATTCAGATTCTCAAGGTTGGAGGTTTAGTGTAATTTATGATCTTTCAGATATTGATGATGGGGAGTTTGTATTTTATTTGAATGCTAGAGATTGGGCTGGAAATTGGAATAATGTTTCGAAAACACTCTATTTAGATACAACACCACCACATGTCGAGTGGATATATCCAAACTTTGTTGAGAATAATTTATCAGATCAATATCTTACTTTATCTTGGGAAACTGATGAGCAATCTACTCAATATGTTTATCATAATGGTGATTTAATTTCAGAATTAGATGGATTTGGAATTCATGAATTATATTTGGAGTTAACAGAAACAGGTGTTCATGAATTTTGTATTTTTGCAATAGATGCCGCACAAAATTTTGCTGAACATTGTACTGAATCATATTTATCACCTGATGTATATCTTACAGATGTATATGCACCTTGGAACGGAAAAACCGTCAATTCTAAAGTAGTGAGCGCAGAAATTTTTTCTGGGCCTAACCAAACTTATAGTTGGGCAAAATTATATTCAAATTCATGGGTTGTTCAGCAGCAAGAAGAAACCTTTGATGAATTTACAACAGTAAGTTTTGATTTAGATGAAGGAATAAATAATTTGAGAATATTTGTTTCGACTTTAGATGGTTATGTAATACATGAATTATCTGTCATTCTAGATACAGAATCACCAAAATTAAATGCTGACATTTCTTTAAAAGATATTTCAGTATCTGATGATTTATTGGATCTTACTGGAGATTGTGAACCAGGTTTATTTGTAAATGCAATTTTGGAATCTGAATTTTTAGAAGTAGAATGTAATTCATTAGGAAGATATTTGATTAGTATGCCATTATCTGGGCCAGAAGGAGGAAAAGAAGTTACTCTTAGGTCAGAAGATTTAGCAGGTAATACTGCGCAAATAACATTAAATTTTACATTAGATACAATTTCACCATCGATAATAATAATTCAAATTAATGGTAATTGTACAGATGTTCCAATACCTACAATTTTCGATAATACTGAATTGCCTTCATGTTTATTAGACGCAACTGCTAAGTTTACAGGAGAAGATATTGTCGAATGGGGCTTTGTAGCTTATTATGAAGGAATAGAAGCAGAAAGAATTGGAGGATTTAACTTAGATAATGGTACTGAAATAAAACTTCAAGTGAATGATAAAACGAAGAG
>PAAW01000024.1 GCA_002699515.1 Methanobacteriota archaeon
AGTGTTAATGATGCTGTTTGCTCAAATGAAATATCATCATCTCCTGGTAAAAGCCCCATTTTTACTAAAACTTGAAAACCATTACAAATCCCAATTATTGGTTTTTTGTCTTTAACGAATTTACGTACTTGTTCTCTTAAACCAAACCTAAGCCTGTTTCCCATCAGCCTTCCACTTCCTAAATGATCACCAAAAGAAAAACCACCAGGTACTGCCATAATGTGGAAATCATCTAACTTTATTTCTCCATTTACGATTTTATTTATGTGTATTCTTTCGGACTTTGCTCCCGCCATTTCGAAAACCGCAGCGGTTTCTCTATCGCAATTTATTCCGAATCCAGTAAGTACCGCTACTTTTACAGTCATTCTGAATTGCCTCCGTGTAATGTTCCCTTCCAAGCACTTCTCAATTCATTAACAGAGTGTGATAAGATAAGTTTTCCATTATTAGTTATAGAAATTGTATCACTTTCACCTACAAATCCAATATGGTCACATGCAATGTTTTCCATTACATTTTCAAATCCTACAATATTCTTTGGGTTGATGCTTACTACAATACGGCCAAGACTTTCTCCAAATAATGCCCCCCACACATCAATGTTTTCGTCATACTCAAAAATCTTTGTAATTTCGATTTCTGCTCCCGCATCAATTCCAAAACAAGACTCGGTAAGAGCTACTGCCAAACCTCCTTCCGAACAATCATGAGCACTAGCAACTAAACCAGAATGAATGGCTTTCGTAAGTGCTTTGTATGCAGACAAATTTCTTTCGGGGTTGATTTTTGGAACCTCTCCTCCAATTCCACTACTTCCTTTTGATTCGTTTTGTAACATGTAAGCAAATTCGCTTGCACCAAGTTCTTGTTTTGATTCCCCAATAAGATAAATCGAATCCCCTGAGTTTTTGAAATCAGAAGAAGTTGCATTTCTTACATCTGGGTGGTTCCCCATCAAACTGAATAATAATGTAGGTGGAACGCTTATTTTCTCACCATCTAGTATTGCGTCATTTTTCATAGAGTCTTTTCCTGAAATACAAGGTAATGAATAAGCTCTACAAACATCTTCTAATGCACGATTCGCTCTAACTAATTGAGCTAATTTAAAACGCCCATCTGGTGTTTTTTCACTTTCTACTGGATCAGGCCAACAAAAATTATCTAATCCTGCAATCCTATCTAAATCCACTCCTACACAAACAGCATTTCTTACTGCTTCATCAACGCTTGCTGCTGCCATAGCATATGCGTCTAAATCAGAATATCTAGGCATAATTCCACATGAAATTACGGCACCATAAGTTTCTCCTTGAATCGGAGCTATGACTGCTGCATCTCCTGGAGCATCATGATTTATTCCTCCGAATGGTTTGATTACTGATTGGCCTATCACTTCATGATCATATGATCTAACCCACCATTCTTTACTTGCAATATTGGGTCTTGCCATAAGGCGTTCTAGAATTAATCCCATCTCCTCTGCTCCACAGTCATTTGGAAAGGTAATTGAGGTATGAATAGGGGGGGTCCATTCCGATTCTAATTGAAGTTGGGGGCACCCGTCATGCAAAAATGAAATTGGTAAATCTGCAACAATTTGCTCTCCATAACTTACTAAGAATGTGCCTGAATTTGAAAATTCACCAACAATTGTTGCTTCTACTTCATGTAAAGCAGCTAATTTTTCAAACTCTAAAATATTTTCTTCACTCACTCCTACTGTCATTCTCTCTTGTGATTCAGAAACTAATATTTCCCAAGCACTTAGGCCTAATTGTTTCAAAGGTACTTTTGATAAATCCAAATTGGCACCTCCTGTTAATTCTGCCATTTCTCCTACACTGGATGATAATCCTCCAGCACCATTATCTGTAATTACTTGAATAAGGCCTAAATCTCTAGCTTCTAATAACATATCAACCATTTTTTTCTGGGTAATTGGATCACCAATTTGAACTGCACTACTAGGACTTTCGTCTGTCAATTCTAAACTAGAAAATGTGGCGCCGTGTATTCCATCACTTCCAACTCTTCCTCCTACCATGTAAATTAAATCGCCAGCGTGGGGGGTTTTGATATGGCTTTCTCTACCATCTGGTAAATATCTTGGCAATATTCCCACAGTTCCACAATAAACCAACGGTTTTCCAATATATCTATCATCAAAAATTATTGCTCCATTTACTGTAGGTATGCCACTCTCATTTCCTCCCGCTCTAACTCCTGCGTGAACTCCTCTCATTACACGAGAGGGGTGGAACAAGCCCTCAGGTAAATGCCCGTCATAATCAGGAGGGCCGAAACAAAAAACATCCGTATTTGCAATAGGTCTTGCACCTAAACCAGTGCCCAAAATATCTCTATTTACTCCAACTATTCCAGTCATTGCTCCCCCAAATGGGTCTAATGCACTTGGAGAATTATGTGTCTCTGCCTTCATACACAAACTCCATTCTGGCGTCCATTCAATTACTCCAGAATTATCATGGAATAAAGAGAGAAGCCAGTCAACTTTTTGTTGCATTTCTAAAGCAGGCCTCATAATATAAGTTTTAAACAATGAATCTATTTCGGAATCTTCTCCTGTTTCATTATCTATGTGGTGTATTTTAGCAGCGAAAATTTTGTGTTTACAATGTTCAGACCATGATTGTGCTAAACATTCTAATTCAACATCGGTTGGAAAATTAGGGGGAAGCCCTAATTTCTTACGTTTTTCTTGTACTTTCGTATCTTGGTAATTTGCTTGAATTGTTTTCATCTCTTCTAAATTCAAAGCAAGTAAACCTTTTTCACTAATTTCTATTAATTCTGAATCGCTCACATTTAAATCAATAATAGATGGTGCAGAATATTCTATTTCCTTTAATTCTGGAAAACCAAGTTCTGGCCAATCTCCAATCATGCAATCATTATTATCAGCAATTACTACTGTTTCGATTAAGGAATTGTGTAACTGATTTGAAAGCCAATTCAAATCTACATCTCCTATTCCAAAAAACACATAACTAATTGTTGTTGAAATGCGAGTTTTAGACATCTCTGGGAAAATTGTGACAAACCCATCCTGTGCTGCTGTAGCCCTATTATCAGTAACTCCTGGTCTGAATCCTACAGTAATTACTGCTTCTGGTGTTATTTCAAACGCTTCTTTATTATCTAATAATGATGAATTAAAACTACCTATTTCAATTATTGGATCTGTAAATAAATCATCTACTAATTTACTCAATTCATTATCTGTGAGGGGGGAATTAATTTGATACCCCATGATGCTCCTTACTTCTTTAATTTCTAAATCATAATCTGTTTTTAATTGAGACTTAATTGTGTCTCCTCTAACATCTCTTAACCCTCCTCCCACTTTGGGAGTGACCTCAATTCTCTGGATGTTGGATTGCAAGCGACCCTCTCTTAGTACCTCTCGTAATACGGGCCGTCCATGAATGAATCGCTAATTTATAAAAATACAAAAAGGTGATTTTAATTAAAAAATTATTTTGAAAGGCTTTTTGCAATAGTTTCAATTTCAATGATTAGTCCGTCTAATGTAGACTTTGTTATTGTTGGATGTGCAATTACTGGCCTTAAAATTTGCACTCCTTCTAATTGTGCCAATGAAACCATATATTCACCATTAGCCACTAATTTTTGGCGTAATTCAATATTAAATTCATCGATTTCATTTATTTCTTTAGAGACCCAACGAAAACATACATTTGTAAATTCTCTAGATGACATTAATTCTAAATTTTTGTGTTGTTTTACAATTTGTTCTAAATATGATGCCATATCAAGACAATATTCTACACGTTTGGCCCATCCTTCGGTTCCTAATGTCAGCCAAGTAAGCCATAATTTAATCACATCTGCTCTTCTTCCGCAAGCAAGACTTGTTTTTCCTAGATCAAAATTATTCTCTTTGCCATGGAATAAATATGATGGGTCTTTTTCACAACTTGCGATCGCCCGAAGATTTGAAAGGTTTTTTACTAAAAATGTTGAGCAAATTAATGGTAGGCCCATTAATTTATGTGGGTCCCAACATATTGAATCGACCTTATCAATTCCATCTAAAAGATATTGGGATTTATTACTAAATAATGCTGCTCCTCCCCAAGCTGCATCTAAGTGATGCCAAATATCATATTTTTTACAGACCTTAGAAATTTCATTAATTGGATCAAAATTACCTCGGATTGTGGTCCCTCCCGTAGCAACAACACACATTGGAATTTTAGAATTGTTTAATGTATTCTTAATTTCTTTTTCCAAATCCTGTACTTTCATTTTGCCGTTTTTATCACAATTTACTTTAATTATATTTTCAATACCTATGCCCATTATTTTAGCAGCATTCTCGATTGAATAATGGGATTCTGAGGAGATGTATATTTGAAATTCTTTACCTAAATTACCTTTCTTTATATATTCGGGGAAACTATAATTCCTTGCGCAAAGTAACCCTAACAAATTTCCATTTGAACCCCCAGATGTAAATGTCCCTCCCCCTTTACCCCATCCTATTAAATCGGTCAATTTAGAAATCATACTTTTTTCAATTACTGTTGCTACAGGGGCGGTATCAAAAGTATACATGGAAGTATTTGTAGATGCTATCAAAAGTTCTCCTAAAATTGCAGGTATATGTGACCCTCCCCACAAACTTTGTAAAAACCCTGGTTGATTTGTTTTCACAGAATAATTTAGATATTTTTTTAGATAATTTATAACCTCTTCATCAGATATTGGAGTAGGGGGAGTTGTTAATTCAAATTCTTTGTTTAATTTATTAAAATCGATATTTTGCCTTATTATTTTAGTGTCTTTTGTAAATATATGTTCTTTAATAAGTTTAACAAAATCGTCAAAAAATTTCATTTCTTCTTCCATTTCATCTAATCGCAACACCAATATACTAATATGAATAACTAGAATTTCAAAATTATGAACCAATAAGTATTGAAATAAACAGTTGTTAGAATATGTTAATGTTGTTTCATTTATTAAAATTCATTCCATTTTCCAATACGGCTAAAATGAGAAGGATGGTTTTAAAAAAAAATTGGATGGGAATTATAAAATTATATGAAAAATATTATCATTCAAATTTAAAAAAGGGAAATACTTTGATTATATTTTATTCTGCTCGCGCTTATACTAATCTAAATTATAGGCTAGAAGCGTATAAATTATGGAATTCAATTCTTTGGTTTAAAAATGCAAGATACCAAAGACTTCGGCTTGCAATGATATTGGAAAAAGATGGGGCTTTACTCAATATTTTAATTAAAGATCTTAGGGATAATATTCAAAATGTTGAAGATTTTTTTGAAAAATATCTTGAAATGTATGAAATGAAACACCCAAAAGAACGAGATGATTTAAAAGATAAAAAAGATTTTTTTTGGGAAGATATTCAATTTAAACAAAAAGGTAAAATTCTACAAATGCATAGTCCATGTGGTATAATAACATGGGTAATGCCTAAAGATTATGATTTAAGTAGCACTCATGAAGATTTATTGAGATTATGCGCCCATGTTCTATTAAAACCAGCGAGTAAACATTTACTTGATGGGTGGGTTCCTTCGAGAAAACCTGGTACAAGACCTGGTTTAGCTCTTTCTTGTGGTATTGATTCTGTTGCAGCATTACTTCTAATGCCTAAAAATACCGTTGCTTTACACCACAGAAGATCGTTTAGTTCTAGGATAAAACATAGTAATGCAGACATAACTATGGATGCATTGAAAAATGAAAAAAAATGGACTGTTGATTCTATTCTTAGTGATCATGAAGTATTAAGGACAACATGGGGTAAACCAATTGGGTTTTCAACTGATTTTGCAACATGTGCACATTTAATATTACTAGCGGACTATTATGATTTAGATTCTATCGCTATGGGTATGCCGATTGATAATACATATTTACGTAAAGGGGCTTCGTTTAGAAATTTTGGTGAAGAGAGGCATGTTTGGAAATATTGGTCGGAAATATTTAATTCGGTTGGTTTGGCATACAATACCCCTCTTGCAGGAGTTTCGCAGGCTGGTGCACTCAAAATTGTAAATGATGGAGGGTTTGCTAAATACGTAAATTCTTGTTTACGGGCTGAGGGAAATACGGGTTGTGAAAGTTGTTGGAAATGTTTTCATAAAAATGGAGTTCTAGGAAGAGCATTTGATCCAACAAGTGGTGAGATTGATATTTTCTTACAAAAACGTCCATTAAAAACTGCAGTACATGTAACTTGGGTTCTTCAAAAATTTAATTTATTTCATTTGGTTCCAGATTTAAAAGATTTAGAATCTTTAGATTTGTCGTGGTGGGAAAAATACTATCCTCCAGCATTAAATTTACTTCCTGAAAAATATCTAGAAATTCAAAAAAAGTCAATAGAAAAATATCTAGACCCAATGCCTAAACCATACGCTATTGAACATATAAATTTATTTCCAGATTTAATTTAAAATTTCTCTCAAACTACCACCAGTATGGCTTTTTAATATTCTAGCAACATCTTCGGGCGTTCCTTCGGCAACGATTTCTCCCCCTTCGCTTCCCCCTTCAGGGCCGAGGTCAATTATCCAATCAGATGATTTTATCACATCTAAATGATGTTCTATAATTATCACTGTATGTCCCTGATCTCTTAATCTATGTAATACTTCAATTAATTGCCTTACATCTGAAATACTTAGACCTGTTGTTGGTTCATCTAAAATATACACTGTATGTGTATTTGGGGGCTTCCTTAACTCACTAGCAAGTTTGACTCTTTGGGCTTCTCCACCAGATAATGTAGTTGCCGCTTGACCTAATTTAATATAGCCTAATCCTACATCATCCAATGTTTTCAATATTCTAAACAGTTTTTTATGGTGTTCGAAAAATTCTACAGATTCACTTACACTCATTTCTAAAACATCAAAAATATTTTTTCCACGCCACTCTACTTCTAATGTCTCTCTGGTATATCTTTTACCTTTACAAATATCACAAACCACCCAGACATCTGGAAGAAAATTCATTTCTAATTTTGTAGAACCTGCCCCTTTACATGACTCACAACGTCCTCCTTTCACATTAAATGAAAAATGTCCTGGAGTATATCCCCTTTCTTTTGATAATGATGTTTCAGAAAATGTTTTTCGAATAATATCGAATGATTTTGTATATGTGGCAGGATTAGATCTTGGTGTTCTACCAATAGGTGATTGGTCTATTACTATCGCTTTATCTACATGTTCTATCCCTTGAATACTTACATGCTTTCCTGGGGATGTATCTGCTTTTTGTATATCTCTAAGTAATGCGGGGGCTAATATTCTAGAAATTAAACTAGATTTCCCACTCCCTGAAACTCCTGTTACTGAGACCATGCAACCTAACGGTATGCATACTGTTATGTCTTTTAGATTGTTTTCATTTGCGCCTAATACGATCAAATATTTTCCATTTGGTTCAACTCTTGCTGTAGGTATAGGTATTTGTTTAAATCCTGATAAATATTGACCTGTGATGCTTTTTTTACATTTCATCACCTTTTCGGGAGACCCTGCAACTACTATTTCTCCTCCATTTCTACCCGCTCCGGGGCCAATATCAATCAAATAATCTGCTTGATGTAATGTTTCTTCATCATGTTCTACAACTATCAATGTGTTTCCTAAATCAACTAATTCTCTTAATGTTGATATTAATTTTGCATTATCTCTTTGATGTAATCCTATTGAAGGTTCATCTAAAACATACATTACTCCTGTCAACTTACTTCCAATTTGAGTAGCTAACCTTATTCTTTGACTTTCTCCTCCAGATAATGTATTCGCTTTACGATTTAATGTCAAATACCCTAACCCTACATCATTCAAAAATTTTAACCTACTCTGAATTTCAAGTAATGCATCTTTAGCAATATGAAGTTCTCTTTCTGATAATGTTTTAGAATCTATCCAATTAGAAATTATTTTTTGTGCATTAAGAATGGTGGCAGTAGATAATTGAGGTAAAGTTGTTCCTCCAATAGTAACTAATCTTGCAGGTTTATTCAATTGTTCACCCATACACCCTTCACATGGATGATCTATCATAAACGAAGATATCCTATTTCTAGTCCCTTCATAATCGGTTTCCCTATACAATCTATCTAATCTTGAAAGTACTCCTTCCCATGGTTTTCTCATAGAATAATTCGACCTGCCTTTTCTACCTTCAATATTAAAATCAATATTTTCTGAACCTGTTCCGTTTAAAATCAAATCTCTTCCTGTTTCATCCCATTCTTTGAAAGGAATTGTTGGATCGTACCCATAATGTATTGCTGTTTGAGCCATGATTGCACGATACCATCCTGCAGACATTGAGCGTTGAAGTGGTCGAATGCACCCATCCACAATACTCAAATTTTCATCTATAATTAGATCTAATGAAAGTTGTTTTTGTACACCAAGCCCTTGACAATCTGGACATGCACCCAATGGAGAATTAAATGAGAAAATTCTAGGGCTCATTTCAGACAAAAAGGCTCCGTGGTCTGGGCAAGCAAACTCTTCACTATATGTTGTTAATTCATTAGATTCTGAATTAATATCCTCAACACCAACACTACCCCCACCAAACTTTAATGCGGTCTCTACTGCTTCTGTTAATCTTTGTTTGTTTTCATTTTTTAATTTGATTCTATCAATTCTAATATCAATATCATGTCTGAGATTCTTTTCCAACTCTGGAGGATTCTCAAAAGAAACTTCTCTACCATTCACCTTGCCATCAAGAAATCCATTTTCAACCATTTGACGAAATAAATCTGAATGGGTGCCCTTTCTATTTCTTATTGCTGGACTCCAAATGGCTATTGGTTTGCCGTCATAACGCCATAAAATATCATCTACAATTTCCTGAACTGTTTGAATTGATACTTCTTTTCCACATTCTGGGCAATGAGGGGTACCTATCCTGGCCCAAATCAATCTAAGATAGTCCATTATTTCTGTAACTGTTGAAACTGTGGAACGTGGATTATGTGA
>PAAW01000025.1 GCA_002699515.1 Methanobacteriota archaeon
GACGATCATGATGACCATGATGACCACGATGACCATGGTGACGATCATGATGACCATGATGACCACGATGACCATGGTGACGATCATGATGACCATGATGACCATGGTGACGATCATGATGACCACGATGACCATAGTGACCATGACGATGACCATGTTACTGCCCAGGAAATTCTAGATGAGTTTGATTCTAATAATGACAGCCATCTTTCATGGGACGAATTCTGGGTCGCATGGACTGAATCTGCTCATGATGAAGATTGTATGAATGTCACAGCAGGAGATGTAGCACCAGAAGATGGTACATTTACCTATAGCAATGGTACTACTATAGAGGTAGAAGCAGGTTCAGTAGCTCCAGAAGATGGAGTTTATTGTATTGAAGACCATGATGACGAACATGATGACCATGATGACCATGATGACCATGATGACCATGATGACCATAATGACCATAATGACCACGAGGATGAGGAATCTATGATGGAACATTTGATGGAAATGTTCAATGAATCAGATGAGAATGGAGATGGATTACTAGATTTAGTAGAATTAGAGCACTTCATTGAATCCCTAGATGACTCAGACGAACACGAGGAACGAAATGATGGAACACGAGGTTACTTAACAATCCATGTTGAGAATGAAGGGGACTTTGGTTTTGCTTTACCATCTGACATTTCAATGTTCATTTTAATGAATGGTGAGAACGCTCATGATGACCACAGTGACCACGATGACCATGATGACCATGGTGACGATCACGATGACCATGATGACCATGGTGACGATAACGATGACCACAGTGACCACGATGACCATGATGACCACAGTGACCATGATGATTCAGATTCAACAATTATTTCTGATGAAGATGCTTTTGATTATGATCCACACAGTTGGTTAGACCCATTAGCATTCAAAGAACAGGTAAATCTTGTTCTTAATGCTTTAATCAACCAATTCCCGTTTGCAGAAGAGATTTTTACTAGCAATGCTGAAAGTTACATGCTTTCACTTGATAGATTACATTTAGATTTCGATGCAGCATTTGGTGAATCAAGTGATTGTAGTACTAGGATTGTAGCAGCTAACCATAATGCATATTCATATATCTCTGAAAGATATAATATTGAATTTATTACAGTACATGGTCTTGATCCAGAAGGAGAGCCTTCTGCAGAGGATATCGCTAAAGTAGTGAATAAAATTAATGAAGGCGGTATTACGGTTCTATTTGTTGAAGAGTATACAAAAATAAGTGCTGTTGATAGTATTGTCCAAGAGACCGGAGTAGAGATACGTTATCTATACACTATGGAAATGGCTCCTTCAGACAATAGTGATGGCCAATCAGACACTAGTGATGATTATTTGTCCCTGATGAATAAAAGTCTTGAAAGTTTGATATATGGACTTGGATGTACTGTATGAAATTATTAAGGTAGAGATACAGAGGCGAATCAATCACGTAATACATTACAGGACTGATGACCTTGAATTTGGCTGATGAAATTATTGTTTGTGAAAGTCAGGTAATCGAAGTAAGTAACTTATCGGTTATTCGTTCGGGAAATCAAGTACTTCACGACATTAATTTATCAGTTACATGCGGAGAATTCATTGGTATTGTGGGACCTAATGGAGGTGGCAAGAGCACTTTATTGCTTACAATACTTGGAATATTAAAACCAAATACAGGCACAATTAGGATTTTTGATAATGAACCTATGTCAAAGAATGTAATTGGCAAGATTGGTTGGGTGCCACAAACAGCATCAAATATCTCTAGTACTGTTCAAATTACAGTTAGAGAATTAATACAATTAGGAACTTTGAAGAGTAAATCATACTTTCAAATATATCGCAAAAAAAATCGTGAACTAGTAGAGAAAATAATAAGAATTGTTGGCCTTGAAGAAGTTGCTAACACGAGACTCTCATCTTTGTCAGGAGGGCAGCGTCAACGTGCAGTAATTGGTAAAGCACTTGCATCAGAAGCAGAGATAATAGTAATGGATGAACCTATGGTTGGTGTCGATCTAGAATCAAGAAATTCATTATTGAAGTTACTTGATGATTTATGTCATGAAGAAAATAAAACAATTTTAATGGTTTCACATGATGTATCAACGATTAAGCAGACAGTACATCGTATGATTTACCTTGAAGAAACAATAAGTTATGATGGATCTACTTCAGAATTTCCAGATTTATCTAGTCTTGCAAAGTTGAGGGGTATTACAGCTACACATAATGAGGATATTAGTGTTAAGTCTAAGTTAGATAAGGCTAGATTAGATCCAATAATAATGGTCTCTGGAAAGGAAGGTGAAGAATAAGTATGATTGATATTCCAACAACTGGAGAGGCTTTGATGTACCTCTTTGGAGGAGGCCCATTTTTTGAATATGACTGGCCTGGCATTTTACCCCTTTTAGAGCCCATTGTTCCTGGTGATGTGTTTCCATATTACTTTACCATGGCGATGTTTCAAAGAGCATTAGTTGCTTCATTAATAGTAAGTATTGTAGCAGGTTTTCTTGGAACATTTTTGTTAGTTCGAAATTTATCTTTAATTGGAGATGGATTAGCGCACGTATCATTTGGAGGTGTTGCAGTAGGGATTGTATTGGGAGGTTTTGCACCCCTTTGGTATGCATTAATTTTCAGTATTTTAGCGGCCATAATTATTGATCAAATGCAAACAAGAAACTTACTTACTGGTGATGCATCAATTGCAATTTTCTTAACAGGCACACTTGGCCTTGGATTAGTAACTTTACGAATTTGGGGGGGAGGGATAACTACAGACGTTGAAGGATATTTATTTGGGAGTCTAAATTTAATTGATGAACAAAGTTTAGACCTTATTGCTACAATTAGCATGATATCTTTGGTTTCCATCATTCTTCTATATCATAGTTTATTGGCAATTTCAGTTGATCCAATTGCAGCAAGAGTTCAAGGAATACCCGTGCGTTCAATAGGACTTTACTTCAGTATTATTACTGCAGCGGCCGTTGTAAGTATGGTGCAAATTGTTGGAGTCTTATTAGTAACTGCTATTTTGGTTACTCCTTCTGCTACAGCCCAACTATTAGCTAAAAGTTTTCGTTCTTGTATAATTTGGTCACAATTTATTGGAATAAGTGGTATCTTGCTTGGCCTTTATTTTTCTGCCGAATTTAATACAGGTAGTGGTTCGATGATTGCTTTAGTTTCAGCAACTATCTTCTTTTTAGTTTTAATATCTCAAATGATATTGAAAAAATTTATTCAACCTACTAGTAATTTTAATTGAATAATGCTGCACCTAATAATGGTAAAAGTACACTAGCATCACCTTCTACGCAAATATTGGGTGCTTCGGGGCGCATTTTACCCCACGAGATTGCTTCACGAAGTCTTGCACCAGAAAGTGAACCATCAAATTCAGGAGCTGTTGTAATATATACCGCATTATCAAGACCACCTCTATATTGATTCCACCAAATAACATGATGTTTGGAAATGCCCCCTCCAACCATCAATGCGTTACTTGATTCAGCAACCCACGTGAGATCTGACATTTTTTGTTCATCTGCTAATATGTCTATCCAGAAATCTGGATACTTTTGTCTAAACATGAATAATTGTGCTCCAATACTGCCATCAGTAATCCCAGGAATCACTATTGGAATTTGATGTTTTGCGGCCCAGAATAAAATTGATTTTTCATTACAGACTCTATTTCCTAGTTCCCAACATAGTTCTACTGTACCAAAACCTTTCCATAATTCTGTTCCAGACAAACCCGTTTGTTTGATTCGTTCATTCCTAATATCCTCTAAAGCAGGTAAAACTACTTTTTCAATAATTTCTCCATATGATGAATTAGGTACAATTACATTTCCAAGTCTATTCAATCCATATTCTCCTAATTCTATATCATCTAATTCAAATTCACCATGCAAGTAATCTTTATGTGTTCTCGCAATATCATGATCTAGTGTTCCACAAGTAGTAGATACAACATTGAATTTTTTTTGTTTTAGAGCTTCAACAAAAAAACCTCTTGTGCCTGTAGCACAAAGGCACGCAGGAAATGAAATCCAATTAAGGCATTTTTTGGGATCATAATTTTCTTTTTCTAACTGTTCAAATTGTAATTTCAATAAATCCTTAGCACGAGCTAATTTTGTTGCAGTAAAACCTCCCGCATTTGACATTGAATCAAATAAACTAGTTACAGATTTTATTTCATCAAAATTATAATCTTCAACAGGCTCATCGAAGTCATCTGGATTAATCGCCATGAATGGCTGACAAGGGCACCATTCTTAGTCTTCATGCCAGAGAATATTTTGAGATTAAACTACTAATTGAATTTATTCTTGCTCAGAATTATTTTTTAATCTTGGTCCAAGTAATGAAGGTAATAGTGTTAAAGATGAAATTAATGCCATTGAAATTGCGATTGCAAATGCCATTCCCATTAGTTTTAAAGGCTCTAAAGAGGATAGTAATAACACCGAAAATCCACCTGCAGTTGTAAATGCAGCCGCACCCATTGCTCTTCCAGTTGTACTAATTGTCTTACTAGTCCATTCTGCAACAGTACCATTTGGATTTAGTTCAGCTTCTTCCTGCATTCTTGTTGCAAAATGTACAGAATAATCAACACCCAAACCAAGAGTTAGTGCACCTATAGTGACTACTTGAGCATTTAATAAGAACCCAAGTAATCCAAGCATTCCATAAACCCAACAAACAACAATAAATAGTGGTAAAGACATCACAATACCGCGAATAGGATCATTATTTTTGAAAGAATTAATCGTAATCAACATTATTAAAATAATTATAGAAACAATTACTGTTGATTTAACTGAATTTTCTGAAATTTCTTCAGTTACCATGCCTAAAATCAAATCATCACCAGTAATGGCATAAGTATAATTTTTATTTGGCAACTCATTTGCAGCACTGTTTAATGTTTCTTCAATTTTAATTGATGCTTCCCAATCTAAGATTGCTGCTTGAAACCTGATTACCATTTGTTGCTGATTATTACTTAGATAAGGAGATGCTAGTGTGGCTCCTTCCTCCGTTTCAATAATCCATGAACTTAATTCTGTAAATGCACTTGGTTCTCTTTCATCTACACGAAACAATAGTTCTGAAAATGTAGAGTTTTCAGCACTAATAGAATACTTTGCCAATTCTGTCCATAGACTTGTAATGTCATCACTAATATCCTTATTATTTGATAGCATTTCAATGGCATCATCATAAGCATCTAAGCCATCTGGAGTTAATACTAATGTACCATCCTTATTTGAATCTATAATGAAATAAATCGCACTTGGACTAGAAGCAAATTGATCGTTTAATGTTATGAAGGCCTTTACTACGCCTTCATCATCTTCTACAAGTTGATCACGTGAATCAAATCCTGGTTCAAGTAATGTCATACCCCAAAACATTGGGATTGTCATTAAAATAACAACAATCCATACAATATGGGATTTTTCATCCACAATTTTCCCAATCTTTCTAGAAAAATTAGTTTCTTCAATAGCTTGTATATTAGAAATTGGAAATACTTTTCTAGAAAATACAGTTTTTGATTTGGGAGGAATCAAAGACAATAATGCAGGTAGTACAGTAATTGATGAGAGGTAAACAAAGAATAACCCTATTGCGATTGTAGTTCCGAAATCTCTTAGGAACTTTTGATTACTGATATTAAATGACATAAACCCAACAACATCAGTAGTAATTGCAACAATCAATGCTGCGGACGTTAATATTGATCCATTTAGAATTGCTTTTTTCCGAACAGAATTATCTATTATGTTAAGTGGTTGTGTATATTCGTCAATATCCAATTTTCTTGCTTCATGTACAGCTTCTTCTCTATATCTTGCTACAACATGTAAGCCATAATCTACTCCTATGGCAAGTATAAGTACGGGAATAGAAAACATTGCGGGATTAAATGTTACTTTGAATAAAAATGATGCAACTCCAAAAGTAACAGGGATAGTTAATGCAGTACTTATCAATACAATTAGGGTTTCTCTAAGTGAACGAAATCTAGTCCACAAGATAATACCAAGTAATACCAAAGCCAAACTTGTAAGCATCGGGCTTTCTTTACTTGATGCACTTGCAGAAGCTTCTGTAAATCGATTAAAACCAAATATTATAATTTCAGAATCTTCATTTAATGATAATGATTTTGTAATATTATCTTCCAAATTTTTGGAAATTTGAACAATTGTGTCAGTATCTAAATCTTTAGTTGAAATGGCTAAATTCACAACACCAATTGTCGCTAATGAAGCTCGATCATCAAAATTAATTTCAGAACCGCTTTCGTCATATGTGGGAATTGAACCTAAAATGCCACCAGAAAAATCAATATCTTGAATTATGTTTAATACATTTAATTTAATTCTTACAGTTAATGAGACATTATTAATCCATTTTTGTTCAATATTTGGATTATCACTATAATTGTTTACTTGAAGGTTAATTGAGGATAGATATCCATCAAAATTTGAAAGTAGTTCTAAAGAGTTATTTCCCAAAATTAACGGATCTACCCATTCAGTGTTTTCAATATCCCATGAATTTAATGATTCAGAAGATACTTCTGGAGGAAGAGGGATATCATTTGCCATAGATATGGAATTATTCAATGCAAGGTTAATTTCAGAATTATTTCCATTTTGTAATATTGAGACAAATTCATCAAAAGATGTTTTAGTATTATTGATCCACGTTGATGTTACTTCAGGGTATACAACTTCTGAGTATATCATTGCTAAACTTGCAGGGCCAGTGACCGATTGCCCTCCAAAAATTGCTTCATGGTAGTTTAATGAAGAATTATCAATGATCATTTGTGCTTCTACTTTAGCCAATTTTTCCCAATTTGAGGTATTATCTAATCCACCATCTTCTAATGGAGTTAATGCGCGTAATAAGTCAATATCCTGCTCATTATATTCATTATCAATTTCAGTAAGTAATCTTGTTACTTCATTATCTGGGTAGAATGAGGATCGTGAAACATCAGCACTGATGTAATTTACCATTAAAAAAATCCCACTTGAAAAAACCATTAAGAAAACAATGATGGTTACTATTGGTTTTTTAATTGAAAACTCAGTTAATTTGTCAAATGGATTTATCATATTATATTGACGGGATAAGAGTTTATTTTTAGAGACTCTCATGAAATGTTGCTAATTTATTATGATTGAGGAATTGCGAGGTATATGGGAACGACCGAGTTAGTTGTAGGTGGTATGACTTGTGGCGGCTGTTCTTCTAGACTTACTGAAAATTTTTTGAAGGTAGAAGGGGTTACTTCTGCTGAAGTCTCACATGTTTCAGGTTTGGTTCAAATAAATCATTCTGATGAAGTGACTAATACTAATTTAGAAGATGTCGTGAGAAATTCAGGATTTACTATCGGAACAAACCCAGGATTTAATTGGAAAGATAAAGCAGTTTGGAAACAATCTGCTCACAATACTAAGTGGTGTTTAATTGGCTGTAGTATTGGTGATCTTGGAACAATCGCATTTTTCCAATTTGTTTGGACAGATTCGGGATGGTCAATGATGGCAATCATGATGCTTGCTATCATGAATGGCCTCCTTACGTCCATTGCTCTAGAAACCGCAATTTTGCTCAAGCAACTCCCTTTCAAAGATTCATTGCGAACTGCAATGGGTATGTCATTTATTTCGATGGTAGCGATGGAAGCAGCGATGAACATTACCGATGTTGTGTTGACTGGAGGTGCAATGTTGACGCCGGAAGTCATTATTCCAATGTTGATTGTAGGATTCCTGACTCCATGGCCATACAACTACTGGCGTTTGAAAAAATATGGGATATCCTGTCATTAGTTTATTATTTATTACAAGACTTTCTACATGTAATATGGCGAGAGATTATGTTGATGAAGATATATCTCGAGCATTAACTTTACATTCAGATTATTATACGGATTCTAATTTATTTGAGGACATCAAAAAGTCATTTGCAAATCATTGGCATTTTGCAATACACGATTCAGAATTTAAAGATTGTAATGTTATTCCACTAGAGAGAATGGGTGTATTGATTAATGATGAAATAATTTTGACAAAATCAGAGAATTACAATTGTCTTTCTAATGTATGTACGCATAGAGCGATGTTATTAATTGAGGAAAAATGTCATACATCGAGAATTCAATGCCCCTATCACGGCCGCACATTTGATTTAAATGGTAAATTTTTGAAAATGCCAAAATTTGAAAATGTGGCAAATTTTCCTTCTGCCGATGACAATTTAAACAAATTTGAATTTAAAAATTGGAAAAATTTATTTTTTATAAATAATGTTGATAATGACTTTGAAGGTTTTATTAACGCGATTAACGAAAGAGTAGGTTGGATGGATATTGAAAATTTTGAATACGAACAAAGTAAAGACCGATCACATTTAATCAATGCAAATTGGGCATTATATGTTGATAATTATTTAGAAGGTTTTCATATTCCCTACGTGCATGGTGATTTAAACAAAATAATAGAATATGATTCATATAAAACTGAGTTATTTTCGAATGGAGTATTACAAATAGGATTAGCAAAATCTGGTGAATTATGCTTTGATTTACCACAAGAATCTCCTGATTATGGACTAAATATAGCTGCATATTATTTTTGGGTTTTCCCAAATATGATGTTTAATTTTTATCCATGGGGATTATCGGTAAATATTGTTTTGCCATTAGATAAATCACATTCTAAGATATTGTACCGTGGATATGTAGGAAATCGTAATTTGCTTGGGAAAGGAGCTGGAGGGGACTTAGACAAAGTTGAAGAGGAAGACCAAAAAATTGTTGAATCAGTACAATTAGGTGTGAATTCGAAATCTTACGTGAGAGGGAGATATTCTCCCGAAAAGGAATTAGGTGTTCATCATTTCCATAGATTATTAACTAATTCTTTAAAGTAATAATCACTCTTTTTTAATGAAAAGAGACCAATCATCATAACTTAGTCCTTCTAATGCAACTCCTGTAAAAATTCCAATAATAATAGGATTAGACCATTCCATCCAAATTAGGAAAATCAGAATTATAGTAGCCCAAATCCAATGATGTATGTGGAAAATAGAGAATTTAATTTGTGGTGTTTTTCCAGTTAAGAACTTGGCAGAGGCATAACCAATAATTAATCCAACAGCAAAAATAGCGAGCTCTTGTTCAATACTGAAAAAGGATATGTGGTCCATTTTTAGCCCCCTTAACTAACCCTTCCTATTTTCTATTATCATTATTTTGGAAAGAAATAAAATTAGATTATTCAATTATTTCTTCAAGACATTCCATCAAACAAATTCTTAGGGGAGTATTTGGAACCCAGCCTTTTTCATTAATTGGTTTGATAAGATTATGTAATTTAGATAAATTGGGAGGTTTTGAATTTATTTTAATATTAGTAATTGGGAGTGATTTAACTTCTAAATCTTCCCAATCTATTTTATTATTCTTTACATTATTTATTCTTCTCCATAACATTTTGAGTTCTAAAAAAACATCATTTGCAAACCAAGACCTTCGTCCACATACATCAGAAACTAATGTAGGTATTTCAGGTAATTCAATAAGAGTTTCAATTAGTGAAATAATATCTTTTATGGGTGTCCAATATCTTAGTGGGTACTTGTCTAAATCAATCTTTGAATTAGAATTAAGTGCAGAAATCCATTCAAAGATATCTGATGGGCCCCAAATGCCTTCCGAATCAATAATTAATGTATCTTTAAGATGTAGTTCGATACAATTTTCAATATTATAGTGAACAATATCTTTTTTCCATGGCCTAATTATTATACTTGGGCCAATTATTTTTCTTTCAAGGTTTTCCTCGAAAATGAAATAAATTGTAATCTCTGCATTTTCGTTATTTGTAATTGAATGAATCATCCTGTCTTTGATCCTATCCTGTAATAAATCACTTAAAATATTCGAATTTCCAACAACTCTTACTAATTTGCCACTCATTTCAACTTATCGAAAGTCTTGATGGTTTTATGTATATTCCCTTTCAGATTTATATGAATAGAGTATGCAAAACGATAATCACTTTCGGATTAATAATTATAGTTACCATCTACCCAAACAATCTCTTAGAGCATTTTCAAGAGACTCATGAGTAAATGAAAAACCAGAATCTAATATTTTTTCAGGAAACACCTTTTGTCCTTCAAACAAAAGAGGAGTCGCCAACTCTCCAAATAGTATTTTCATCGGAAATTTAGGAATAGGTGCAAATGCAGGCCTTCGGAGTACTTTTCCAAGTGTTTTTGAAAAAAACTTTTGTCTTACTGGATTTGGTGAGGTTAAATTAAATACGCCGTTACATTTTTCATTCATGATTAAGTGATTTATAGCATAAATATGATCATCTAATGAAATCCATGACATCCACTGTTTACCTCCACCAATAGACCCACCTGCACCAACCTTCCAAGGAAGTAACATTCTTTTTAATGCGCCCCCTGTTGCAGATAATACTATTCCAGTTCGGATATTAATTACTCTAATTCCACTATTTTTTGCGGCTTCTGTGTAAGATTCCCAATTTAATGTAGTTTCAGTTAGGAAGCCAGAACCAGGCGAGCTTTCTTCAGTTAATTCTTCATCTCCTCTATTTCCATAAATCCCAATCGCACTAGCAACTAAAAAAACTTCAGGTTTTTGTTTTAATTTACTAATAGTTTCAGAGAGTAATAATGTGCTAAGTTTTCTGGAATCTTGAATTAATTTTTTTCTTTTTTTAGTCCATCTTTTATCTCCGATTCCTGCTCCACCAAGATGAATTATTACATCAAAACCTTCAATCTCGTCAGAATTTATATAATTATCCTCAGGATCCCAAAAAATCTCATTTGAATCTGGTTCAATCTCACGCCGTACTAGCCGCCAAATATCATGTCCTCCTGTATCAAGAAATGCGCATAATTGAGTGCCTATCATGCCTGAAGAACCAGCAACAAGGATTTTTTTACGTTTTTTTGAGTTAAAATGAGAGTGTTGTTTTAAATCCCTAATTAATCTTAATTCTCTTGAAATAAACATTCTTTTTATTCTTTTTCTAACACTTCTTCCCGCAAAAATATTACCTAAAATACCTAGAGGTACTTGATATTTAACTGAATCAGTAACAATTGTAGAATCTCCTTTACTTTTGAAATTATGCTCATGCTCCCATTTTTTGAATGGCCCTTTCAACATAATGTCTTTGAATTGATTTGGAGGGCTATATATTGTATGCTTAGCAACCCATTTCATAGTTAGTGGTCCAAAAGGAAATTTAAAAATTCTAATTGCTCCTTCATGAATTGTTTTATCGGCTTTAACTTCTGTAGAAACTTCCCAAGGGGGCATTAACCTTCTAAATGAGCCTTCATGTTCAAACCAAGAGAACGTCTTATCTATATTTTCATTAACAATAGTCTCATGTTCAAATATTTGCATTGAAATGTGCTATTATATTTAGCATATAATATGGTGTATTGATGCGTATCCTTTATTTTTCATTTTTAGCATTAAGAAAAATGTCTTAATGCCTTTCTAATTACTTCCATAATTATTTCAACTTCTGCTTTTGTTATTGCAAAATGAGGGGTAAACCTTAATGCGTTTTCACCCCCATGAATTACACCTAATCCATTAAACCTACACCATTCTTCAACACAACCGAAACCTACAACTTTTAATTTTTCAGGTTCTAATTCAGCACTGATTAGTAATCCCGTGCCTTGAATTTTTGTTATTTTGCCTGGAAATTCTTTTGAAACAACTTCTAGCATTTTAATAAAATATTTGCCCATTTCCTGGATATTTTTTCTTAATTCTGGCGTCAAGCGTTCTAAAACAGCTATGGCTGTTTCCAAAGATCTTGGATTTGTAGTCATCGTATTTCCATAAATACCAACAACATATTTTTCTGCTGCTTTTTTAGATAATCCCACTACTGAGAGAGGATATTGTCCTGCATTAAGTGCTTTTGACCACGTTTCCATATCGGGCACTTCACAATTTTCAAATCCAGGATAATCAACTATACTTAGACAACCTTGTCCTCTGATACCTGCTTGAATCGAATCCACCAACAACATTGTTGAATTTTGTGTGCATAATTTCCTTGCTTCATCATAGAATTCTCTTGTGATACTTTGTCCTGGATTTCCTTCACCCATTACTGGCTCAATTGCCATGAGCTCAATGAAATAACCTTCTTTTTCTGCATTATTAAAAACCTCATGTAAAGAATTGATGTCATTAGCTGGAATTAATAATACATTACCTCTGTTTCTGAAAGAAGCAAGGTTATTTTTGTAACTATTATTGCAAGAATCTGAAATTTGTGCTGGTCTTTGTGTTCTGCCATGAAAACCTTGTTCTAAAGCAAGTAGTTTTATTTCTCGACCTTCGTAAATATTTCCAGGGCTAGTTAGTAAGAATGCATTCGCATCTGCAATTCTTAAACTGATTGCAACCGATTCAGATCCACTATTCATACAAACAAATTTGTAAAAAGGACAAGACTCTCTTTTATGACCAACTTCTTTTCTAAGACTATCTGCAAGTCTCTTTTGACTGTACGAAGGAGTCATTACATTCGCCATCACCCAATTTTTCTTCATAGCATCAATTACATCATTTGGACCATGCCCCATCCCTAACATGCCATATCCTCCATTATCATGCAAAATGGCACCGTGGGATGTAACGATCCATGGCCCCTTTGCAGATAATGCCACATATGGATTTATACACGGACCAGGGTAAAAATTAACATAATCTTCTTGTAGAAATGTAATAAGTTCTTCTTCAGTTTTTGAAATTTCATTTCCAAACTCATCAACTAATTTCTCATAAAGATTGTATGCTTCATCAATAGCGTCAGTTAATTCTGGAAATTGTATTAAACAGGATTTGATAACTTCATCAGGTAGGCCAATGGTTCTTGCAGGACCTGAATTATCTCGTATATGATGTAATTTTGAAAGTTCTGATTGCATTAAATTCTCCTCTTGTATTCTTCCAGTTAAAAGACCCTCATCAATAATTCCCCTCTATGATCATTAACAAATCTCCTCAGATACGTATGGTGAGACAACTTATCTATTTTCTAAAATTTCAATTAGAAAATTAATTTTTCAATTAGAAAATTAAATATATATTGACAACATTATCTATCCTATAATAGCAAGTCTCCCAATTGAAGAATCAATTAATTTAGGGTAATTTTTTTTAATAAAATCAATTTTTATTTTAAATTTTTATCAGCCTAAATATCTTATTTTTCAATTGAAATAATAATTATTGATGTGGTATTCCAATTGTATAATCAAATATCTATTTTTGCGGATAGTATATATACTGTATTGATTAAAGCCGCGCTAAGGAGAAATCTGGAAGGGATGTGGAATGACGAGAAATGAATATACAATACAAGAATTATTGAAAAGAGACGTGTATGTTGGAGATACAAAAGTCGGTGTGATTATCGGTGAACGAAATCATCCGAACATTGATAGAGTAAGATCAATGAGGATTTGTGTAGAATCTGATATCGCAGATGAATTTATGAGGAAGCCAGCTGAGATGGCTCCATTATCTAAAGAATTAGTACATAGTATCATGGATGATGGTTCAGTAAAATTATCTAAATCAATGAGAGAATTACAAAGAAGATGGAGAAATACCGTTCGTATAGATGAAAATTTGTATGCTCCAGATGAAATGGAAGATAGAGCAGTTCAAGACAATCAAGGTGATGAACTTGGAGTCATTGTAGGACTTTTAAAGAAAAAGAGAACATATAGAGGAGTAGTAGTTGAAACAAGGCCAAGCGTAAGAAGGGATTTTGGCCTACCACAGAAAATTAATATTCCAATTAGTGCATTTGCAAAGACTCGTGAAAGTTTGGATGAGGTTGTATTGTCAAGAACAATTAGTAAATTATTGACATTACCAAGTTATATTCAAATCAATGATCCAAATTTTATTGATGAAGACGAATAATCTTAGCAAATTAATGAATTAACTTGACTTAATTGTATTGATTTAATATCATTATGTTGTTCAAGCCATAGATTTGTATCTTCAATAGATATAATTTGTTCTACAGAGTTCATAGCTTGGCTTAGAATTTCATTAGAGATTGGACGTAACGTTTGAAGTTCCAAATGCCGAATATTATTTTTTGTATTAGATGATGAAATTAATTGATTTACAATTAATGAACTCTTCCCATGCGATATTATCAATAATTTTGCTTTATCCCTAGGGCCTCTATTATTACCATAACTAATTCTTTTAAAATTTAATGCGGGGTGACCCGCATAAATCAAATCAGGAACCCATGTTTTGTCACGAATAACATATTTTGGAGGAAGGGGAATATGTTCAGATTTGAAATTTAAATTTTCATTTAAACATTGATTAGTGATTATTAAATAGATTGGCATTGAAAATCTTTGTGCATTTGTATGAGATATAGAAAGTAATCGGGCACAATCTTCCCCTGAGGATGTTTCTAAAATCACCTGGCCAGGATGTATTGGCTTTACAGAGTTATTTAAAATAATTATTTTGGGCTTACTCCCGTCATCATAATATGTTTCATTTGCAAAAAGAAGTTCTACTCTTTGAGCAGGGTTTTCAATATTTTCATTGGTTTGTAAATCTTTGATTTCTGGAATTACATCATTCCAATAATTTTGTATATCTTTATCAAGGAATGTTATTGAAGAAAAAGAAATAGTCGATAATACATATTTCATTGCATCTTTGCCGTTTGCCATCAAGTGACCAAATAAGGAATTACTTCTTAGAACTATTCTACCGTTATCATTATCAAACAATCATAGTTGGGACAAACTACTGTGGGCGGGTAGCTTAGCTTGGCTGGAGCACCCGGCTGATAACCGGGAGGCCGCAGGTTCAAATCCTGCCTCGCCCACTCCTATTTTTAGTAAAAGTAAAAATTTCATCTTGTGAATAAATACCAAGTGTAGGTTATCTCTCGGGTAGTTTGAGGGAACCATATTGTTGGTAGTATCAGGTAGTAGTTGCAAACACATTGCAGAAGACATGGCTAAGATTTTAAATTGTAAACATCATTCATTAGAATCAAGGAGATTTCCTGATAGTGAAGGTTATTTTAGAGTTCCTGAAGCAAGCATAGATGATATCAGATCAAATCCAGTAGTATTAGTTTCAAATACATTTCCAGATAGTTGTATTGTCGAGACTTTACTTTTGTTAGAAGCAATAATTGACGTAAGAAAAGGTAATCTTGCAGATATAAGAGGTAAGGGAATAGATTGTGAAGCTATAGGGCCAGGAATATATTTGGCAATACCTTATTTTGGATACTCAAGACAAGATAAAAGATTCAATCAAGGAGAAGCAGTTTCAGCAAGAGCGATTGGTATGTTATTGTCATCTAAGTGTGATGGAATTACAGTTTTAGATTTACACGCACCAGAAGTTTTGGAAAATTTACCAGTGAAAGTATCATTTGCATCTTCTATGGAAGAAATAGCCACTTATTTAGAATCAGAAATAAAACCAGATTTCATACTTTCTCCAGATAAAGGTGCGATAGATAGAGCAAGTTTTGTTGCTGACACAATAGGTTGTAAATTTTCATATTTGGAAAAAACAAGGATTGATGCACATACGATAGTACACAAAGCAAAAGATTTAGATGTCAATGGAGCAATTGTAACAATTGTAGATGACATGATTTCAACAGGAGGAACAATTTGTAGAGCAAGTGAAGCATTAAGGGAACAAGGTGCAAAAGCGGTGTTTGCAGCATGTTCTCATGGATTATTCACAGGAGGGGCAATTTCAAAATTAGATCAATTTGTTGATGGAATTATAGCCTCAGACTCATTAAAAAATCCACGTTCTGTTGTTTCTTCAGCATCAGCATTATGTAGAGGGATTAATGAATTAGTAGAGAAATGACGATTCGGTTTTTCTCCGTTGGGTTTATACCCATTATGTCGTGGCGCAAGTGCCAAGAGGTGTGATTCCAGTGACTGTGCATGTGAAATTTGAAACCCCGGAAGATTTAGAAGACGCAATTTTTGATTTAGTATCAAGTTGTAAGGATGGTGCTGTTTGTAGAGGCAGCAATGAAGTAACTAAAGCAGCAGAAAGAGGTTCTGCTAAATTGATAATAATGGCTGAGGATATTAATCCACCAGAATTATTAGCCCATATACCAATGATATGTGAAGAAAAAGACATACCATTCGGATATGTTAGGCATCAAGAATATTTAGGAAAAGAATCAGGTTTACCTGATGGTGTAAAAACTGCATCTATTGCTTTATTAGAAATACCAAAGTCATTTCAAGATAAATTTGAAAATGTAACTAATAAAATTAAGGATGCAAAGAACTGAGGTGTTAGAAAATGAGTGAGGAACTCGGTTGGCCTGCAGAAGTAGTAGAAATTGTTGCTAGGACAGGTATGACTGGAGAGGCAACTCAAGTAAAAGTAAGAGTTAACGATGCTCCAAACCCTAGAGACGTAGGCAGGATCATCACTCGTAATGTAGTTGGAGCAATTAGAATTGGAGACATTTTGATGCTTAGAGATACAGGGCGAGAAGCAAGAAAACTAGGAGGTCGTTAAAATGCCTGAACAACGCATTTGTAATTTTTCAGGAGAAGAAATAGAGCCAGGCACTGGTTTAATGTTTGTTAGAAGGGATGGAACAGTACTTTGGTTTAAGAGTTCAAAAGCACGAAAGAACATGGTCAATTTAAATCGTAACCCAAGAAGAGTAAAATGGACACGCCACTATGTGAAAGGCGGCATTAAGTGAAATAATTTCTTTGGATGTGAAATTAATGGAAACAACATTTGTAATGATTAAGCCTGATGGTGTACAAAGAGGGTTGGTTGGAAATATAATTTCACGTTTTGAAAGTAAAGGTTTGAGATTAGTAGGGCTTCGAAGTTTCACTCCATCTGAAGAATTAGCTTCTAAACATTATGAAGTACACAAAGATAGGCCTTTTTATCCTGGTTTAATCAAATTTGTAACCTCTTCACCAGTAGTTGCTATGGCTTGGACAGGAAAAGATGCAATTTCAGTTGCTAGAAACTTAATCGGCCCAACTAATGGAAGAGAAGCAGCACCTGGGACAATACGTGGAGATTTAGGTATGGATATTGGATATAATTTAGTTCATGGAAGTGATGGTGCTGATACTGCATCATATGAATTGAGTTTGTGGTTTCCAGAAGGAATCAATGAGTGGGTACCTCATCGTGAGCGATGGGTTTACGAAAGTAGATGATGGCGCCTTAATAAGGGGGCATCAGTTTTGACTAGTGAAATTAATTTTGAACAACGCCAACCAATTGTTGCTGTTTTAGGTCATGTTGATCATGGAAAAACCAGTATTTTAGATCATATTAGATCATTAGGAGTAGATTCGCAATCATCTGTAATGGCTCGTGAAGCAGGAGGGATTACTCAACACATTGGAGCCACAGAGATCCCCTCAGAACTTTTGAATGATGTATGTGGTGATTTGCTTGGCGGTAAAAAATTTAATTCGCCAGGATTATTATTCATAGACACTCCTGGCCATCATTCATTCACAGCATTAAGAAGTAGAGGAGGTGCTCTCGCAGATATTGCAATTTTAGTAATTGATGTTTTAGAAGGATGTCAGCCTCAGACATTAGAATCAATACGTATTTTAAAACAACAAAAAACACCTTTTGTTTTGGCATTAAATAAAATAGATAGAATACATGGTTGGGAATGTAAGTTTAATCGAAGTACTGCAAATTCTATGAAAAACCAGTCTAAAGAATCACTTGCATTATTTGAACAAAAGTTTTGGGAACTTGTTGGAAAATTATCAGAACATGGATTTAATGTAGATTTATATTCAAAAATCAGTGATTTTACAGATACTATTGCTGCAGTTCCCTGTTCTGCTAAAGAAGGAGAAGGCATACAAGATTTATTGGCAATTACTGTTGGTTTAGCAGAAAGGTTTCTTGGAGATAGATTGAAAGATGTTCATGGAGAAGCAGAAGGAACAATTCTAGAATTAAAAGATGAACAAGGATTAGGTAAAACATTAGATTTAATTCTCTACAAAGGAACACTTTCAAAAGGAGATGAGATTTTACTAGTATCTCAAGAAGGTCCTTTTTGGTCACATATCAAGGGTATGTTTTCGCCAAGAGGAATGAGTGAGATGAGAGATGCAGGAGATAGATGGGATAATGTAGAGACAGCAAGGGCTGCTGGCGGCATCAAGATAAATGGACCTAATTTTGATAAAGTATTGGTTGGAACAACCTTAAGAGTATTTTCTAAAGATGATGCGGCAATACTTCAAAAAGTTCAAAAATTAACAACAGATATTGCAAGAGCTAATGCAGATGGAAAGATGGAAAGAGTTTCAGATATGAAGCATCAAAGAACTATTGTATTAGAGGAAATAACTTCAGAAGCATTTGAAAGGTTTAAATCTGCGAAAATGGAATCAAAAATTTCTGTACAATTAGAAGAAGAAGGAGTTGTAATCAAATCAGATACATTAGGTGGTTTGGAAGCACTTGCTTTTGAATTAGATAAAATCAACGTACCAATAAGATCTGCAACAATTGGAGAAGTAAAGAAAAAAGACATTAGAGCCGCTGAAATTTCAGCAAATCCATTACATTGTGCAATATTATCATTTAATACGAGTATAAGTAAGGAAGCAGCAGATGCTTTAGATAAAAGTAAAAACATAAAATTAATTGAAGGCCAAGTAATTTACCATATTTTAGAAAAGTTTGAGGAATGGATGGAGATTAGGCAGAGAGAATTAGCGGAATCTAAAAGAGAAGATTTAGTTCATCCTGGAAAAATCAAATTATTAAAAGATCATATTTTTCGTAGAAATAATCCCGCAGTAGTTGGAATAAGAGTATTGGGTGGACGTATTAAAGTAGGTCAGAAATTATTAAAATTAGATGGTAAAAAAGTGGGACAAATCCGTTCAATTAGAATTGGAGATGATTCAATGAAAGAAGCAGAAAATGGTCAAGAAGTTGCTTTAGCAATTAAAGGAGTAACTATTGGAAGACAAGTTGACGAAGAGGACATACTTTTGGTCGATATTCCAAGTTCTCATGCATCAAAATTGCAACAAATGGATTTGAGCGCATCTGAAAATCAGATTCTACAAGAATTAATAGAAATACATCGAATTAGCGACCATTTTTGGGGAAGATAGATTAATTTTTTATTAAATTCATTGAAGTATTGATACCGAAGGTTGAAGTATAAACATCTAAGCACGTTGTTTAGGTTAGTATCATGAGTGCAGGTTTTAGTGCATCCGGGGCAGGTGGTGATGCCCGGTCAAGAGAATTAATTAACACCGTAAGTAATATCTCACATCAATTGATGAATGAGGTAGGAAAAGTAATTATTGGAAAACAAGAGAATCTACGTAGAGTAACTGTCGGTATCTTGTCTAATGGTAACATGTTGTTAGAAGATTTTCCAGGGTTAGGAAAAACAATGCTTTCGAATACTTTTGCTAAAGCACTTGGTTGTAAATTTAAACGTGTACAATTTACTCCCGATTTGTTACCTTCAGATATTATGGGTACTTACATGTATGATCAAAAGTCAGGAGAATTCAAATTAAGAGCAGGTCCATTATTTACTAATATTTTATTAGCTGATGAGATTAATCGTGCACCTCCAAAAACACAAGCGGCTTTACTTGAAGCAATGGAAGAAAAACAAGTTACAATTGAAGGTATTACACATAAATTACCAGCACCATTTGTAGTTTTAGCAACTCAAAACCCAATTGAGCAAGAAGGAACATATCCACTTCCTGAAGCACAGATGGATAGATTTTTGATGAAAATGAGTATGGGTTATCCAGAAAGAGCAGAAGAAAAAGCAATACTTGCTCGAAGAAAGATTAGAGGAAAAGATGATCACGACGTTGATCAAGTTACTTCCCCTAAAAAAGTAGTAGCAATGCAAAAAGCACTTGAAACTGTACATGTAGATCCTGCAATTTTATCTTACATTGTGGAGTTAGTCCAAAGAACTCGTGAAGACCACCGTGTAATCACAGGTGCATCACCTCGTGCTAGTCAATCTTTGTTTAAGACAGGCCGTGCTGCTGCAGCAATAGAAGGTAGAGATTACGTAACTCCTGACGATATTAAAGGAATTACTTTACAAGTTGCAGCACATAGAATAGTATTGAAGCCAGAAGCAAAAATACGTGGAATTACAGGTATGCATATCCTTCGTAAGATACTTTCAGAAGTGCCAGTACCAGTAATACAGGCATAGAAAATAATTCTTTGATATGCATAGGGGGAATTTACAGCATGGATCCATACAAAATGGTAATTGCAGTAACAAATCAAAAAGGCGGTTGCGCAAAAACGACAACTTCTGTTAATTTAGCTACCGTTCTTGCAGAGGGAAATAGAAAATATGGAATACCTCAATCCAAAGTACTCTTAATCGATTTAGATCCCCAAGGCAATGTTTCAACTAGTTTTGGGATTGACAAAAGTCGCCTAAAAAAAACTGTTAGTGATGTTCTTATGAATGATCTTGGTGACGAATTACCATTGATGGAGGAATATATTATTCCTCCAGAAAGATTAACAGAAGCTATGCAAAGTGCTTGGGCAGTATCAAATTCTAGTTCAAAGATACCTAAATCCTTAGAAGTAAATAATTTGTATTTATTGCCATCAAATATTCATTTATCAGGGGCAGATATTGAATTATCTACAAAAATTGGCCGAGAAACAAGATTAAAAGAAGGGATTGCTCACATCATTAATGATTTTGATTATATTATCATAGATACTCCTCCAAGCCTCGGACTTTTAACAATCAATGCATTGGCAGCTTCAAATTGGGTACTTACACCAGTGCAGGCAGAGTATTATGCACTCGAAGGAATGAGTTTACTAATGAATACGATCAAATTAGTACAAAGAAGAATAAACCCTAATTTGAAGTTGTTTGGAATTGCAATGACTATGGTGTTGCCAAAAAGCACACTTTCTAGAATGGTTTGTGATGAAATTGCAAGATTTTTCCCGAATCAAGTGTTTAATACAGCGATACAAAGATTGGTGAAAATTGCAGAAGCACCATCTGAAGGTAGCCCTACTGTATTATTACATAGGCCAGGAAATGATTCTAAAGGTAGAGGAAGCCACCAATATTGGACATTAGGGAAAGAAGTACACCATAGAGTCCAAGAATTAATGAAAAAACATGGGATTACAAGGACAAGTCAATTTTTATTGAATAGAGAATGATTTGGTAACTTAAAATCACTTACCAAATCGACATTAATTTGAGATTTTAGGGCATTAAATTAAGTATAGTTAATTACCGAAAACGGTTGATTAATAATGACCGCGGAAGGAATGACATCTGTAAGTGTAAGTCTTGAGACGAGAAGACAATTAAACGAAATGCGTTCAATGATGGAATTTAAGAACATAGATTTGCTTTTAGAACATTTATTGATGGAAAAAAGATTAAGCCGTTTAAACGCAGAATCTAAGCAATTAAAAGCACATTTAGATAGACTTGAAAATGTTGATGTTAATACATTAATTGAGAAATTAGAACTATCTCCTTTTTGACTTGAGTGTGTAAATATGAAGTATCACCCTAGAACTTATTTGATAACAGCACCTATGATTGTTAAAGGTTTATTTGATGAAAAAAGTACAGAAGCACTATTGTTAGAAAAAGCAGCATGTGGAAAAATAAGGCTTGTTGCAAAGCCTATTGAATGGAATAAAATACTTTGGCTATTGGTAAATACACTAAAAGACGATGCAGGTAAACCGCTTATAATTGGAGCAAAATTAGGTGAAATCCACAAAACATTGCCAGTAGAATTTAGATAGAATTTCATTTATTTTTTTCTAACCATTCAGCACCGTACCATTTCCATTGATCCATTGTCCACCCATCAGGTAATCCAGATTCAGGGATTGGTGGAGTTTCTGCTGGTTGTTGTGGTGTAGTATTTTGAGAAACTTCTTGAACATCATCTTCTTGTTGAGTTTCCTCATTATTTTCAACCTCTTCTTCTTCAGAGACAGGATCTACTTTTGTATTTTCATCTTCATCAAAAGCAGCATCCATTGCTTCAGAATTAACATTTAATTCATCAATAGGGTCATCACTCCATGCAGAATCATCTGCAAATGTAGAATCATATTCAAATCCTTCCCCAGATTCACTAGCCATTACTTCTTTATTACCACTAGAATCCCTTTTTATTTTCATTTTCTTATTTGAATTCATAGCTTTGAAAATTTGTCCAACAACTAATATCGCACCAATAATAATTACAAATCCAAAGCCACCCACCAATGCTGCTTGTTTAATTGATGCTTGTAATTTTTCTTGAGCTATCTCTTCTTCGGATTTGATGTTATCTTCAGGAATTATACAATCCGTAGATATATTTTCACCTTCTTGTAAAGCACATTTACCTTCTAAAGTAGTAAAACGATCATCGTTATCATCATAATCAGAATTCCCGCCTACACCATCATTATCAGCATCCAACCATTCATTAATATCAGTATTAAATTGATCCGTACTATCGGCAAAACCATCAAAATCAGAATCCTTACAACCAAAATAACTTGGCGTAAGCCACAATCCTGTTTCTTCACTATATTCTAGCGTTTTATTACTTGTACCAAAATCAACAGGGCAATCATCTCCAGCATTTCCATCTGGATTATCCCCAAAACCATCCCCATCTATATCTCTCCATTGAGTATTATCATTTGGAAATAAATCTGCGTTTGTATTATCTTCACCATCTATTGGATTACTATATCCGTCACCATCAGCGTCAGGGCATCCATAACGATCTACACTGGATGTTCCATATTGTTCTGGGCAATCATCTGGTTGTTGACCTTCTGAGTTATCTCCATATCCATCTTCATCTGAGTCAGACCATTGAGAATCTTCATTAGGGAATGCGTCAGAATTATCTCCATATCCATCGTCATCTGAATCTTTCCATTCATTAATATTATTTGGGAAATCATCTCCGTTGTCACCGTAACCATCTTGATCAGAATCTATACATTCAAAGGGATCATCGATGAAATAATCTGGATTATTTCCACTTAAATCATCTCCACAACCATCTCCATCTAAATCATCAGTTTGTGTTGGATCATATGGAAATGCATCTTTTGTATCTGGAATTCCATCATTATCAGAATCAAAGTCTAAGAGGTGTACGTTTTTGTCACTAACGACTAGTAATCCCCCATATATTGTATCTATGATTGCATTTACTCCCATTGGATATGCTAAATCATAATCACTAAGGACCATTGTTGCTGCATCTAAAAAGAATAATTTATTTTCAGTACCTAATACGAAAGTATTATCCATTGATAATAAAGCTCCTGAAATTTCTTCAAATCCTAAATTGTTAGGATTGCTTCCTTGTCCTGAAACACTAGTAACCGTCCATGTACTAGAATCATAGGAAATTATTTTCCGTCCACCATTTTCAGAAAAATATACTTTACTTTCATCATCATTTGCAACAATTATGTCAAAATTACCTGAATATCCTGGTGAAAGCGTATCAGTTAATATTACTTGATCTGCAACATTAATATTGTGAATAAAGATTTCATCATCTCCTCCTGTGATTATAGTTCCATCGTCAAGAATCAGGACATTTCCAATTTCATTCGCATGCTCATTTGTCTGAAGAGTAGTTGGTAAATCAACGTCTAAATCATATTGAACAGATCTTTTATTTGAATCAAGTGCAATCCAAATATGAGGGATATCTATAATTCCATCTTTTGGAGGTATATCTGCACCATCATTAGGGTCCCATGCTAGTCCTACAACAGGAGTTGGACTAGGGATAAATTGCAACTTTTCTCTATTCGGTCCAACATCTACAATCTGTGTACCCGATTCATTACCAAAAGCAATTAAATCATATTCAGGTGAATATGTTGCACTAGTAATATTGCCATTAGTATCAACTTCTAATTCCCAAGTTACTTCTAGCCCAGAAGATGTAAGAGTATACAAATTGACAAAGCCATTTTCCCCTACATATAGGTAATTATCTTCTGGTGTTTTCCACATTTCTATTGGCTTTGCATCCAAATTAAAAATAATATCTCCTGCATTACTACATGGTAATTCTGTACAATTATTTGCATCAGATCCTGAGAAGTCAGTAGCATTTAATGCTGTAACAATTGGTAAACATGTTGTGGTCAATAATAGAAGAATAACACAATATCCTACTCTACGCATGCAAAGAGCGAATGAGTTCTCATCTATGAATCAGACGGAACTAAGTTTAATATCAATTAGAATGGAAATTATGCTTATTCCTCTTCTAATTTTTGTTCTGCAAGTTCTTCTTCCGCAATATCTGTAAGTGAGATAACATCTGAAACAAGATTATTGGTATCTGGAATCAAGACATTATTTGCCGGTTTCATTGCGGTACCAACAGGTTTCAGTACTGGAGCATTAGATGGCATTAATGTCGTGGACATAGGTTTCAATACTGATGCCTCAACAGGTTTTAATGCTGCGGATGATGGCTTTAATGTTGGTGTATCTAATTTCTTTAAAGAACCGACATTTGCTTTACTAATTACTTCTTCAATGACTTGCTCTCTTTCTTCAATTTCATTAGATAACATATCAATAATTTGATCAGCATCTTCTAAAGTCTCTTCAAGAACTTTTGTTATTTCAACTTCATCTACTTCACTAATTTCTTCTAACTCGTCGGAGATTAATTCAGGAACTTTAAATTCAGGTTCGTCTACAATTTCAGTATCCAATTTTTGTGTAATGGACGTATGGATTGGTTTAGGTAAAATTGTTGCAGAAGCAGACTGTTCTGTAGTGTTTATTGGAGATCTAACAGGTTTTAAAGTTGGTTTTTGAGTACTTAATGGTGCTCCTCCAGCAATTGGAGTAGATTTAGGAACTTGCCCAGCTAAAGTTTGACCTCCTAAACCTTGACCTAGTCTTCCTCCTAGTAAACCACTTTGTTGCTGTAATGGATCAACTTTATCTCCCGCAATTGCACCAAGCCATGCTTGACGTTTTGATAGAACTGCATCATCACTTTGCAATTTATCCATGACTTCTTGAGCTTCTTCGAGTTTTTCTTCTTCTCCACTAATTTCTGCTTCGAAGTCATCTCGAATTTGTTCACGCATTTTTTCTTCTGCCATTTCTCTAAATTTATCCATTTGCTCATTAAGCATTTTAAGCCTGTCTCGAATTTCTTCACGTTTAATTCCAAGTTGAGATTCAATTTCTTTACGAATTTCTCCTTCTCTTCTTCTAACTTCAATAAGTGCTTTATTACGCATAATTTCTTCAAGTTTAAGCAATTGTTTTTCAAGATGTGTTGCGACTTCTTCCATTTTTCTTCCACGGAATTCTTCTAACCTTGCTTCCATTTCAACCTCTAATTCAAGCCCTGTTTCTTCTCTTAACAAGTCAAGGTCAGTTTCCCTAGTAATACGTTCGTTACGCATTTGAGCATCAATCTCAGATAATATGGATCTCTTTGTAGCATCCTCTCTAGCATTAAATTCAAGCTCCATCTTTTTAATCCAATCTTTACGCTTTTCTTCGTAATTTTCAGACAAAGAATCTCTTAAATGACTTTCTTGTTCATATCTGAATTTAGATAATTCATTTTGCATTTCAGCTTCTTTAGATAATTTGTATGATGTGAATTCATCTTCTAATTTACGTTCCATTTCTGTTTTTATATGTGTTCTTAACTGACCATCTATGTCATCAACATTTTGTTGGAATAGTAAATCATAACGTTCTTGGAGCCTTGATTTACGTTCAGAAATTTTTTCAGAGTATGATTCACTTAATTCTCTTTCAATTAATGTCCGAAGCTCATCTTTCCTTCTTGCAAGAGCCATCTCAACATCTTCTCTCATTTCTTGTTCAAGTAAATTAGTTTGATCTCTCATATCTGCTTCTATCTCAGATTGGATTTGCATTGCAATTTCTTCTTCCAACTGCCGTCCCCTTCTTGCGTATTCAGCTCTAAGTTGAGATTCCCTCTCTTCCATTCGCTGTTTCGCTTGTTGTTCAAGTCTAATTTTTATTGATGCACGAAGTTGAGATTCACGTTCAGATAACCTATCTTGGTGAAGACCTTCAAGTCTCACTTCTTCGGCTTCAATTTCAACATTGAATTGTGTTTCCAAGTCTTTTCTTATTTGATCATTCAAAGCATTTGATTGTTCAAAGAATGCTTGATTAAATTCAATTTCTAACCTTTCTCTATGAAATTCTAATCTCTTTTGATATTCATTTTTCAATTCTTTTTCTAGTCTCGAATTTGTTTGGTTTCTAAACTCTTCAAGCTTCCGTTCTTTTTCAGTTCTAATTTGATCAAATAATTGTCCTTGTTCCCGAATAAGTCTTTGTTCAAATTCATCTCGAAGTATGTGTTCATTATTTTGCATTGTTTCTTGTTGTAACTTTGTTAAATCAGATTCCATATCTCTTCGCCATTCACTTTCAAGTTGTTCAATGGTAAGTTGATGTTGTAAATCTAATTCCATTGCCACATTTTTCTTGATATGCTGCAATCGTTCATTTTGTTCTAATAGTCTTAATCTTTTTTCTCTGTTAATGTTGAGTTTAATTTGTTGTTCTTGCCTTCTTCTTTGAGATTCTGTAGCAGTGTGAGATATTGTAGCAGAGGCATTCCCAGTAATTGAATTTCTCAATGATGCAAGATCAGGTTTCTTTTTATCTATGACATTATTTTCCAAATTTGTTATTGTTTCATTATTGCTACTGCTAACGCTCAAGCGCATCCCACCGATAATCACACGCATTTTTATTATTATTAAATGAAGTAGGTGATTATTTCCGAGAGGTAGTTAATTTGAAACTAAATTTAATGTGCCAATATATCAATTTAACATTTAATTTTTATTTCACTTTCACAAGCAGGGCATTTGAGTAATTTTTCACCTGGTGATCTTTTAATTCTTAATTTCCTTTCACATTTCGGACAAGAAATTTCACTTTTCATGATTTTTTTAGCTAATGTAAATTTTTGCTCGCAAGATGAACATTTTAGTTTACATGGTCTTTTTCCTATGCCTGCTATTAACACTTTACCACATCCAGGACAAGCAACACGTTCATTTTTCCAATCATGTTCTAATGAAGGTAATTTGACATTTACCTTTGCTGCACAAATTAGACATTTTATCTCCCCAGAACCTTCAGGTAAAAGTGAATCACATTTTGGACAATAAGTAGCAGGAATATCAACTTTTGAAGTTATTGTAATATGCGCTTCTTCTAGATTTTCATCATTCATTTATTTCACCTTTAACGGCCTCTAGATACAACTAATATACCGCCAGGTACAAATGTAAATGGTAGCTCTATATCAATTCCTAATTCTTTTGAGATTGAATTAATTGCAGTCTTTGCATTTATTGCTTCTACCGCAGAGGAATTAATTGGAATATATTCTATATCTCCTCCACCTTCTAATAATTTTACAAGTTCGTTTGGAATTTTCCCAACCCAATCATTTTGAGTTGTTGGAGTTGTGTTTGAAGTACTTTTTGGAACTTCTATAATTTCAGTAACCTTCCAATATTTTGCTCTTCCCTGATCTCTATGGTTTTCAACTAATCCAGCTTCTTGTAATTGTTTTAAGTGATGATAAAGATGATATCTAGTAATCTTAACTTCTTTCTCTAATTCTACTGTGGCCATCTCATCTTTTTTTTGTAAAATATGATACATCTGTGCTCTAGTAGGGTGTGCTAAAGCAATTTGTTTAGGGTCTCCTCGAATCTTCGACATAACAACCGTGAACAGAGGTAACAGTTTGGGATATATGAATTGGTCGCCAAATTTGGTTATTTTGAAATAGTTTGAATAACTTCTTTGGATTCATTATACAAATCTTTGAATAAGTTAATAATTATTGAAAAAGGATTGAAATACTTCTTTTTATTTTCAGATTCATGTTCATCAATAAGTGGGTAAATTCCGAGCTTCATGGCATTAAGAATTACTAGAAGTGCTGAAAATTCATGTGCAAGAACATTAAGCCATAATTTATCATTCCCTGCAAAGATTACAGAGAAAACTAACAGAACTGTTAACGAGATAGATAAGATTAAATTTTGAATGATTACGTTACGAGTTTTCTTCGATAAGACGCATAGTGATGAAATCAAATCAGGTCTTTCATTTGGTATCATTACATCAGCTGCATCTAGATTTAATTGTTCTTTATTTCCTACAGAAACACCAACATCAGCAATAGCCATTGCTGCAGCATCATTAAATCCATCTCCTGCCATTAGTGTAATATGAGTATTAGAACGCTGTTTAACCCATTCAACCTTTTGTTCAGGTGTAAGTCCTCCTCTACAAATGTTTAGAGGTATGCCTAATTCAGTGGCAGTATTATTTACGGATTCTTGATTATCTCCACTGAGTAATTCAACTTTGATTTTTTGGGATCTTAAATTTTTTATCAAGGTAGACGAATTTGAATTAAGAACGTCAGATGCAAACCCAAATGCTGCAATTGCTTTATTATCTTTAGCTAAAATTGAAATTCCTTTTCCTTTCATCTTCACTAATTTATTTGATATTTCTGTAGGAATTGAAATTTCTTTTTGCTCAATCCATTTTTTATTTCCAATTGCAACAATTTCATTTTTATATTTTCCAATAATTCCACTACCTTCATCTACTAAATCATTAATCTTGTAAGGATTGATTTCTTTTTCTTTACTTTTTTCAATTACTGCAGATGCATAAGGATGATTTGACGACATCTCTAAACCTGCTGCAATTCCTATTATTGAATTTAATTTTGAACCTTTAATTGAAATAATCTCTATGATTTGAGGTTTTCCTTGGGTAAGTGTACCAGTTTTATCTAATAGTGCAAGATTAACTTTTGCAATTTTTTCTAAAACATCTCCGCCTTTTGCAATTACACCTTTTTTTGATGCTAATGAAAGTGATATTGCATGCGGTATTGGAGCACAAAGTAGTAATGCGCAAGGACATGCAGTAACCCAAAGTAGTAGAATAATTCTTAATCTCCCCTCTAATCCTGGTTGTGCTAAATATGATTCAGGCAAAATTAAAGCAACAAAAATAGATCCAAATAGTACTAAGGGGACCCAAATTACTGTAAATAGTTCTAAAACCGTATGTAATCTAGTTGGATTTTCTTGATATTGTTTTGTTTTATTGATTAATTCACTTAGTCTTGTATCGTTTCCTGTGGCAATAGTTTCAATAATAAGAGGGCCTCTTGTTAATATTAATCCTGCTTCTATAAAATCACCTTTTGAAAGTTGAATTGGTAGGGATTCACCAGTTAATGCTGATTTATCAACAAGACCTTCTCCCGAACAAACAATACCATCTATTGGAATAATTTCACCATTCCTTACTTCAACACGATCACCAATATTTAGGAGACCTATTGGGACCAAGTCAGAATGTCCCACATTCTTCGGTCCTTCATTCCCAGTTAATTTTAGAGATAGTGATTTTATTTTCAAAGGGCCTTTAATATTGGTCTGTACGGATTTAATTAACCTAGCTTCATTTGGTAACCTATTTAATCCACCTTGCATAGCTTCTCTTGCTTTTCTAATTGCTGAAGTTTCTAAATTAGTAGCTAATGCGATTAAAACAGAAATTAATAATGCTTCAAACCATGCTTCAAGAAGAAAACATCCTAATATTGCCATTGTTATTAGTGTTTGAAAATTTAATTGTTTACGTTTCACACCTTGAAAAGACTCTTTGAATAGTTGCATCGAACAAAAAATCGTTGCTGGAAAAGCAAGAAATGCTACAATATTTGAATCAAATTTAACTGCAAAATATACAATTGGCAATAGTATGAAGCCTATTAAACCCCCAAGTAATTGCTTTTGATCAGGACGCAACCCCCAATCTCCCATGCCTGCCTTTAAAGTAAAATCAGATCCTGTTATTTCTAATATTGCTTTTTCAAATTCCTTTGTTAATTCTTTATCAATATTTGTTGCTAATCTTACTGAAATTAAATCGTTATCAACTCGACTTTCAAGAACCCCTGGTTGGATGTTAATTCTATTGATCATTTTCTTTTCATCAATACCTAGTCTTGCTTGGATATTATTCGCATCAACACCTTTGATTTCCCACCATTTTGAATTAGGAGCATAACCTAAATCACATAATACCTTATTTACAGTTGAAATGTAGTTTTGTTCTAGATCAATTTCAAATGTTACCAAACCAGAAGTAATAGAAACTTCAGTGTTGGTAACGCCCTTTAAATTATTTAACGAGTTGGAAATTTTCATTGCACAATCAGGACAATCAATTGCATGCACTTCCCAACCTGCTTTCCAAACCCCTCCTAAAAATGAAGAAAGAGTAGCATCAATTTTTTCGGCCTCAATAACTTCAATGTTCTTTCTTTTGTTAGACTTTTTAGGAACGTCTTTAATGAGAACATCCTCTTGAATTTCGTCTGGAAATTTTTGATTTTCATCTTCCTCAAGAATTAAAAAATCATCTTCAAGAGGTTCAGACATAACTATTCGAACATTCCCTAAATGATGAATATTTCTATATTTTGTATATTTAAATTCCCAATTGAAAAATTAATTATTCAATTGAATTTTTAATCTAGCCATTCTAAGGATGCCGAGGGCAGGATTCGAACCTGCGAACCGCTAGGGAGAGGATCTTGAATCCCCCGGAGTTGACCGCTTTCCTACCTCGGCAATATTCATTCTGCTGCCTTTGGTACATTTCAGCCTTGTCGTTATTAATGAATCATTCATAACCTGTCACGTTTTGTTATGGTATGACAGGCATGGCTAAGGACAGTAAAGTAGACTCGTCAATCGACGAAAGTTTAGCTAAGCAAATCGAAGAGGAATTACATGCAATACTAAGGAGACAAATTAATCGAAGTGGACCTGTACCATTGCCAAGAAAAGATTTCTGGAGTAAGATTTCAGATTTATGTAATTATCTTGAAGTTGAAGTAAATCGACTAGGTAAGGTTGAAGGTTGGAGTTTAAGGACTCAGGCAGCTGCAAAACGTCAATCTAGTATCAGAAGAGCAGCATCTGAATTAGCAAGAAAAAGATTAGTAGCTTTATTAGAACATACTACTACTAAATTATTTACAGCAAATCCATTTCCTGGAGATAGTGGCCTAAAGTCACAAGGTATTGAATCAATGGATTGGGGCAAACATGATTCTAATGAAAGAGCATTTTATACTCAAGTAGAAGAATTAATTCGTAAATTTAAACATGATATTCAGTGGGAAAATATTCAATTTGGAGTTTTAGGAGATTTTGAAGAAACTTCAATAAAAGTTCCCTCAGGAACCACGCAACTAGATGATTTTGCCAAAGAAGATATTACTGAAGATGGGCCTCCTGAATTATTATTTATTGATCAAGAAGAAAATCAAAACTTTATTGATGATTTTGAAGATGATGAAGAAAGAATTGCCAATGCAGAAGGTTTTTCTGACCAGCCAATTGATCAAGAAGTTAATGAAAGTGAGTCTAATGGAGAGATTATTGAATCAGAATCGTTAATGAGAATTAGAATTATTAAAGATGGAGACGAACCATTTATTGATTCTAAAGGTAAGGAATTTATTTTATCAAATGGAGATATCCATCAAATTGATGAAGTACTTGCTAATATGTTAATACAATTAGATTATGCTGAGTTAGCAGAACTTTAAACAATACTTCTCATTGCTAATTCGATACTAACAGAATCAGGAATTGCTATTCTTGCTATTTGCCTTAATGCTACTTCGTCTTTGTTAGTTGCCAATTTAACTTCTAGAAGCCTTTTATGGATTCTCATTTCCCAATGATCGTATGTTTCACAACCTTCTCCATCTGGAGACTTTCTACAAGGAACTACTAATCTACGAGTTGGTAATGGTATTGGCCCCCTCATGGAAACTCCTGCATTGTCACAAATTGTTTTGATATGTGAACAGACAGAATCTACATCTTCATGTTTTTCGCTAGTAAGTTTGATTACAGTGATACTTGGCATTTGCAAATCACCTTATTTCATATACTAATTTTTCAAAGATTATTTCTTTTGAATTGCGATACACATTCCAGCAGCTACAGTTTTACCCATATCTCTAATAGCGAATCTACATAGTTCTGGGAAATCATCTTTTGTTTCAATTGCCATAGGTTTTGTAGGTTGGAATTTAACAGTAGCAGCGTCTCCAGTCTTTAAGAAAGATGGAGTTGAACCGTCTTTTAGATTCTTCATTAGTTCTACAAATTTAACAGCAACTTTGCTTGTGTGGCAGTGGAATACAGGAGTATAACCTACTGAGATCGCTTTTGGAATATCCATGATTTGGATATTACCCACAAATGTCTCATCATGTCTTACATATACTGGAGGTTTGTCTCCGTAACCTGCAACATCTCCTCTTCTAATATCTGTTACTGAAAGTCCACGGCAGTTGAAACCAACATTATCTCCTGGTTGTGCTCTATCAACTATTGTATGATGCATTTCAATTGATTTAACTTCAGCACTCTTTTCACTTGGGTTAAATACAACTGTTTTTCCAGAATTTAAAATTCCAGTTTCAACTTTACCTACAGGTACAGTTCCAATTCCACCAATTTTGTAAACATCTTGAATAGGTAATCTTAGAGGCTTATCTGATGGTTTTGGAGGCATTTGCACGCCATCAATTGCTTCAAATAATGTAGGCCCATTATACCATGGAGCCTTATCTGATTTGTGAAACACATTGTCTCCATCAAATGAAGAACATGGAATCATTGGAACATCTGCAGGGTTAAATCCAGCAACTTTCAACAAACCACTGACTTCTTCACATGTTTGTTTGTATTTGTCTTCTGACCAGTCAACACCAGAAATATCCATTTTATTAACATTAACAATTAATTGAGTGACACCTAACACACGTGCTAAAAATGCATGTTCCTTTGTTTGTGCGTTTACACCATCGTTAGCTGCGCATAAAAGTACTGCAGCATCAGCTTGTGAAGCACCAGTAATCATATTCTTAACGAAATCTCTGTGTCCTGGAGCATCAATTACAGTCCAGTAGTAGTTAGGTGTGAAGAATTCTTTGTGAGCTACATCTATTGTAATACCTCTTTCTCTTTCTTCTTTTAATCCATCCATAACGTAAGCCAATCCAAAACCTGCTTTTCCTTGTTCACTTGCAAGTTTTTCATTCTTTTCGATTACGTGTTCTTCAATGTGACCACTATCTAAAAGTAGACGTCCTACTGTTGTCGATTTTCCATGATCTACGTGACCAATAAATACTATATTCAGGTGTTCTTTGTTCTTATCTTCCCATTGTGATGGCATCTTTTATCACTCCTTAGCAAGCAGTCCGACCATAAACCTATATATGAAAGAAACTGATTGATAATTATAATATAATACTAATCATTTGAAGGTTAGAAGTATTCTAAATTCCTTAACATCTGCTTGATTTGATTTATCATTCCAAACATTTACTGTCCACGGCCCAGGATAATATTTCTGTACATGATAACTGCCAGAAACTTGAGTATATACACAAAAGTCCTCCTCTTCATCACAATCAAAATTTGAATGACCGATTCTTTGTTCATCACTTGTTTCTGAAGTATTTATATCCCATTCCTTTGTTTTGTTATATACATAAATATCTATTTTTTGATCTGAAGCTAATTGACCGAATCCAGAACCATCAGGATCTTTCTTTGCATAAGTAAGTTGAAATTCTGCTCTTTTCAACCTATTTACTGAAGGTGAATCTTCATAAACAGTTACAAATTCAAATTCTTTCCAATTATCATCATTAGATCCATTTCTTCTAGGTAATGTGAAATCAGTCCATTCACCTACATAATTAATGTAAACTGTAACTTCATCTTTGTCAGTTAACCCTTGATCATCAGTTACTGTTAACTGAACTTCCCATTTACCAGGGCCTCTATCTTTCCAAGTATATGTTTCTCCCGTTGCATCTACATCATTAGTTGGATCACCATCGCCATCATTATCATGATTTACATCTAAATCCCATTCATATTTTGATAAATAATGATTAGGATCCTCATGTACACTAGCTGAACCATCTAGTAAAACGTCAATCGTAGCATCTACTTCTCTATCACTAATTTCATTTTCTTCACAAATGAAATACAAATAAAATTCTCTTGAAGATTCTGAAGTTTCTTCACCATCACAATCCTCTACTCCCATTCTTGAGCCTGCATCAGATTCAGGCCTGATAGAATCTTTTGGAATGACATTAATTTCTTTTGTCATTGTTTGACTAAATTGCCCATCTTCTACTGTTAGTGTAACTATATATGTGCCTTCTACAGCATATTCCCATGTAACTTCACTTCCTGATTCCTCTCTTTGAATACCATTAGAATCATCGAAATCCCACATAAATACAAGAATATCACCATCTCTATCAATTGTAGCACTTGCATCAAATGTAATGATTTCTTCTGCTTTAATTGAGCCAGAGGGGCTAATCTTCATTGCAATTTCAGGAGGCTGATTTGATGCAAATGTTTCGGTACACCCAGAGAAAGCAATACTACACATGGACAAAATAATAAAAAGTGATATGGCCTTTCTTCCCATTCTAATCATCTACCTCTAAAAACACATCACACAATAAACCTACGATTATTTGATTATAATTGAATTGATTTAATTTCTAAAAATTCATCTAATCCATGTAATCCTAATTCTCTTCCATTTCCTGACATTTTATATCCTCCAAAAGGAGCATTTACATTGAAATGGCCCCCATTTACACTAACTTGGCCAGTCCGCATTCCTTTTGCAAAATTTATTGCTCTTTCTTTATTTTCAGACCAAACAGCACCTGATAATCCATAAATTGAATCATTTGCTAGCATCAGAGCTTCTTCTTCAGAATCATAAGTAGTAATTACAAGAACAGGTCCAAAAATTTCTTCTTTCCAAATAGTCATTTCAGGAGTAACGTCTGCAAAAACGGTTGGTTTTACAAAGAAACCAGTACTCAAATTTTCAGGCATTCCAATTCCTCCAGAAATTAAAGTAGCACCTTCATCAAGCCCAGTTTGAATATATTTAGTTACACTAATTTGTTGTTTTGAACTTACCATTGGCCCACAACGTGTAGATTCATCTAAGGGGTCTCCAACAGTGTATCTTTCAATCCTATTTCTAATAATTTCACAAACTGTTTCTTTCATTTTTAAAGGAATAATTAATCTTGTTAATGCAGAACATGTTTGTCCTGAATTTTGATAACAACCACTTATTGCCATTTTTGCGACTAATTCAGGATCAGCGTCATTTAATGCAACATTTGCACTTTTTCCTCCTAATTCCAATGTCACTCGTTTTATTGTAGCGGCGGAAGCCTGACTAACACTAATTCCTGCATTAGTAGATCCAGTAAATGAAATCATATCAATATCAGGGTGAGTAGCCATATATTCCCCAACTTCAACTCCATGCCCACTAATTAGATTAAAAACACCATTAGGTAATCCTATGTCATCTATTATTTCAGCAAGCATAAAAGCATTTAATGGGGCTTCCTTACTTGGTTTAAGCACCATTGTACAACCAGCTGCTAATGCAGGAGCAACTTTTCCAATTATTTGGTGCAATGGAAAATTCCAAGGAGTAATAAATGCACAAACACCAATTGGCTCTTTAACAATTATTGAATTTCTAACTTCTTCTTCCCATTCAAATGTTTCCAAAATTTTTGCATAGGAGCGAGTAACAACTCTTGGAGTGCCTACCATTGCCATTCTGCTATATCCTATAGGCGTACCTACTTCAGCAGTAATTGTTTGAGCTAAATCTTCAGTTTTTTCCTTGATAGAGGCAGATAATTTATTCAGAATCTCCATACGTTCATCATATGAAGAATTACTCCATGAATGAAATGCATTTTTTGCAGCTAATACGGCAGCATCAACATCATTTTGACTACCAACAGGAACAGAACCAATTATTTTTTCATTTGCAGGGTTAACAACTTCAATGATTCCTTTGCCTGTGGCTTCAACCCATTCTCCATTGATGTACAATTTTTCATATATCTGCATATCAAGGGCGAGCATGATTGATTATTTGAGTCTCACTAAATATAAAATATCAAATTATCTCCAAAAAATTCTCTGGCGGCCTCCCAATAATTGCTTTATTTGGAGTTGTAAGCAATGGTCTTTCCATTAGTTTTGGATTTTTTGCTAATAATTTTGCAACAAATTTCCCATCATCAAGTTTTTCTATATTGATATTTAATTCTTTGAAAAGTTTTTCTTTAATTCTAACTAGGGAATTCGGATTAGTTGTAAGGTTAATTAATATCTGCTCTAATTCATTTTCTTTTAATGGATTAACAAGATATAGTATAGTCTCAAAAGAAATATTTTTCTCTTCAAGTAAATTTTTCGCTTGCCTTGATTTTGAACATCGAGGGTTGTGGAATAATTTATATTGCATATTTTCACCATTAAAAGGGTGCAGGTTCAAGGATCTTTTGACCCCCCATATATGGTTGCAAAACTTCTGGAATATTTACTCTACCATCTTCTAATTGATTTTGTTCTATGATAGTTACTAGAGCTCTACTTGTAGCAACAGCAGTTGAATTTAATGTATGTACGGCAGAGTTTCCATCTGCAGTCCTATATCTCATTTTTAATCTATTAGCTTGATAATCAGTACAATTAGAACAAGATACAATTTCTTTGTATTCATTAGGGCCAGGTAGCCACGCTTCTAAATCATATTTTCTACTGGCCACTGTACCCATGTCTCCTGTACAAATATTTACAACACGATAATGAATTCCTAATGAATTCCATAACTCTATGCAATTTTCTAACATACTTTCATGATGATTCCAAGATTCATCAGGATGACTTATGATTATTTGCTCAATTTTTGTAAATTGATGAACCCGCCAAATTCCTTTGTCTGATTGACCATGAGCACCTACTTCTCGACGAAAGCATGGGGACACACCTACCAATTTTATTGGAAGCAAACTTGGTTCAATTATTTCATCCATATACATTGCAGTTAACGGATGTTCACTTGTAGCAATCATGTAATATCCATCTGGTTCAACACCATACATTACAGTTTCAAAATCTGCTAAATCAGTTACTCCTTCATACGCCTTACGATTCATCATTGTAGGAGGATGCATGAGTGTAAATTTTTTCTCCATCATAAAATCAACTGAATATGATTGTAATGCCATTTCTAACCTAGCAAGGTCACCTTTAAGAAAATAAAATCTGCTACCTGTGATTTTCGCTGCTCTAGGTAATTCAGCCCAATTATTAATTTCTAGCAATTCATTATGGGTACGAGGCTCAAATGAAAAGTTTGGCTTTGTTCCAAATTCGGAATGTAATGAATTTCCTTCTTCGTCATCTCCTATTGGAACAGATTCATGAAGAATATTAGGAATGCTCATCCTGATATTATCTCTCTTTTCTTTTAGGTTATTTGCAAGTTTATCAAATTCTTCTATTTGATTGCCTAAGTCTTTAACTTGATTAAGAATTTCATTCATCTTTTCTTTATTTCCTGATTTTTTAGCATCAGATATTAACTTTGCAGAGTCATTTCTTTTTTTCCTCGCTAAGTTTTGTTCATAGACCGCTTTTCTCCATTCTTCGTCTAATTTGATAACTTCATTGATTTTATCATGGGACAAACCTCGTTTATCATGATCTGCTTTAATGACTTTCGCATTCTCTCTGAAGTCGCTAATATCTAACATGCTATGACTCTCCGAGTTAGCCTTTTGGCTTCAAACCTACGCAAGATTAGTTTATTAAAATGAAATATTAAATTCTAAAGCACTAATACCAAGAAGAATTAATGTAGATATTAAATAACCAAGAATTGCACCACTATTTAGCAAAGGTAAACCTGCTTGTGGCCTTCCTAATGCTACATATCCCATTAATATGAAATAACCACATAATCCACCAACCATTGTCAATAAACCAATCCAAATAGTAGCATCAATTCCAAGAATCATGGTTCCTTGTGGTAACCATGTAATTGCTGAAATTACTAAAATACCTGGGAATATTACATCACCTAATCCCATAAACATTGCATCTTTAGTACTTTTTTCCTTTTTATTTTTAAATGATTTAGTTTTTAATTCCCAATCTTCTTCAGAGACATCTCGTTCTCTCATCGTATCTTTTTCATCAAGGAAAGAGTAATTTTTTTCTTGAGGGGCAACCAATAAGATTGGTAATTTTAAATTTACCATGGTATCGGCCAAATCTAACATGTGTTTGGATTTGTATACAGCCCAAGCATCATAAATTGCAGCAACAATCATAAAAATAATAATTAGCCATGGCACAAATGAAATTCCTAACATTGCAATTACTCCAGATCCTACTAGTATTCCAACAGAATTTACAACATACCATTCTGGCCTTATGTATAATACAATCATTAAGAAGATAGATACGCATAAACCAATTAAAGCAGCCCATTCATTTACAAGTTCAAATTGATTTTCATCAATACTTACAAACTGCCATTTATCATTCATTTGTATGAATACAACAGAATCTACAGAATTCCTTGAAGAATTAGATAATGCTAAATTCCCATCACCTTCAAAATTAATAGTCATATTAATTTGTTCAACTAAGTGACTACTTCTAAACATTCTTAAATTTTCAGAATCTATTACAAATAATTCATCTTGAGCATAATTATTGTAATTTGCTAATAATACTGATTTTATTGGTCCATTAAAAAATCCATTATCTAAATGCATTCTCTTTTCTTTACTCGGAACAGTATTAGTTTCCAAATTAACATTCCACGCAGTTAAATTTCCGTCATTATCCCCAATGACTAGTAATTGTTGTTCAACTTCTGTTTCTTGCCACAAGGAAGTGCCTAATGTTGCAGCAGTAATTTTAGTTGAGTATAATGTTTCAAACGATACAGTGAAATTCCCCCCCTCACTTGGTAAATCTAAAAGTGCAAATCTATTTTCAGTTACCCAAATTAATTGATTATTTTTTGTACTCCAAATATTAATTGTTTCTTCATTATTGATAAATTCAGGAATTTCATAACTTTGATTATCACCTATTTTATGCAATGTGTTATTTGAAGAAATATACCAATCTATATCATTTGTAGAAAATCCTAAAGAGCAATCAATATTATTATTCAAATCTTCTGCAATATCATGGCTTTGATCAAGTTTTAGCCATGAACTTCCATCACAAATAATCATACCTTCGTCAAACATTGAAAAAGTATAATTTTCTTCATTTGTAAAAAAAACAACACCTTGATGAAGCATATTTAGTGGCCCGACTCCATTTTCATCATAGGCATTAGAAAATGAATAAAATGCGTATCCTCCGAAATCTCCTGTTGTACTATTTACAAGCTTTTGTGATGCATAAAAACTCTCATTCTTTTGAGAAATAATTTCATATGGATTGTTGTTAATTTCAAACTCTAGCGGTTCTGAGGGTGTTGAAATAATAAGATTTGTAAGAGGTATTGTAGAATAACAAAGTGCAATAAAAAGTATACCTAAAATTCCATATTTTATTATCCAATCCTTTTTCCATTTTGCCAAAAATATTATTGCAGCAGTAAATACTAATATCATCACAAATTCAAGTAAAATGTTTCTTGCTTGACTCGCTCCTGCTTCGCCAAATGCTCTAAATTCTGGTTTATCATAAAACGGTTGAATAACTATTCCAATCACTATTGTGACTACAAACATTATGGCCATTCCAAGCATTGATTGCCATTGTTCTTTCATAGCATCTAACATTTCTTTTATTTGTGCAGTAGGGCGTATTGAATCTCCCTCCATGGCTATGCTTTATCAGTCTCCTCTATCAGTCTGTCTAAAACCCAACATTATTTTTGTCAGAAACCTCAATATATCGATTGTTTTGGATGGCATGTATTGAATGGATGCGATTAGATGGTTGGAATCCTTGCGTCAGCAAGGAATGAAACTTGGATTAGAAAATACAAGTGAATTGCTTTCAAGATTAGATGATCCTCAAAACAAATTTCCCTCAATTCATGTGGCTGGAAGTAATGGTAAAGGAACAATTTGTTCTATTTTGGCTAATACATTTACATTGAATAATATTAAAACAGGGCTATTTACTTCACCTCACCTTTGTAATATTGAAGAAAGAATAAGAATAAATGGAGTGCAAATCTTAGAGTCGGATTTTGTCAAAGAAATTGAAAAACTGCATTTAATTTGTGAAATTGAGCCAAAAATAACACCTACTTTTTATGAAGCTACTTTTATTATTGCAATGATGTATTTCGCTTCATCAAAGGTTGAACGGGCCATAATTGAAACAGGATTGGGAGGGAGGTTGGACGCGACTAGATTGGTTAATGCTGATTGTTGTATTTTAACTCAGATTTCATTAGAACATACAGAGATACTTGGAGATACATTATTGGAAATCGCATCAGAAAAAGCAGCAATTGCTAGAAAAGGAGCGCCATTAATTTCAATATGGAATGACGATAAAAAAGTACGTAAAAAAATTGAATCTTCAGTTAGTTCTTCAGAATTAATCGAATGGTATAGGAATAAACAAAATGAAGACTTTAGAGATGAGGCAATAGGATTAGCAAATTTAGCTTTGTCTAAAATGGATTATACAATGGAATGTAAGGATGGTGCTAAAGTTACTTTTTGGCCTGGCCGTATGCAAAAACTTCAAACTCCAGATGGATCAAATATTTTGCTTGATTGCGCACATAATCCTAGTGGACTTTCAAGAGCTATTTCTGAAATTTCTATGAATTATAAAGGGATTAAAAAAATTATTTTTGGTTGTACTAATCAAACAAATATTGATGCATTTTTACAACCATTAATTTTGTATGTTAATAGTTCTAGAATAGATGAGATTATTCTAACAGAACCCCAAGAAGGACGTACTAAGGCAATTTCAACAAAGAGATTATTTCAAAAATTATCTGATAAACTACCAAACACATGCATTACAGAAATCCCAGAACCATCCGAAGCAATTGAAAGAGGCATAAAAAATTTGAATAAGGGGACTTTACTTTGTATTGGTAGTCTTTATTTAATTGGAAACATCTTGAAAGTTCTAAATTTAGATAACAGAGATTCTATGAATATATTCCGAAAGTAAGAATTAGGCATATTAGTTACGAGGGGTAGTGAAGGAATCATGAAATGGGATTTACGTTTTTTAAAACTTGCAACACATATCTCAGAATGGAGCAAAGATCCATCTACTAAAGTAGGATGTATTATTGTTGGAGAAGATAGAGAAATACGTTCAACTGGCTTTAATGGGTTTCCGAGAGGAATAGAAGATACAGAAGAACGATTGAATGATAGAGCCAAAAAATACCCTTTGATTTGTCACGCAGAAGAAAATGCAATTATGCATGCTGCAAGGATTGGTGTATCATTAAAAAATTGTATTGCATATGTAACATGGCCACCTTGTAATAGGTGTACAAGGTCTCTAATTCAAGCAGGCATTAATAAAATTGTAATTCCAAGTGGTGTTGAAATACCAGAAAGATGGATTGATGAATTTAATTTATCAAAGTCTATGTTGAATGAATCAGGTGTGGAATTATTAATTATCTGAGTTAGATTTTTTAAATATCTAGCAGATTATGTTAAGGCATATTGCCTCTTGAGTATGTTGAGTCGAATGTCTAAGAAGACGAAAATTGGTATCAAAGAAAAGATTGCAAAGAAATGGGAATCTCTTCGAGATCACCATTTAACAATAATGACGACAGTGTTTATGGTATCTCTTGTGATGATGTTATTTACATTGGTATTTGTAATAACTGGGAAATATACCGAATGGCCACCAGAGAGAAATGCATTAGCATGGCTTTCAGGATTAATTGGGGTAATAGTTGCGATATTTTTGTGGCCAGAATTTTTTTATCTTCGTGGAAGATATAATTATTTGAGAGAATTTCTACAAATCAATTCACCTTCCGAATTAAGAAAGGATATGGCAGAGGCTCAGGATGCAGCAAAGATATTAGGTGAACGTTATCAAGATAAATTACAAGAATTTCTTTCAGAAAAAGGAATTAGGATGAAACGTAAATCAAAATGAGGGGTTTACTTGAGAGCATGGCCTTTGCTTAAAGAATTAATACTTGCAACCAGTATAATTTTACTTTTGTTGCTTGCAATGTATTCATCAACAGGAAATTCCCCTCCTGTTGTAGTAGTTGAGTCAGATTCAATGATGCATGATCCAGATGGGCAGGTTGGTGCTATTGATGCAGGCGATTTAATTTTAGTTCATTCACCAACTAGTAGAAAGATAATAACATATGCTGAATCTTTGGAATTAGCTACAGATTCAAAAATTTATGAAAGTCATGGATTGCCAGGTGATGTTATAGTGTATGATAAAAATGGTGAAGATAAAACACCAATTATTCATCGTGCAATATTATATGCAAGAGCGAATTTTACAGAAACCCCAGATAGAAATAATGAAAGCTGTGTTAACGGTAATTATGATAAATTTCTAATTGATTCAGTTGATTCCCAACTTGGGACTTGTATATTGACATGGGATGTTGCCGGAACAACAATTAGAAATTCCACAAAAATAAGTTGGGAGTTTACAAAATATCGCTGTGACTTAACTGACAATGGAGCACATGCTCAATATCTTAGAATTATAGATTGGGTTCCTAATCATGAAGGATATTTGACATTAGGGGATAATAATAATTGTAATGTGGATCAAGGAGGTTCAGCAACGAATAATACTACAGGAGGAGGATTAAGTGATGCTTCAGGAAAACGTGTACAGGCTGTTTCAAAAGAATGGTTAGAAGGTATTGCTGGTGCTGAGATTCCATGGTTTGGTTCCATAAAACTAATGACTTTAGGAGCCACATCTTCATCCTCTCCAGGGACGACTTATATTCCTTCAAAAACATGGGTTTCCTTAGCTTTAACAATTACAACTCTACTTATATTACCTGTGATTATTGAACCATTGGTTAATAGATTTTTAGAAAGATCTCCCGAAATGAATTCTTATAAGCAAGAATCAAAAAAGAAAAATATTGATGAAATAGGAGAATCAGAGTGATTCTTCTTTTATTTCTCTCCCAGCTAGTTTTTCTTGAGTATTTTTCAGTTTTTGTTCTAACTTTCCTAAATCATTTCTTACAGAATCCATATTTAATTGATCTAATTTAGAAATAATGGCTTGTTTCTCTCTTCTTAAACTAGAAAATCTTGATCTTAAACTATCAGTTGACTGTCTTGAATTTATTTCATGAACCCATGTTTCTAAAATTTCAATTAGTTCTGTAATGTTTCCCCCACTATCAGTGAAATAGATTTCTTGGTCCTTAGAAATTTTTAATAATAATTGTTCTGAATTAATAGAATGAGATTTTATACTTCCATTTACATAATCCGATGGAGAAATATAAATTCTTTGCTCAAGGAGATAACCAAGGCCGTCTTCTTCAACATCATACATACTCATTGTAATTAATGCAATATTATTTTCAAATTTTACAAGATACTCTGCAAAACCATCTTCTAAATGCCATAATTCTATTTGATTAGGAATCTCACCGATTTCATCAAGACAAAGTTGTTCGAGCATTTCAGTATGCATTGTATTGTTGAAAATATAATACACACATAATATCATCGGAAAATATTCTCCTAATACTTTACTTCAAGAGTGAGAACTGTAACGGGGGGGCATGGCCAATGAGTGGTTGGAGATAAATGCTAACGACTTTTTATTTCCAATCTTAGTATTTTCTTTTGTAACTTGGTTGATTTTATTGTCAAAAATGCAAAGAAGTGGATATTTAGATAAATTAAACGCAACAAAAGCATTGGGTTTTATTTTGATGTTAAGAACTCAAAAGGGGAAAAAACTATTGGAAAAGATATCCAAGCCACGTAAATTTTGGAGGATATATGGAGAGGTCTCGTTATGGGTTTGCAGAATTTCAATGATTTTTATCATTATAATGTTATTACTAGTAATTTTAATATTTATTTTAACAGGACCCACAAAGGATCCAATGCCAATTAGTACAATGATTGCAGTTCCAGGTTTGAATCCAGTAATTCCTTTAGGATGGGGTATTTTTGCATTTATCATTTCATTAGTAATTCATGAATTCGGTCATGGTTTACAAGCAAGAGCACATGGCATGAGATTACGTAGTTTTGGTTTATTGTTATTGGGGCCTTTACCTTTAGGTGCTTTTGCAGAGCCAGAATATGATGAATTAACTAGAGCTCCAAGAAAGGAACGTCAAAGAATGTTTGCTGCTGGCCCCTCGACTAATATTTTCTTAGCAATTATTTGTTTTTTCATTCTTGTATTATCTGCAAATCAATTTACAGCAATTAATCCAGGAATGCATGCACAAGGAATTGTTCAACATGAGCAATCAGGAGCAGAATCCGCTGGCTTGAATGCTTATGATATTATTACAAAAATTGATAATTATTCAATTACAACTTACCAGTCATTTGAATCTGCAATGGACGAATATTCTGCAGGAGATAATGTGTCATTAACTGTGATTCCAATCAATAATAATGATGAAGCAATTCTTCTTAATGTTACATTAGGTGATGCTTATGAATATAATTATTATAATTGGAATTTATCATCTGGAAAAGATCTAAATAACGATGGAATTATTGATAAAGTTGATTTTGATAAATATTTAGATGACAATCAGGATTTTTTAGAACAAATAAATAGAATGGTAGAGCCAGGTGATGCATTTTTAGGGGTTAGCGGAATAGTAAGTAGTACTAATGGAATAGATAAGTTAGCGGGCCCGTTTGCACCAAATTCTCAGGGAACAATTATAGGAAAAACAGTTTCTGTGCCATTTCATTTACTTTCACTATTATCAGCACCCTTTGAAAATAAGGGTACAGCAATAAATTCTTTTGAGGAAGAAATGATCGTTGCAAAAGAAAATGGATTCAGCGGCTTTATAGGAACACTAGGTTTGATTTTAATTGTAGAATCCTGTTTTTGGTTATTGTGGGTAAACATCTTGTTAGGATTAACAAATTTAATTCCAATCTTGCCTTTTGATGGCGGACACATGTTTAAGGATATGATGCACGGAACAATAGAAAAAATGAATAGAATTAGGAAATCACTCGGATTTAGTAAATGGCATCCACTAAGTGTAGAAAATTTTGTTAGGAAAGTTTCAGGATGGAGTTCTTTAGGATTATTTTTTATGTTAATTCTAATGATTGTGTTACCATATTTGGTAGCATAGTATTGGGTTTTAAATCTTCAAAATTACCTTTTTCTCTACATAGGAACGCAAGGAATTTATGTAATGGAAGTCCTTTTTCCCAATCAATCATCGGATTACCTTGGTTTGAAAGAGGTAGTGAGGGAATTCTTCTCGCAAGTATTGACAACTTTCCTTTTAAATTATTTGTTTCAACTCTAAAAATTCTCCATGAGTCTCCTCTAACTCCCTTTAATCGATGAGCATAAAGAGGCATTAAACCAGTTCTTTCACCTTCCCTTAGCATTGAATTATATTGATGCTTAGTTCTTCCTGAGAGGTATAATTTTTTAGCTTTTGTAGATTTTACTTCTATTGGAAAACTTATATCTCCTCTTAATGCAACCAAATCGCCACTTCCTTCCATCCCACTTCCCGCTGCCCTTACAACTAGGAATGGTCTATTCATCACCATCATAATTTGTGTTTTTTCTAATGGACTACAACTACGAGTTATAGAATTAATACTCTTCTCATCACCACTTAGTACACGTCGTAATTCTCTTTCATATGAGCTAGACATGTGTGTTTCGATTTTGGCGAGCGTACTTGAGGTTTCTTGTAATTAATCTTTAAAAATCTTAATTTTTAGTAGTATTAAATAATCACGGGATGCTAAGAAGGACTCAGAACAATTATTGGTCAGTAGTATCTCTTCCAGGAAGTTGATCCTCTGTTTCTCTGTAAACTGTACGCATTGCATCAATAAAATTCTTATTTGATACTATCATATGATATTCTTCTATAGTACATTCCTCACTATTCAACCATTCAAGTAGAAGGCTAAATGTTAACTTAGCACCTTCTCTATGAGGGTAGGAAAAAATATCCATTGAAAAAGGAGCAGCAGCTACAATTTTAACATCATTTTTTTCCCTGATTGCCGAAAACATTGCTTCATAAGTAACAGGTAATAAATCTCTTCTTCTTTGATCTTGAACTGGTCTTCTACAATCTGGACTTACAACATGTAGCAAATATTTTGATGAAAGATTGTATGGTTTATTGAATTTAACTGTCGAAACTGGGCAGGGTGGTAAATTTAATTTTCTTTGTTCTACTGATATTGCTTTACATGCTTCTCTTAATTCTTCACCTGCAACATCATAGACTTTAGCATCAATTCCTTCTCTTCCAGATAATCGATTGTCTGAAGGAGTAGCAATTAAGTCTGCTTCGTGTTTTGATAGATCTCCATAGAACACTTTTAGGATACCATTTTTACAGGTTCGCTTCATTAGTAATTCTGCCACAATCTACGGAGGTGAGGCCGACCTACATATTGACTTCGGTAATTTACATCATTATAGTGGACCAGTGGTAATATGGAAATAGTGCTTAAATATCATCCTGTAAGCCTTTTTTTATAGATTACTTTATAAAGTATCTTTTCTGAGTGCCAGCGAGGAATATCTCATGGCAAAAGACAAGAAGTACTTCGTACTAAGAGAAGGAGGAGCAGATACAAGTCAAGTATTTGCAAGTGCACAACCTAGAGGAGCAGCATTAAAAGCAGCATCTAGAGGGAAAACTAGCATTCGTTTGAGAGAACGTGGAACAAATCGTGTTCATGTTTTTGTAGGCGAAAGAAAACAAGTACCTAAACCTGAAAATGGGCCTGACTGGTTACCTGATATGGTCTGGAAGGCAAATGTAAAGAAACAAGGCATAGAACACTTAGGTTAGATTTCTTTAAGCACTAAACGGAATATACCGTACCACGCTTCCTCTTTCTGGTGCGCCAGAAAGAGTTTTTTTTCAACTTCTACCTGTGATTTTTCTCCAAATCATTTTTATTGGATCATAGTAACGGTCAACAACTCTTTCTTTAAGTGGAATTATCGCATCATCAGTGATATTTATCCCAGCAGGACAAACTTCAGTACAACATCTTGTAATATTACAATATTCTACACCAAAATTGTTTTTTATTTCTGGAATTCGATCTTCTTTGTCTAGTGGATGCATTTCAAATTGTGCTAATCTTACTAGGGTTCTAGGTCCTGCAAAATTTTCAAATAAGTCATGATCACGTAATACATGACAAGTATTCGAACATAAAAAGCATTCAATACATTCTCTGAAATGTTGAACTCTATCAGCTTCTCTTTGATTAAATTCCCAATTTTTTTCCTCAGGCCCATTTATTGGTTTAATTTTTTGAGCAACCTCATAATTCCATGATACGTCAGTCACAAGATCTTTGATTAATGGGAATGATTTCATTGGTCTAATTTCAATAGGTTTGTTTTCGGGTGTTTCTGCAACAACATCATTCATCCGAGTCATACACATTAATTTTGGTTTTCCATTAATCTCTGCAGAACAAGAGCCACATTTCCCTGCTTTACAATTCCAACGAACTGATAAATCAGGTTGCTGTTCGTGTTGAATTCGATGTACGCAATCAAGAACAACCATTCCCTCATCTAATTCAATTTCAAAATCCTCCATTGATGAATTTTCAGAATCACCTCTATGAATTCTAAATGATTGTTTTTTACCTTTAAGGGACATTATTCATCACTTCCTTGTTCAGCAGCCCTTTCTGCTATCATTGCCTTAACTTCTTTAATTGTCTCTTTTAAGTCATCTCTCATTTCTTCTTTTTCTTCTTGTTTGATTTTAACTTCTCCATCATCCATCCAAATAACATTCAATGTTTGTCCCCAATAGTCGTCATCAGGAGTAGGGAAATCATCTCTCGTATGTCCACCTCTACTTTCTTCACGAGTTAAAGCAGCTAAAGTAGCAGCTTTGGAAACTATAATCATATTAATCAAATCTAGTGCTTGATGCCATCCAGAATTATATTTACGTGAAGTACCAGAAAATGTACTTTTTTGCCTTTCTTCAAACTCTTCTAATTTTGTTAATGCAGAAATCATTTCTTCTTTTGTACGAATAATTCCTACATTTTCTTGCATCATGTCTCTTAATTCATCATAAATTTTTCCAGGATTCTCTCCCTCTTTTTTCATTAATGGTGCTAGAATCTTATTTGCTGCTTTTTGAATTTCATTTTCATCAATTTTTGGTTGCTCTCTCTCTTTTGCATTTTCAGATGCAAATTCCCCTGCTCTTTTACCAAATACAATCAAGTCTGAAAGAGAATTACCTCCGAGCCTATTTGCCCCATGTAGGCCTGATGCAACTTCTCCACATGCAAATAATCCAGGTACACAACTTTCTTGTGTTTTTGCATTAACTCTAATGCCTCCCATGACGTAATGTGCTGTTGGTCCTACTTCCATAGGTTCTTTAGAAATATCAACACCTGCTAACTCTTTAAATTGATGATGCATTGAGGGTAATTTCTTTAAAATTGCTTCTTCACCTCTGTGTGAGATATCTAAGAAAGCACCACCATGAGGTGAACCTCTTCCCGCCTTAACTTCAGAATTAATGGCTTTTGCAACAACATCTCTTGTTAATAATTCGGGAGGCCTTCTTACTGTTGCTAATTTTCCAGACACTACTTCTTCAACCCATTGATTTGACTCTTCAATTGTTTCGGCATGATCACCTGCAAACATTTCTGGAACATAATTGAACATAAACCGTTCATTTTCTGAATTTAAAAGCCTTCCACCTTCTCCACGAACACCTTCTGTAACTAGAATTCCTCTAACTGATGGTGGCCAAACCATCCCAGTTGGATGAAATTGTACAAATTCCATATCTCTTAATTCAGCACCAGCTTTCAATGCCAATGCATGCCCATCTCCTGTATATTCCCATGACCCAGAACAAACACTCCAACATCTTGTAATTCCTCCAGTTGCAAGAATTATTGATTTAGCAGAGAATGAATGAATTTCTCCATCTACTCTATTGTATCCAATGCAACCAATACATTCACCCTCATTATTTTTGAATAAATCAGTTACCGTATATTCCATGAAAATATCTATTCCAGAATGAATTCCTTTTTCTTGTAATGTTCTAATTATCTCTAAACCAGTAGAATCTCCAACATGAGCTAATCTTGGGAACGTATGTCCTCCAAAATTTCTTTGATTAATCAAATTAGTTTTGGTCCTGTCAAATACTGCTCCCCATTGTTCGAGTTCTCTAACACGTTCAGGTGCTTCTTTGGCATGGAACTCTGCCATTTTCCAATCTGCTAACCACTTGCTACCTTTCATAGTATCATGGAAATGTACTTTCCAATTATCTCTAGGATCTGCATTTTGCAAAGCAGCAGCACAACCACCTTCGGCCATAACTGTATGTGCTTTACCGAGTAAAGATTTAGAAATTATTGCAGTTTTCACTCCACATCTTGCAGATTCTATTGCCGCTCTTAAACCAGCACCTCCAGCCCCAATAACAATTACATCAAATTCATGGTGTGTATATTCAATTGACATTTTTCTCCCTCATATTACAAATATTGCTACATCACTAAGATATCCTTTATTAACTGCTAAAACCCATAAGTCACCTAAGAAGACAAATATGAGTGAGGACCAAAACCAAAATCCATGTGAACGATTAATAATACTGATTTTTCTAAACATTTCCCCTCTTAATTTACTAATTCCAGAAACCCATCTATCAAGAACTCCTCCTGCTAAATGTCTTAATGCATGACATGATGTCACATACATTGTTAATAGAAATGCTTCAAAGGCCATAACTAGAGTTCCAATAGAGATTCCAAAGCCATCATTAAAATGCATTGTATGAGTTACATCCCACCACTTGATCAAAAGAATAATTATTGCCGCATATAGGAAGTATCTATGTAAATTATTAATTATAAATAACATTTTTTCTCCCTTATATCCTAATGATTTGTTAATCTGGGGTTCATCAACCCAGCAGGCTGCTGGGCTTGCGAAAAATGACCTATAATACACTCTTCGCATGTAATAACATGTACCTCTGAATCCGAATGGAATCCAAATAATTAGAATTGCAGCATTAATCCAATTTGGTGCAGTTTTAGCCCACTCATTTAGGTTAAATAATTCCCATTCTAGAATATTTGGAGAAAATAATGGAGAAACAACAGTATTTCCATTTAAGTGATATGAGATGTCTAAATCATAAATAAATAATCTCCAAAATGTGTAAATTAATGTAATTGTTAATCCAATGCCCATGATTAACGGTTGACTCCACCAATTGTCAATACGATTTGTTTTACCTAATCCATTGAGAACTGGAAGTTTGAAACCTTCGCCCATGAAAATTACCACCTCTCCCACTACGGTGGGAATGAACTAGCGAGTAGGCTTGGGGTCTTAATGACTATTCGTAAAAAGTTATGCAAGTTGTGTCCAATCAACTTCTTCTTCAGACATTTCAATTTCATCTACATCCATTTGTGCCAATTGTAATTTACCACTTAATTCATCATTTACAGCATGCCAATAAGAATATGCTTCGATAACCCAAATACCTGACTCCCTTGTGCCATTTCCAGAGTTTTTGACTCCTCCGAAAGGTAAATGTGCTTCAGCACCAGTTGTTGAATTATTTATGCTTGTCATTCCTGCTTTAATTTCATTTTTGAATCTATAAGCTTCAAGTCTATCGTTCGTGTAAATTGCACTTGAAAGGCCATATGGAGAAGCATTAGCTAAATGCAAAGCATGATCAAAATCCTTTGCTTTTACAATAGTTACTGCAGGACCAAAAATTTCTTCATAGAAGCATTCCATTTCTTCGGTTACATCAACGTATACATGTGGCCACATGTAAACACCTTTAGAAGCATCTCCTTGGAATTTTTTAGGACTAGAATCATTCGTAATCCTACCTTCTCCAAATAACTTCTTTGCACCGTCTTTTTCAACTATTTTCAAAGTATCAATGAAATCAGAAGCATATTTTTCTGAAAGCATAGGTCCATAAATCACACCTTCATATTTAGAAGAATCTCCTATGGGTGTAGAAATTACTTTTTCCATGAATTTTTCCATAAAATCATCATAAATCTCTTCGTGAATTATTAAATTCCCTAAGCTAGTACAGCGTTGACCCGCAGTACCAAAACCAGCCCAATATGCACCTTGAACAGCATTTTCCATATCTGCTGAAGGCATTACCACTAATGGGTTTTTTCCTCCAAGTTCTAAAGAACAAGAAACTAAATTCCTTCCACAAACCTCTCCAATTTTTTTACCAACTTCTGTACTTCCAGTGAAACTAATTTTGTTTATTTTTCCTTCATCAACTGCATCGATAATGTGCTGTCCCGCCCCACTTCCTTTTCCATGAACTAAATTTATCACTCCATTAGGTAAACCAGCTTGATGCATAATTCTAGCAAGTGCAAAAGACAATAACGGAGCATCTTGAGGTGATTTCCAAACACATGTGTTTCCACACATTATTGCTGGAATCATTTTCCAAAAGGGAACTGCAGCAGGAAAATTACAAGCATTGATAATTCCACAAACTCCCAATGGTCTTCTATAGGTGAATAGTTCTTTATTAGGAAGTTCTGAATTTACTGTTTGTCCATAAAGTCTCCTTCCTTCCGATTGAAAAAATAAACAAGTATCTATTGCTTCTTGAACAGATCCTGCACTTTCTTTCAATGTCTTACCTATTTCTCTAGTTTCTAATGCAACAATTGCATCTTTATGTTCCATTAACAATCTACCCATATTTCCAATAATTTGTCCTCTAGTTGGTGCTGGCGTGTTTGACCATTTCAAAAAAGCAGTTCTAGCTGCATCAATTGCCTCATTAACATCTTCTTTTGTCGATAGTGGAAAAACCCCTAAACAGTCATTTTTATTTGCAGGATTCATACTTTTGAAAGTTTTTTCATCACTTGCAACTTTTAATTGACCATTTATGATGTTATATCCTTTTACACAAGGTAAATCGTTTTCATTATCAGATTTCATAAAGTCTAAGCCGGTTTCAAGTACTGCGGGCATAGGTCCTCCGAAACAACTCACTATGATGAACTTGATGCACTTCAGGCATTAAGAAAACAGTGGGTTTAAGGATTCCCTAAATTTAACGAGACATGTCGGAGAGAGTTGTATGGCTGCTAAAGGTTCGGATACATTACAATTAAGAATTGCTAAAGCAATACCTAGTGATGTAGGTTTTGGAAGGGCAAGAATATCAAGTGATAATGAACTTGGATTAAAACCAGGAGATATTATAGAGATTAAAGGAGAAAATGGATTAACAGCAGCAACATATTGGAGAAGTCGGCCAGAAGATAGTAAAATGGACATCGTAAGAATTGATGGAATTATTAGGAAAAATGCAGGAGTATCATTAGGAGACAAGGTAGAAATAAGAAAAGTAGAAGTTGTGCCTTGTAAAAAGTTAGTATTATCTCCCGTGATGGTAAATAAGCCAAATAAAAAACCCTCTGCAATGCAATTTGGACCAAATATAGAGGGCTTTGCTAGAAGAGGTTTGAATAAAAGACCTATTGTTGCAGGAGATAGAATCTTTATCCCAGGAATTACATTATTTGCTGAAACATTACCTTTTGCAGTGAGATCTACAACACCCAAAGGGATAGTACAAGTGTTACCAGAAACTGAAATAGTAATCAAAGAAGAACAATTTGATGAGGAATCCTCGGCAGATTCGGAAGGGATTACTTACGAAGATATTGGAGGTATTGGTAATCAATTACAAAAAGTACGAGAGATGATTGAACTCCCCTTAAAGCATCCAGAGTTATTTCGAAGATTAGGAATAAGCCCACCTAAGGGGGTATTATTACACGGCCCTCCAGGGACAGGAAAAACAATGATTGCAAAAGCGGTTGCAACAGAAACAAATGCACATTTCAAATCAATCAATGGTCCTGAAATAATTAGTAAATATTATGGTGAATCTGAAAAACAACTTAGAGAAATATTTGATGATGCTGCTGAAAATTCACCAGCAATTGTATTTATAGATGAATTAGATAGTATAGCCCCAAAACGTGAAGATGTTACAGGTGAAGTTGAAAGAAGAGTCGTGGCTCAATTGTTAACTTTAATGGATGGAATGCAAGGACGGGATAATGTTGTTGTTATTGGTGCAACTAATAGAAGAGATGCAATAGATCCTGCACTAAGAAGGCCTGGAAGATTTGATAGAGAAATTGAAGTAGGAGTTCCAGATAGAAATGGTCGGGCTGAAATTGTAGATGTACATACAAGAGGAATGCCATTAAGTGATGATTTTGACATAGAATGGATTTTAGAAAATACTTATGGTTTTGTAGGTGCAGATGTTTCAGCATTAGTTAGAGAAGCCGCAATGAAGGCATTAAGAAGATATCTTCCAGAAATTGATTTAGATGCAGAAGTTATTCCGCCCGAAGTTTTAGAAAAAATGGAAGTGATAATGGAAGATTTCAAGTTAGCTATTAGAGAAGTTGAACCTAGTGCACTTCGTGAAATTTATGTTGAAGTACCAGAAACAGGATGGGATCAAGTTGGTGGTTTAGATGAAATTAAAAATAGGTTAAAGGAAAGTGTGGAATGGCCTTTAACAAAACCAGAATTGTTTGAACATTTTGGAATTAAACCCCCTAGAGGGATTGTATTATTTGGAGCACCTGGGACTGGAAAAACATTATTGGCTAAAGCAATAGCAAATGAAGCCAAGGCAAATTTTATTTCTATTAAAGGACCTGAAATGATTAGTAAATGGGTAGGAGAATCAGAACGGGGAATTAGAGAGATTTTTAAGAAAGCAAAACAGGCATCACCATCCATAATTTTCTTAGATGAATTTGAAAGTATTGCTAATGCAAGGTCTTCTTCAGGGATGGATGGAGGAAGTTCTCAATCTGGAAATAGAGTTGTAAACCAATTATTAGCAAGCATGGATGGTATTGAATCTTTAGATGGAGTAATTGTTGTTGCAGCAACGAATAGGCCTGAGATGATAGATCCTGCATTAATTCGTAGTGGTAGGTTCGAAAGAGTGTTACATGTTCCACCTCCAGATTCAAAAGCAATTAAGGAGATATTCTCGATTCATACACAGGGTATGCCTTTAGGAAAGTTCAATTTGTCAGATATTTCAAAGAAAATGAGTGGATATACGGGAGCAGATGTAGAATCTGTATGTAGGGAAGCAGCCCTAACTGCTATGAGGGAATCTAAGAAAACTGTTACAAAGAAACATTTTGAAACAGCATTGGGTATGGTAAGGCCTACTGTTAATGATGACATGTTAGAATATTATAAGAAAATGGAATCTTTACTAGTTAGTGGATTATCCACAGTTCGTAGAGGAAAGGATACTCAAAGAGGTATGGAATCAGTCTGAGGTGAGATAAATTAGCATTACTGTTTTTGGATATGAAATTGTAGGTAGAGATGTTTACGATAGAGGTGAAGAATTATTGGGAAATGTTACAGAAGTACATATTAATTATAGTAATGGAAATGTGGAGTTTATTTGTGTAAAATTGGCAAATGGTATTAATTCAGACAAATTACCTTGGAATGTAATGGATGATGTTGTACAGGTTCCTCCAAGTGAAATAGATAGGATAGAAGGCTCAATTTATCTAAGAAGATAGTCTAATCACGACCCAGTAAGCGTATTAAGGCAGTCAATACCGTCGCTCCGTTAGCGCTTGTCGCTGGGTGTTAGTGTTGGCCAAAAAGAAATTTAGAAAAATTCAACGCCGTGCCCTTATTTCTAGTTTTTATGTGGCGTTATTATTTCTTGTGTGGCTTTTACTTTCAAGTTATATTAATTTAGGAAATACAAAACAATTATCTGCATATGATGATGATTGGGATGATATTTCAGATTTTAGAAAAGAGGTCTCTAATTTAGGTATTGATACTAAAAGTTTAGTTTCAAGTCCATTGTTGTTAAATGAAATTGAGAATCCTACGAATATTACATTTGTAATTAGTGGGGTCGAGAAAGACACATTTTCATTACCTTCTATAGGTTCAGATTCAGGGTTAATTAGTTTCAGTGAACCAGAAGGTTACAGTGGTTCTGAAATTTCCGCAATTACTAGTTTTGTAACTAGGGGTGGAACTGTAATTGTTTTAGATGATTTTGGTTATTCTGGCGGAATTGCTGACGAAGTAGGAATTAGTTATAGTAACCATAGATTATATGATGATGAATATGCTGTAGAATTAGATTATAATTATGTGTGGATGAATATAAGTCAAAATCATACAGATTGGGATGACTCAGAACAATTTCATATCGGGCATTCAAGATGGCACCAGGGAACAGATCCAACAGGCACTGGGATGCACCCTTGTTCTAGATGGTCTGAAAGTGAAATAATTTTTGCTACCAAAGAAGAAGCAGGTTTGTGTGCTCACCATTATAATTCAACAAGTAAAATGATTGATTATAGTCCAGATTATAATTTATTATTAAATGCTCCTTCGGCCTTTGAATCAATTGAGTTTTCAGGTGATTTCTCATATTATGAAGCAGTAGGACGTTCAAGCCCCCAATCATATTTAGATTTAAATGATGATGGAAAGGTAACTCTTGAAACGGAAACAGCACAATCAGAAGCAGATGCCCAAGGTCCATTTGATGTTTATATTGAAACATGTGATTCGTCAGATTGTGCAGATTCCCGAGGAGGTAGAATTTATTTTATCAGTGACGGGAGTGTATTGATTAATGCAATTTATAATTTTGATTCTGCCAATTCAGGAGAATATGATGAGGATGGGAAATCTATTGCAAATATACCTGAAAATGATAATAGGAAATGGGTTTTAGATGTAATTGCTGAATCCGCATTAACTGCAAATAATTTTACAAATAAAGATGCAATTTTTGCAAGTGGAGATGCTATGGTGATTTTTGATGAAAGTAGACATAGTCAAAATGTATTATTTACAGATGCATATAATTTAATTTACTTTTTATTAGTATATTTGACGGGAGACGGAATTGGTATGTTATTACTATTTATTTTATTGTTTTTAGCATTTGAAGCAGTTTTGATTAAAAAAACAGATCCCGAACCATGGAGGCATATTTTTAACATAATATATTATGGATTTGGTGACGCAAAAAGATATGGGTATTATACAAGAACTAATAAAATAAAGCAAGTCTTTTTATCAAGAGTTAGAAATCTAAATGCATTGTCAAGGGAAGAATTTGATAGAATGCCAGCTCAACAATTACAAGAATTAATACAAGACCCTCAATTAATCAAATTTGTTTTTGAGAATAAGAAATATGATTTAGAACAAACAGTTGCGATAGTTAAACGAATTAAAGCGTGGCAAAAGAGTTGATAGAGATGTGGACAAGGAAAGCAGCATTTAGCATTACTGGAGGTATTTCTCTTGTATTAATCGGAATGATGATTTCTAATTTTCAGTTAATGGTAATAGGATTAACATTTGTTGCATTTACAGTATTAAATGGATGGATTAAAGGGCATGGAAATGTTGAAGTTCAAAGAATTCTATCTGCAGATAATTTGTATAAAGGTGATGACTTATTTGTAGAATTAAGAATTACTAATCGTTCTATGAGGCGTACACAGCAATTAGAAATTTATGATAATGTGCCACATGAGATGAAGTTAAGAAGTGGTTTAAATTACATGAGAGTTAATTTAGGTCCAGGACAGAGTACAAGGATAAGATATTCATTGAGATGTCCATTAAGAGGACACTATTCAATAGGTCCAATCAGTATTCGATTTAGGAATACATTCAATTTATTTGCACAAGAAATGTTTGTTAGTCATCATAGTGACTTAATTGTATTTCCACAAGTTAAAGATGTCGAAGAGGCATTTATACGTAGTAGAACTCCTAAAATGTATACAGGTGCTTCAACATTAAGAACTCCAGGTCCAGGTTCTGAATTTTATAGTCTTAGGGAATATGTGACAGGAGATCCGTTCAAAAATATTAACTGGAAGGCTTTTGCTAGAACTGGAGAACTAATGGTAAATGAAAAGTGTCGTGATGCTGTAACAGACCTATTTATAATCTTAGATAGTAGAGATATTAGTAGAATTGGAACGGTTCTAAAGAATCCACTTGAAATGGGGGCAGTTGCTGCAGCATCTTTAGCAGCATTCTTCATCAAAAGAAGAGATAGTGTTGCTCTTGCAATTTATGATGATGGAGTCTCATATCTTCCTGCAGATACAGGAGATAAACAATATTTCAAAATTCTTAGCAGTTTAGCTGGAGTAGTACCTAAAGGAAAAATGCCTCTTCAGGCGGTTACAAACTCACTTGCACCGAGATTTAGTAGAGGTTCCCCCGTGTTTATTATTAGTAGTATTGAGGGAGATGGAACAGTCCCTAATGCAGTACGTGATTTAGTTGGAAGAGGCCATGAGGTTACTATATTATCTCCTTCAAGTCTTGACTTTGAAAGATTGGTAAGTAGAATACCTCGAATGAGTTATGAAGTTTTAAAACTTGAAAGACAAAATAGGTTAACAGGCTTAGCAGGTTTTGGAGCATCCGTAATTGATTGGATGCCAGATGTAGAATTATCACAAGCATTATTGCAGGTGAAGGATATTTGAGGTGAGAAATAATGGCAGATGATGTACAACCTCAACAAGAAGGAATGCGAACATTACATTTAAGATTATTAAGAATTCAATGGCAAGTTGTAACATTACAATTGATTAGTACTATTGCATTATTGTGGATGTATCTTAAGATGGTTGATTTGTATATTGTTGATTCAATAGATCATGCTCTTGCAATAGAATTTTTCGACACTCAATTAAGAACTGCTAATTTAGAAATGCCTTTACCTGCTTGGTTAACTGGGGAGGATGCTATTGGATTAGGAAGATTCTATCCAATAATGGTTTTGAGTATTGTAATTGGTGGAGGAATTGCTGCATTAACATTTCAAAATCCAGTAATTCAACGTAGAGTTAGATTAGGATTACTTTTAGGGTTTGTGATTTGGTTATTTGGTCCATTTTTGATTAAATGGTTATTTTCTAACTTTGGAAAAGGTGAATGGTGGATTCCTCCAGATGATTCAGTAGAATCACTCTTCAAAGGAGTAATTGTAGTATTAGAGGTAATTTTAATTGGAATATATATTATTCCTTTAGTATTAGGAATTCGAGGAATTTGGGGACTTTCAAAGAATGCTATAGCTTGGTCAACTGGAATAATGTTATTATTTTTAATTTTACATGCATTATTAACATTCCAAATTGTGGAAGATTTACTATTTGGAGTTACAGGAGATGGATTAAAGAAAATACCTTCTTTAGCTGGTGAACCAACAATTTTAGGATTAATAAGTCCAAATCAATTTAGCCTTTTACAACTTTCATTGTTATTGATTATTTTCCAAGAATCTTCAATGGGAGTTATAAGATATCTTGAATATGCATTTAGATTACCAGAAACATGTAAAAAAGATCCTGAATATGTCACTCAATTTTATAATTTATTAAATGGTCATATGATTCAAACAATAGTTTTAATGAGCCTTTGCGGAATTACTACAATAATTGCATTAGGATTCCATACTCTTCTATTATCTATTGTAGCAGCATTGCCAGGTGATGGCCAATGGGCATATCAGATTCAAGAATCTATTGAATTAGAATTGACATATGGCTTAGTTATCTCAGCAATGTTATTTTTGTTATTATTGGCTGGTTTAAGATATATTTTACCTTGGCAAAGAATAAGTGGAGTAATAGAATCATTATACCAAAAAGGAGACGAGGTAGTTCCTCCTCAAGAAGAATATTAATTGCTAAAATATTGAATAATTCTTCCTATTATTTCAGCAAGTGATAGTGCAAATAATGGGGCTAAGCATACTCCAAAAAAAATATTAATTCCAACTGGTAATTCTATTCGATTTGAAATTAATATTATTAGTGAAATAGAAATTATTATTGAAAAAATCAAACCAAAACGTTCTAGGTAAATTGGGTATTTTTTCCCTAATGTTTCAGTTCTTCCCATTAATGTGAGCTGATTTAGCTCTTTATTCATCTTAGTCACCTCAAATTTCGAAATTATCTAATTCATTATTTAAATCATCTAAAGAGTCATCATTATCATCAGTTTCTGGATTGATATTTCTCCTCTCCCATGCATGATCTAACTTTGCTAATTCTGCTTCAATAGTAACTCTATTGTTTTCTTCAAAAGATTCTTCTGGGCCCCCATCCTCCTGTTCTTTTGAATTAGAGATAGTTTCCATTGATGTCCACCCATCTTCATTATTTACAGTGTCATTACTTACTTCAACGCTTTCTGCATTACTAGCATTATGTGGATTTAATTCCCGAATGATTTCATCAGATACGGTTGGCCTTTCAGATTCTAATTTTACATCTTCGTGTGGTAAAAGTCCATCTTCTTGGAATCTCCATAGAGAAGTTGGCTTTTTTGAACTAAAGGTGAGCCCAGTATCGTCTAATTGCTTCATTGCATCATCTAATGCCTTTGCTGTGTTTTCCATGAGTACTGCAGTTCCAGCATCTCCTTCATCAGCTTCAAGATAAATTGAATCTAGTGCAGATTGTATTGTTTCACGTAAATTATTTGCAATATGTGGCAATGCTTCAGGCCTATTGCATAATGCTTCAAGACGGTATAATGTATCTTTAGGAACTCCCAATTCTTCGAGTTGAGTAATCATTTGCCTCATTTTCCTTAGTAATGTTGTTGATCTTTCAAATTCATCAAGTAATCCTTCTAAATCTAAAACAACCAATTGAACAATTTCTTTTAATTTACTTTCAAGTCTTTGTCTTACTGACCAATTAGTTAACCCTCTAATTGTATTTGCAGTTTCAGGTGTTTGAGATTCTAATAAATCCATAACCTCGCTTGATAATAAGTATCTTGGAGTTTTAGCAACATTCTCTACATTATGTTGAATAATTGTTAATCCCCTTTCAACAGCCCTATCCATTAATGTCAAACTAAATCCTAAATCCCTCATTCTGTCTAATCGTTGCATTATTGGGGCAAGAGAAGAAAAACCATGATCTTGTCCTAATAGTGCTTGTGCTAATGGCTCATCACGTAATTTGGCTCTGATAACTCCTGCTTCATTTATATCTTCTAGAGCAGCATCATGAGCATCTTTCAATGATTCTGCTGTTGAAATTAAATTATTTACTTCTGTTTCGGCTTCAGATCTTCTTGCACCTAGGTCTCCTAATTCCCTCATTATTCTACGGCGTTCCTCGCCTAATTCTCTAACTTCTGCATGTAAGTGTCCTAGACGTCTTTCAGAATCTAAGAAATATGCTCTTTCTTCTTCCATTAATTTCCTATGTGACTTTGCTTCTGCATCTAAATCTTCTAACTCTTTATTTTGACTTTCAATTCTCCTTTCTAGTTCATTTGAAATCGTTGTAGCCTGACGATGTCTTTCTCTTTGTGCTTCTAGTTGGTCTGCAACCATTCTATGTCTTCTATCGTCAGCATCAATTGAAGACCTCAATTGTCTTAATCTGATATCTCCTGCTTCGATTTCTGATTTTAATTGGATTTCTTGATCTGAAAGTTTACTAACCATCCTTTGTAATTCTTCTCTACTTCCTGACTCACCAACTGCTTGTGCAAGTTCCTCAATTCTTTTTTCTACCTGATTTTCTAATTCCTTAATTCTTTGAGTCAGACTTTCATTTCGATTTAATGCTAATTCTTGACCATTTGTAGACTCTCTTAATTCAATTTTAAGTTGTGAAATTTCATCGACATTATTTGAATTTAATTTTTGCATTTCAGATATTCTTACACGCATTCCATCAACTTCAACTTTAGAAGCATTATAAGATGCTTTTACATCATCCCTTTGTCTTTCCATTCGTCCAACTTCTTTAATTAAACGTGCTTGCTCTTGTTTGATTTTATCATATTCGCTTGAATCAACAACTGATGTTGGCATTAACATTTTTCCACTTTGTGCTTTTGGAAGTAATTTCGCGCCTTTTGATTTATCCTCTTTTAATGTCCAATTACCTAATCCCTCGGTAAGATCTTCAATTCCAATAGCAAACCCAAAAATTTTCATTAATCTTTTATTAATTTGTTTTTCTCTATCTTTGGATCTAGTCCTAGCTTTTGCAATATTTGTACAAAACGAGTTCAAATTGAATTTGGGAGTATTATTAAGGTGATTTTTCAATCTACCTACCTTTGGTAAAGAAAATAGTGTTAACTTTGCTTTAGGTGCAGTTGAATTCAAAGCTACTTTAGATACAGATAATGGCTTTTCCGAACGCGCACCAACAGGAATGCCATTACAGAGGAGTATGTCTAGAGAATTATCTTCATTTTCAACTCTAATATATCCATTGATTAATTCGGCATTTCCCCGAGAAAACATAGAAATTAAATTATCTAATCCACCTTTTCTTTCAAGGGTGTTTAACCCCTCTTCAAGCATACTCCCATCATCATCAGCGATATTTGATGTCGGTTGCGCCTCTAATTTGGCCATTGAATCGATTAATATTGCATCATGATCTGCTCCATCAGATACCCAGGCAACAACGTCTAGGTCATCTACTCTAATCATCATTAATGAGCCATCTTGCATATGCATAGTTACTCTGTTAAGTGATGGTAATTCTAATTTATTTACGAATTTAGTAGTTCGATCTAATTCTGTTTTTATTGTTGCAGCAACATCTTCAACTTTTCCAGGCATTTCTCCTTTTGAGTGTATGACCATTCCTTGTTGTGAAGCCAGAGCACCGATTACTGATGCCCTATCGGTAAGTGTGTCAACAAATGAACTAGCTTGCAATGAGTCAAAACCATCAGAGAATGATCGTCTTGTTGAAATCCATGCTAAAGAATTCAAATCATAGAATGCTGCTGGAATTAAAATAGCTACTTCTGCAAATTCCTTTTGCGTCCACGTATGTCTTAAAGTTCTTAATTTATTTTTACTATTTAATTTTTTCAACTCTTCAATAGCATTTTTCGCCCCAACATAATTTTTCTTTTTACCTGATTGAACAATACATCCCACAACTTCTTTTCCCGCGATTAGACGATATCCACAGGGGGTTTTTGATTTAGGCAAAAAATAGCTAATGACGCCATAATCAATCTCGCTACTTTTCTTTTCTAAATCAGGCATTGTACCTTTCTTTTCATTATTTCCTATTGGTAAACTAAACATTTTTCACACCTATATTAATTGAGCAATTGCTTCTTTTTTTGTATTCAATTCATAACTTAAACGACCAAGATTTGGATTTTCAGAAGTTAATATTCCAATATATTTCCGATCAGGTAGTGCGCACAAAAGAATACTGCCATTTTCAGATTCAATCCAGCATTGATTTGCATCACCCATATCAAATAATTTTGAACTCATGTCGAGTGTTTGCAACAGGCCGCCAAAGTCCATGAATGAAACGTCTTGTCTATTAGTACTATAAGTTTGCATCAATTCATTACCAATATTATCGATAATTGCTGCAAATTGAACTCCTGGGATTTGACAAAACGATGCCAATAAACGTTGTAACATACTGTCTCAAATCGAATTAGTATACACTCTAGTTCAAGATATTTGGGGATGAATGAGTTTTAATTTACTAATTCTCGCTATTTACAACAGTTTCCGATGGTTCAGGATGAATTGAATACAAAATTAAAACCAAAGCCGCAGAAACAGGAATCAAGGTAGCGAATAAGAATTTTAATTCAAATTCCATAAGGTTAGTTGTCCAACCATAAATTTCCAATAATATGGTCAATAAGAAACCAAATGCGAAGAATCTTCCGAAGATATGCAGGTTTTCCTTGACATAAACTGACACGAGCCATTGTGCTAATCCAATAAAAATTGAAAAAACTGCTACATACTTACTCACAAATATACCATACTCGGTAAGTTCAGGACCAACAGCTATTGCATCTGTTGGCCATAAAAGAAAACCAGTACCGAGCATTATTGGCAGAAAGCCAGTTAATTTCAAGATTGTAGATAAGCCAATTCCTACTTCTTCATCTTCTTCCATAGTTCTAGGCGTATTTTATGGATATCAAAAGTTTGTCGCCCTTCAAGGCGTAAAAATATGCCATTCTAAACAGAAAACAAATATCCAGTAAGCTGATTGAATATCACTTCAGAACCTTGCCAATATTGCGAGCAGCATTCTCAAGAGTAGTTTGTGAGAATTTTCGATCTGTCCCAATGACCATATTATCGATTGATATGTATCTTTTCTTGAAAATCAAGAGTGTTGAGTTGAAGCCAGTGGTAATTGCATCAGCCCGAATCACGTTGACCATGTCCGTTCCGCTCTCAAAAAGATAGAGTGAATAGTTGCGAATGTCCATTATGACTCGCTGGTTGGTGACAATAAGTTTCACTTTTTGTTTGAAACCAAGAATACTCATGAATAGCATTGCTATGGAATTGATGACACGGAGAATAGGGTTCGAGGTCGTGTATTCGAGGATACCGCTGAATTCGTCAGTAACAACCTCTCCTGCTTCCATCCATGGATATGCTCCACTTGATGTGGCGTGTGTAGTGACCGACATAGGCGCTTGCTCTTGATGTTCTGGGGAGTCAATTGGCACCCATTCATTACCGTCCCACTTGTATTGTCCATCTTCACTAATCTGCATGTTCATAACCTGAACTAATTGAATTTGCCATATAACCTTATTTATGCACAATATAGTTTATTGTCAAGAATCTATTCAAAAATATTGCTGCCCGTTGAAACGTCTAAGAACACTCACAAATTAGATACCGCCTAACCCAAATACAAGTGTTTATTCGAGTGCTTACTGGAGAACTCGTTATGCGTCGTGTAAACCACATCATACCCTCCCACACCGTTCTTGAGGGTGGAGGGTTCAAAGTACGTAGGCCTGTTGCGATGGGGAAACTCATGAGCCCTTTTTTACTTCTTGATGAGATGGGCCCTGTAGATTATGGGCCAGGCGAAGCTGTTGGAGCCCCTTGGCATCCACATCGTGGTTTTGAAACTGTAACATACATGCTAGCAGGGCAGATGCAGCATCAAGATAGTGCTGGTAACAAAGGTGATCTAAATCCAGGTGATGTACAATGGATGACTGCAGGAAGAGGAATCATACATTCAGAGGAACCACATACAGAGTTCCAAAAAAAAGGTGGCCTGATGCATGGTTTTCAAATTTGGATTAACCTACCCGCTAAACACAAAATGATGCAACCGCGTTACCAAGAAATCCCAGCGAAAATGTCTCCGACCACTGAAAAAGAGGGGGTTTGGGTTCGTGTAGTTGCTGGTGAATGCTTAGGGGTACAATCATCGATTGATACAATGGTTCCAATCGAGTACATCCATGCGAAAATGAATGAAAACTCAATACTTGAAAAGGAAATAGATAATTCATTGAATGCGATGATCTATGTCTTTGGAGGAGAAATCATCATCGAGAACAAGGTTATCAAAGATGGTGAATTGGCACTCTTATCAGATGGTGAGAAAATTGTTATTCAATCCAAGATGTCCTCTGATTTTTTAATATTAGCTGGACCAGAATTGAATGAACCAATAGCGCGACATGGGCCATTTGTGATGAATACTAGAGAAGAAATTCTACAGGCATTTTCCGATTATCAAAATGGTACATTTGTAAATTAACTTCAGGATATTCTGATTAATACTCTCAAAGAGGTGTCTAAGCACTGTGGTTGTTTGGATTCCGCCTTTTTGAGAGGTGTACAGAACGAGAATTTTCATTAAATAAAAACGATTACTCTAATTAGGTGAATTTTGAGGGACAGACAATGCCAACAGGTACAGTAAAATGGTTTAACCAAACAAAAGGCTTCGGCTTTATCGAACAAGAAGGCGGAGAAGATCTCTTTGTCCACAAATCCCAGGTGACTGGTGAAATTCGCGATGGAGACTCTGTCGAGTTTGAAATCGGTGAAGGACCTAAAGGTCCAAACGCAATTAATGTTCGTAAATCCGAATAAGCTAGACTCGAAATCTTCTTACGAAGGTTACAGAGGAAACTTTTCCAAACAATCAAATCTAAATTAGATTAGCGAATAGTATGGACCCACGAAATGTAGTCAAATTAGCTTATGATTCGATAGGTTCTGAATTTGGAAAAAAACGTACAAATACATGGGACTTTGTAGTAGATTGGTTAAAGGGATTAATATTAAAACAACCAGCGAACAATTTGAAATTATTAATTGCGGGTTGCGGTAATGGAAGACATGTAAAATTAGCAAATGATTTAGGTTTTGATGTATTTGCAATTGATATTTCCCCTAATATGGTAAGTGCTACTATTCAATCTGAGATTGAAAACGGAAGAGATGGTTCAAATATTTTGGTTTCAGATATTTGTGATTTGCCGTATCTTGATAATGAATTTGATGCGATATTGTCAATTGCAGTGTTACATCATTTACCATTTGATTTATGCGAAAATGCATTTTGTGAATTTTCTAGAGTATTAAGTACAAATGGAGAGGTATTGATTTCATGTTGGGATCCTTCAGCACCTTCTGTAGTTAAAGGGGAAAGAGATGAAGAGCAAAAAAACGTTGTTTGGGTTTCTTGGACATTGCCAGATTCATCAATAGTATCGAGATATTATCATGTCCCAAAGATAGACGTTAGAATAAAGCATTGGAAAGAAATTCATGGCTTGGTTTGTAATCATTTTGAATTAAGAAATTCCAATCAATTGTTTTATTTTTCTAAGAGTAAACTTCCCGATGAATTGAAGCATTAGATTCTGTGCGAGTATTAATGGCGGCAGTTGAAGTTTCACAATGTTCTCGTTGTCGGAAACCAGCAATTCTATTTCAAGAATATTCGGGTCAGCATTATTGTTCAAGTTGTTTAATTCGTAGTGTTAGAAAAAGAATCGGAAAAGAATTACGCAAACAATTAATACTTCCAAAAAGTGATAAAAATCAATTAACAACAATTATGGTTGCTGTAAGTGGAGGAAAAGACTCTGCAGTACTTTTGGAAACTTTACATCATTTCTTAAAAAATAGAAAAGATGTAAAATTAATTGCTGGTTGCGTTAATGAAGGAATAGAAGGATACAGAAAACCTTCAATGGAATGTGCAGAAAAATTAGCAAATTCTCTTGATATTGAATTCATAACTTTAAGCTATAAATCATTAGGATTTGACGATATGGATAATGTAGTCAAACTAATGCCTGGTATTAGTGAAAAACATGAAGAAGTTAAAGGTATGTCTCCTTGTTCATTTTGTGGTGTATTCAGGCGTCAGGGAATTAATAAATTAGCATCAGAAACTCAAGCAGATTATGTAGCTTTAGGGCATAATTTAGATGACATGGCTCAAACAGTTTTAATGAACTTACAAAAAGGAGATTTAGATAGAACATTGAGATTAGCACCACATTCATGGTCGCCAATTAAAGGAATGGCTCCAAGGATTGTTCCAATAAGATGGATTCCAGAACAAGAGGTTCAAGCATATGCAATGTCAATGGGTTTACCCTTTCATGATGATGAATGCCCACATTCGCACCAAGCATTAAGAATATTACATAGAGATATTATTGCAAGGATGGAAGATGCAGTTCCTGGTACAAGACATGGTTTAGTTCATTCATCAGATTCAGTTAAAGAAATGTATATGAAAAATAAATCATCAACTGACGAGGAGTTTACTAAAGTTGCTAATAATTGTGAATCCTGTGGACAAATCACAAGTCAAAAAATTTGTAAAGCATGTATAATGAAAACATGGTTGATTGAACAGTTATAAATCTAGATCAATAATGACTGGTGCATGATCACTAACAACTAAACCTCCTTCACGATTTATTTCAGCATTTGTGATTAATTTAACTGCTGCTTCATTAGCTAGAAAATAATCAATTCTCCATCCTCTGTCGAGTATTCTTGCTCTTCCTCTATTTGACCACCATGAATATGGTCCCTTTTTATCGCCGAAAAAGGTTCTACAAACATCAGTCCATCCACATTCTAGAACTCTATCAAACCATTCCCTCTCATGAGGTAAAAATCCAGATGACATTTTATTTCCAGAGGGGTTCCAAATATCATTTTCTGTATGTGCAATATTTAAGTCTCCTGCAACAATTACTGGCGTATTTAGAGATACATATTCATTAAGCCAAATTAAAAAATCTTCCATCCATTTTTCTTTATACATTTGTCTCTCGACTTTTGAACTTCCACTGGGTAAATATGTGTTTATTAATATTAAATTTTCATGTTTTGTTACAAGAATTCTTCCTTCTTCATCAGAATCACTCGCTTTTCCCTTTTTCACGGTTTCAAATTTATTATTTGAAAAAGTAGCAACTCCAGAATAACCTTTCCTTAAGGCTGGGTGCCAAGAATAAGTCATTTCAAGTGGAGGTGTCCAATTTTTAGGTAATTGTTCTTCTAAACATCTAATTTCTTGTAACATTAGAATGTCAGGTTTCATTTGTTCAACAAAATCATCTAGTCCTTTGCGAATTGCAGCCCTAATTCCATTTACATTCCAAGAAATAATACGCATATTCTCACAGTAAATTTTCTATTAATCGTTCCAAATTTTGATTTCTTGCACAATAATGACATTGTAAAATCATTGGTGTTGTACTTAGTACTTTTAGCCTATGAGGTAGTGGTTCTCTGACTGAATTACTTATACAATTCGAATATATGCAGTGTGCAACATTAATCATTTCATCAGATAATTGAATTGTTAATTTTTCTGCAACGGAATAATTTCTAATTATTGATACTGAAGCCATTGGTGCAATTAATGCTAATCTATCAAGTTCATCTTGTGTCAATTCTCTATCTTCAATTTTTAAGATGTCTTTAGTGCCAAGTTTACCCGATGGAACATTCATTACCAAGGATATTGGATTTGATTGTCTCCCATCAACATTAAAAATTCGTAATGCTTGTAATACCATTCCTCCAGGAATATGATCTATTACCGTACCATTTCTAATTGCAGTAACTCTTCTCATTGATTGTTCATCAGCACTCATTATTTTCCACCTCCTATTTTTTCAGGAATTGATATATTTAACATATCGCAGAGTAATGCCATCCTAGTAACAACTCCATTAAACGCCTGTTCAAAATATGCAGCATGTCTTGTAGAATCTACATCAGGATTTATTTCATCAACTCGAGGTAGTGGATGCATCACAATCATGTCTTTTTTAACAGAAGATAAATCATCAGCAACTAATTTATATACTCCAGCAATTCTTACATATTCGTCTTCATCAGGAAACCGTTCTTTTTGAATTCTAGTCATGTATACCACATCAGCATTTTCTAATTGTGGTTTAAGTTCCTCGGTAATCTTCAATTCCCCTCCTTGTTCTTTTAGTTCATTGATTATCTCCTCTGGTAATTTAAGGCTTTCTGGACTAACTAGTGTTAATTTACAACCAAATCTTACTAATGCATATGAAAGAGAATGAACAGTTCTTCCAAATCTCAAATCACCAACTAATACAACATTTAAATTTTCTATTCTTCCATGTGCTTGCTTAATTGTAAATAAATCAAGCATTGTTTGAGTAGGATGGTGTCCTGCACCGTCACCTGCATTTGCAATAGGAACATTTGCACAGTCTGAAGCATATTGTGCGGCACCCTGCAATGGATGTCTTAGTGCAATAACATCAGAATATCCATCGACCATTCTAATTGTATCATGTAATGTTTCACCTTTTACAACAGAAGAGGATGCTACCGCACCTAAATTAACCACATCTCCTCCCAAGCGTTTCATTGCTGTTTCAAATGACATTCTTGTTCTAGTAGATGGTTCAAAAAACAAATTACCAAGAATCTTACCCTGTAATAGAGGCAAGTGTAAATTTCCCTTTGCAACAGGTAATAATTTTTCAGCATCTGCAAGTATTCTATGAATGTCATCATTTGTCAAATCGTCCATCGTTATCAGAGAATTCATGTTCTTTCGCCCCAATGGGCTTAGACGCCCGTCAATAACCCTTGCCCTATGTTGAAATGCAAAATAATTGAACTAATAGGGGTGTCATTCTTGAATAAGAGCATTGTCCGCTGTTTGATGATAGTTAGCCGAACCCCCTTAAGAGTCTCTTTTTGTGGCGGTGGTTCAGACTTAAAAAAATATTACAGTTCTTCAAAAAAAGGAGGAAGAGTTACCTCAGTAGCCTTGAAAAAATACGTATATGTTACGGTTAATTCAAGATTTGACGAATCAGTTAGAGTATCATATTCACAAATGGAAATTGTTGACGATTTTGAAAAATTAAATCATCAACTAGTTAAAGAAGCAATGAGAATGACTGGTGTTGTAAAAGGAGTTGAAATTACCACTATTGCAGATATACCAAGTAAAGGAAGCGGATTAGGCTCATCCTCATCAGTAACTGTAGGGTTATTACATGCATTACATTGCTTTGCTGGAAGAACACCCAGTCCTTCACAATTAGCAGAAGAAGCATGTAAAATCGAGATTGAAATATTGGGGCAAACAATTGGAAAACAGGATCAATACGCTGCTGCTTTTGGAGGCTGTAATTATATGATTTTTAATCCAGAGGGAACTGTTTCAGTTGAAAAATTATCTACTGAAATCTCATTAGAAAATAATTTTGCATTATTATATACGGGGATAACAAGATTGGCAAATAATATATTAAAAGAGCAAAATGACCGAACAGAAAAGAACCGGGAAAGTTTAGATTTATTAGTAGAACAAGCCAATATTGCTAAAGAAATGATACTCGATAAGAATTATTCAGGATTAGCTAATTTGTTAAATGAAACTTGGATTTGTAAAAAAGAATTAGGCTCTAATGTATCAAATGAAAAAATAGATTTAATGTTTAATAAATTATATGATTGCGGAATTAATGGAGCAAAATTACTAGGTGCAGGAGGAGGTGGTTTTATTTTATTCGAAGGAGATAATGAGGTGATGGATATGGTTAAATCTGAATTTTCAGATAAAAAGGTTATACCTTTAGAAATTGATCATGAAGGTTCTTGTATTCTATTTTCAGATAGGTGATTTAATGAAAAAAGAGATATTAATGATATTATGTTTATTCATTAGTATATTTTCTTGTGTAATGCCATCAACATTTGCAGAATCAGATTTAGAAGATGAATTAATAGAGTTATCATTTGATTTATTAGATTTAGAAACGGGACAAATAATTGATTCTGCAGAAATTTCTGTTGTTGAGGGATGGACAGGAACAATTATTGAACAAAAAACCCTCTTTTCTGGGGAATCAATTTTTGTAATTAAAAATCATAGTTTAAGATTTAAATTTTCTAAAGAAGGATATAATGATTGGAATTCAATTTCAGAAATTTATTCTGATGAAGAACTCATTAATGTAAATTTTACATCTAATCTTGAAACATATAATTTTACAATTGAAGAGGAAGCAAATGTAACTGGAGGTACTATAGAATTATCATTTGATTCAATGTCTAGTAACTCAAATATTAATTTAAGTTGGGAAGCAAATTATGAGTTTTCTATGCATTTAGGTACAAATTTACTTCCAAATAAATCATTAGGGTTATCAGGTCAAATAGATTATTGGATTGGAGATATGGATGGCATATTACAACTTGAAGAGAAGCAGTTGTTTACTAATTGGTTCCAAGAACAAGCCTGGACAGATCCTTACTTTGGGGGTTGTTGTAAAATCGATGGGCACTTTCCTTTACTTTCAAATTTAGTATCTCCAGACGATACTTGGTTAGATGTTGGATTAGGGACTTGGGGGTGGAATGAATCTACAACATTGTCTGTCCATTCGGGATTTACTGGAAATAGATTATTGGAAATACCTTTACAAAATGATATTAGGCAATTGGCAAATATGCAAATCATAACCCATCCTGAGTGGGAATATAGATTTTCTCCAAATTCAGATTGGATAAATGGAAGTCCTACAAATATTAATGTAAACAGGAGTTTTTCTGGAATTAATGGTTTTATTCCAATCACTTTTGCCAAGAATACTGCACCAATAGTACAGTCTGCAATAATTGGACATTTAGGCTCATCATTACCTTTGGATGTAAATATTACATTTGATGGTTCTAGTTCAACAGATTCATCCCATAACATTGGTCTAGGTTCTAATTTAGAATGTATTTGGACATTAAAATCAGGAGATTTGATTTATGATTCCCCCCAAATGATTATGATAGTTAATCTAACAGATTTAGGATTTTTATCGAACACGACATTAGAGACCTCATTAGAGTGTACAGACCCACAAGGATTAACAGATGTATGGAATAAAAGTTGGTATCTTGATACAACGCATCCTACAGCTATTGAATTATTTGGTGATGCAGTATGTATAGACAATCCATTGGAAACAAATTTGTTAGTATGTGATGAATTATTAGTTGAATCTAGTAAGATGTTATTGTTTAATTTATCTTTAGAAGATGATGGTCCAGGGGATCCAATTGTATTTTGGTCATCTAATCATCTTGATGGCTGGGCAGCTGAAGGAAATGAAATGAATGTGGCTTTTTGGCAAGGACAAAATACGAACATCAATTTTGTAATGTATGATCAACATCATCAAGAAAGAGAATTATCTATTTGGAATTTAAGTCTTAGAATTTCCGATGAAGTAGCAAATGATTGGATCAAATCATGGAATGTCACAGTATCAGATGGCTCAGCACCAAGAATTAAGATGAAATTATTAGATCAAGACCAACTTTTAGATCTAATGAATATTTATTCTGGAGATGAGGTTTTTGTCAATTTAAATTCTAGTTTTGATGATATTAATTCAATTGAAGATGTGAGATTTGTTATAAAATTAAATGGAAATATTATCGCAGATAGTAATGAAATAGGATGGGATGAGGTGAAATTATTCTCACTACCAAATCTTGCAGTAGGAATTCATGAATTAGTCATTATCGCGACAGACAAATCTGGCAATAATGCAGAAGAAAGATACGAATTTCATATTCTTCCTGCTCTCTCAATAAATATTAGTACTGAAGTAAATGTTCCTTTAGGGAAACTAATTGAGGGTGAAAATGATCTAGAATTTAAATTAATAAATAAAGGAGGTTCTCCTTATGATGTAATCATTTGTATTCAAAGTGATTGTTTAGATTATAATGGAACAGGAGCTACTATTGATGGATTTGGTTATTCTAATTTCACATTAAGTTTTAATTTAAATGAATCCGAATTATTAGACGTCAATTATACCTTCAAATATGATTCAGAAATAATCCAATTTAATGAAACATATGACTTTGAATTTGAGGAGACTGTCGAGGAGAATAGAATAATAAAAATCTTCATATTTTTCTTTGTATGTTTTTGTATTGTTTTTGGAATTAAAATTGTAATTGATAAGAAACGAGAACAAATCTGAAAATGGTGGTAATATGCAAAATTCTATTTCAGAACTTATTGAAAAGAGAGAGTTAATAATTCAAAATAGAATAGAGAAATTATCTTTATTTTCAGGGCTTATTTTATTTTTAACTGCATTATGGTGTTTATGGCCAGTATTCAGTAACAAGATAGATCCATTAGCGGTTCTAACTCCAGCAATTATAGCTTTGATATGGGCGGGATTAATTCCAGATTTCCAAGTTTTAAATTCTACAACCCGTTCAAGACTTGGTGCTGCAACAAGTGTTTTTTGGCTCCCTCTTGCGGTATTAGGTTCTAAATCAATTTTAGATTCAGATTTTATAATGGTTGGAGGTATTTTACTAATTACTTGTGCAGCATCATTATTATTGATATCTAGAAATTTACTTTATGGAGAATATAAAGTAGTACGATACCGTTCAATTATGGGATTTGTAGGTGTTTTTGCAGGGTTATCTGTATTAATTCCCCAAGGGTTTGAAACTAATTCATTAGGCCTTTTAATTATTTTAATTGGATTAATTATCCCATTGAAAGATTGGTTTGGTAGTGATGAAAATAGGTCAGTTAGAAAGGAATTTAAACAGAAGTTAGATTTAATTGAAAATGAATTATTGATTCATAGATCGAAGGGTAGAGCAGTAGATCAAGCAGCATCATTAGTTCTTTCAGCATCACAAGAAGGACATTTAGACCCTGAATTCGGTCTTGAAATGATTTCTAGAGCAAGAGATTCAATGACTAGAGCCATACGCTTAGAAGAGGATATTATTGAAATTAGAGAAGATACTGAAATAATAATCTCTAAAGCAGAAGATATAGCACCAATTGCGAAAACACCACGCAGAACCTTTATCCAAGCAGAAAGAGAAGTACAATTAGGAAGTTTAGAAGAAGGGGAATTTTTGTATAGGTTATCAAAAAAACAAGCAACTGAGATATGTGAATGGTGGGAAAAGGCCGAACTTGCAATAAGTGACGCAAAAAGATTACTTTTAGAACAAAAAGGACAAGCTATAGAATCATTAGAATCATTACTTACTGAAGCAATGACTAATTTAGAGATCGAAAAACCAAAACAAGCATATGAATTTGCAATATCAATACCTATTCAATTATCCTCTGTAGAGGGCAATGCTGAAATTGGTATTCAAGCAATAGACTCAGCAAAACAGAAATTAAAGGAATCTGATGGACTTAATACAGAATTATGGATTGAAAACTTAGAAAGAGCCGAGAAAGCAATCGAAAAGGGAGATTATAGTCTTGGAAGAGGTTTGGCTGAGAGTGTTTTAAGACAAATCGATAGTGAAAGAGAATCCATGGATTTCCTCAGAAAGGCACTTAGACAAAGATCCAAAATTAAATCCAAATGGAAGAATTTTGCAAATAGTTCAGAGTGGGATAAACGTTTACAAGAAATAGAAGATGCAGCAAATGAGTTAGAATGGAGCCATGCAGCAGCGCTTTTCGAACGTTTGAATGATTCATTAGAATCTGAGATTAATGCTTTTTCAGAAGCCAGTGAATTACTAGAATTTGCAAAGAATGAGTGGACAACATTAAGAAATAAATGTGAGAAAATAGGGATTGATATTCTTGATAAGCAACGTAGAAATGCTGAACAATTTATTTCAGAGGCCACAATAGCAATTGAAAATGGTGAACTAAAAGTATGTTTAGATAAATTAGGAGAAACAGATAAAATGATGGAGAAATTAAGAAGAAGAGTTTAGTATTACTCTTCTGCTAATAATATCTTCACATCTTCTACAACTAATTCTGGAACCCAATCTAAATCCATCCATTCAACTCTTTGTTTTAGGTTTTTATCTAAAATGAATGAAGAGGTTGTATGATTCAAAAAATATTCGAATGGGTGGTGACGTGCACTGGTTTCTGAATTATTTGCTTCACTGGCTTTATAGGTTTTCAATCCAACACCAAAAGCACCCCATATTTCTTCCATAACTCCAATTTCTTCAGGATTAAATTCTCCATCCCCATCAGGATCAACATCCCAAGAAAGAAAATTCCAATCAACAGACATATTTTCTTTCCATTGACCCATTGCTTCTGGAGTATCTAACCAAGGATCTACAGTTATTGCAAGGATTTCCAAATCATTATTATATTCTTCAGGGAATTGCTCGGAGAGCCATTTTAGAGATTGAACTACAACAGGGCAAACATCAGGACATCTAGTAAATACAAAAGAAATTACAACAACTTTACCTTTAAATTCAGTAATATTAAATTCAGTATTTGTTTCATTAATTAAAGTAAACATCGGGACATCTTTACTTTCAATATCAATTCCAAAAAAAACATCTTTGTTTTCTACACTTGCTGGCTCATAACATCCAGGAAGTAAAATTACTAACATTAAAAGAATAGAAATTATTTTTTTTACATACATCATTTTCACCTTAGGAATTTGTATACGGAATATCAATATCCAACTGCATTACATATAATCCCGTAGTAATACATGATGCGTATGTAATCCCATCTTGCCATTCTGCAGCCCATAAGAATGGAGTCCATCCAAAATCATAGTAGTTAGAATCAAGTGGAACCCCATCTTGTCCATGAGGTAAATAATAAGCAACTGTTGCTTCAAAATTAATATCAGTTCTATTGTCGCTGTCTTCTGCAGCCATTAATGTTTCAATATCTACAACCCATAAACCTGCATGATAGTGAGAGATATACAGTCTTCCATCCCATCCACCACCATGAGATGTGTCTGTATTTTCATCGGTAACAAAATATTCTGAATCTAAGTTATGAGGACTAAATAATAACCATTCTTCTGCACTAGGATGTGCTATACAATCTGCTCCATAGCAATGGTCCTCAGCATAAGGGATTTCCCAGTCTCTAATTAATTGCGGTAAGAACCTTAAGTTTCCATTTTCCATTTTATATTCTGTAGTATCTATAAGGTAAATAAGACCAGTACCTACATTTGTCGAAAGTACTTCAACTGCTGCTAGACTTAGATGTCTTTTTCCCTCATAACCAAGATGGCTGGCATCTACCATTTCTGGAAATGGCTCAGTATAATGGATGTAAGAGGATCTACCTCCATTTTCATTACTAGTAGTTCCACTATCAGGTTCTCCATTTTCATCAAAATCTGCAAACTCCATCCATTGCCCTACTTCTGGAGCTCTCCATCTACAAAGTACTGGATTTCCTAACCCTGCTTTACAAGTAGTGGCCATTAATGTATAGGCTTCTGGAGAGTTTTGAGGATGCGGGACATCTGAAACATCAGCTATTCGGAGGCCTGCTTCCCAATATGCACCATAGATGTAGGTTCTTCCATATCTTGGATCTTCAGTATCATCCCCAGGCCATAACTGAACAGTCATATCATGAATGTAAATCCACCCACCTCTAGTCGAGTCCCAATTTACTTCATATTCTCCAACTTTAATTACTGTATGTCCAGCACCTGAAGATTGAACACCAGGCAATAAATTAGCAGCGGAACCTTGTAAATTAAGATGAGCAATTGTTACTCCTCCACAAGCTTCACCTACTGCACTATCACAGTCTTCATAATCAGGGTTTGCAACAAAGATATACCATTCATTATCAATCATATGAGTGTAAAGGTTATGTGGACCACTAGGGTGATCAGCATCATACCAAGAGTCTACATGCGTGGGGTTTTCTTTATCTGTAACATCTATTAAATTTACAGAAACTTGCATGGGGTCAGACCATTCCCCTACATTTGGATCAGCATATCCTGGATCGATTAATTGATTTTGAGATATAATATACTCTCTTCCATCATATTCAAGATATTTCACATCTAAAACTTGTGTATTAGGGTCAACATATTTTCCAACTTGAGTAACATTACGAGGATCTGTAACATCAGTAATATGGAATTCAGACCAACCTGCTTGGTAAACATATGTTCTCCCATCTGGAGATGTAGCAACTTGAATTTCTGCATTTCCAGGGTTTGTCAGTGGTTCAAAATCCAATAGTTCTACATTTCCAGAAGATAAATTATGTTGGGATGCGTTTCTATGATCATGCTCATCACCTTGTAAAAGAGGGTCTCCCTCGCCAAATAATGAATTTGTGTTTTCATTAATCTCTTCTCCACCTAAAAAGAACATAGAGCTTGTAATTATACTAATTATTATCAGGACTGAAAGTAAAAAAACCATGATTTCTTTACTTTGAAAATCATTCGGTTTGAATCCTTTTTGTTCACCCATTGATACACCCAATACAACGTTTTTTATTTATGCATTGGTGACATGGGCTCATCATGCACAGACACGGTATGAGCAAAACTCTACTTTTTTTGCTGATTTTTTCCTTGTTAATACCGTCAGGAAGTAGTCATGATGCAAGCGCATTAACAACAAATATCAAACAATTAAATGTAGAGCCAAATACTGCAACTATTTTGGTTGGTGATAGTGTCTATTGGATTAATCTTGATAGTAGAGATAATGTGACTCATAGGATTGTTTTAGATTCAAATGGAGACGGACTTTATAATGGAACAAATGAATGGGATTCAGGAACATTATTAGCATGGACATCAAATGGAACATGTATTGATGAAACAGGAAATAAAACACCTGACTGTGCAGTAACTTTTGAAGTATATTTTAATGACACAGCAGATATAGGAACTTATGTATATACAGATATGATTTATTTGAATGATACGCTTGTTGAAAGTAGAAATTTTACAATAATTGTAAAAGCAGATTCACATATGGATGCAATTAATACATATTGTTTTGGTGATGATTGTGATGACGACAAAGTCGATCAATCAGCAATAGAACCTGCAGATAAGATTCAAAATGAAAAACCATATTGGTTATTATTTGTATCAGGCGGAACTGGGCTTTTAGCATTACTTTTAGGATTGAAGATGGTATTTTCACCTACTAATTTACAATATTATCAAGAAGAATAGATGTAGATTTAGGTAATGGATTTGATTAAATATGGGTAAGCAAATAAGACATGATCATCTTCCATTTCCAATGCCAAAAAGATCACATTCACTTATTCAAGAATGGCGTAATTTGAGCTTTTTACATTGGGAAGTTGAACCTGAAAAATTGAAACAATATATTCCAGAAGATGTAGAAATAGATTATTTCAATGGCAAATCATATGTTGGAGTAATTCCGTTTTTAATGAAGAATGTAAGACCAAGATATTTGCCTTCAGTCCCAGGAATATCAACATTCCCTGAATTTAATATTAGGACATATGTGAAGAAGAATGGGAAGACAGGGGTTCTTTTTTTGACATTAGATGCTCAAAGTAGAGTTACTTGTGCATATGCACCAAGAGCTTATGGGTTGCCTTACAATTATGCCAAGTGCAAATTAAAGATTAAAGAAGATTTCTTTGAATGGGAATCAAGAAGATCAAAAGAGGGATTTGAATTAAAGGGAACATGCATTGCAATTAGTGAGGAAATGCAGGCTGAACCTAATACAATAGAGGACTTTTTGTTTGAGAGATACTCATTATATGTGAAACATAAGAATAAATCTAAAATGGCATATACATTACACGATCCTTGGAAATTTAAGGAAGGTAAAGCAACTTTGAGTGTTAATACACTTACAGAATCTTATGATCTAGGAATAAAAAATCCATTAATCCCAGACCTTGTACATATGTCAAATGGTGTTTATGTACATACATGGTCTATTGAATCTACGGAGTGATTAAAATGATTAGAGGAAAAGATGCATTATTACTTGATGGAGAATGTGGATTATGCAATAAAGTAGCAATTTTTGTCAACAAACGAAAATCCTTAAAAAAAGAGATAGACTATCTTTCAATAGAATCAGAAGAAGCACAGGAATTAATTGCTAAATTTACTGTAAAACAAAAAAATGCAGACACTGTATATTTGATACGGAATGGCAAACCATATATTCGTTCAGCAGCAGGTATTAGAATTCTTCTTTATCTGAAATGGTATTATGCAATATGGTATCCAATTTGTTGGTTATTTCCTTTACCTCTCCGCGACATTGTATATCGGATTATTGCAATTAATAGGCATAGGTTTTTTAAAAAACCTGATGTGTGTTTATTCAAAAAATAAAATTATTCTTTTGGTGTTAAATTATACCCTTGCTTTTTTGAATTAATTTCTTCAAGTAATTCAGAAATAAAATCATTGATTGCAATACCATTTCTTTGAGCATTATTTAATCCTCGAATGCTAACTTGATTATTATTAATTTCTTCGTCACCAATAATTAGAGTATAAGGAGGTTTTAATTTCCTCAATGTTTTTATTTTTTTACCAATAGTTGAATCAGAGAAATCTGTGTCAACTCTTACTCCTAATGAATGTAATTTTTCTGCAATTTGAGTTCCATAATCTGAATGTTTTTCAGAAATTGTTGCAATTGCAACTTGTGTTGGAGAGAGCCAAGTAGGAAATTTCCCTGCAAAATGTTCAATTAAAACACCACAAAATCGTTCCATTGAACCAAATGGTGCTCTATGAATCATTACAGGTCGATGCTGTTCTCCATCAGAACCAGCATATTGTAAATCAAACCTTTCTGGTAAATTATAATCAACTTGTACAGTTCCAAGTTGCCATTCCCTTCCAAGGACATCTTTTACTACAAAATCAATTTTTGGCCCATAAAATGCTGCTTCGCCAGGCTCCTCTAAGAATTCCACACCAAGGGATTTCGCAGCATTTCTACATGCTTCTTCGGCAGAATCCCAAAGAGTTCCTGAACCTACATATTTACTGCTGTCAGGGTCTCTTAAACCTACACGAACCCGATAGTTTTCCATACCTAATGTTGAGAATATAGTCTTGACTAAACTGAGGCACCCTAGTAATTCCTCTTCAATTTGATCTTTACGACAAAATAAGTGAGCATCATCTTGTGTAAATCCTCTAACTCTAGTCATACCACTTATTTCTCCAGATTGCTCCCAACGATATACAGTTCCGAATTCAGCCAACCGTAGTGGTAAATCTCTGTAAGATCTCGGTTGAGAGGAATATATCTTGATGTGGTGTGGGCAATTCATAGGTTTCAAAAGATACCCATTAAATTCACCTTCCTTCATTTTATTTGCTAAATCCGAACATGAGCATCCCTCATCAGCAAACTTTTTCATTTCATCATGATCAATTAATGGGGGGTATTGACTTTCTTGATAATAGGGAAAATGTCCACTTGCTCGATAAAGATCTAATTTTCCGATATGGGGGGTAAAAACTTGTTTGTAATATTGTTTATGAAGTTCTGAAGAAATAAAATTTTGTAGTTCCTGACGAACACTTGCACCTCTTGGAGTCCATAGGATTAATCCTTGTCCAACTGTTTCATCTATGTGGAATAATTGCATATCTTTACCAATTACTCTATGATCTCTTAATTTTGCTTCAGACAATTGCCTAATACGTTCCTTTAGTAATTCTTTGGTAGGATATACCATTCCATAAATTCTAATTAATTGATCATTAGATTGGTCACCCCTCCAATATGCTGAAGAAATTGATGTCAATTTGAAGTGCATTAGATTGGAGGTAAAAGGAACATGAGGGCCTAAGCATAAATCAACAAAATCCCCTTGCTTGTATAGGCTGGATCCTTCACCTGCCTCTAATTTATCATTAATAATTTCAATTTTGTAAGGGTTATCTTTGAAAATTTCTTTTAATTCATCTTCTGTATATTCAAAGCGTTGAATATTCAAATTTTTCCTGCATATTTCACCCATTTTTTTCTCAATTAATTTTAATTCATCGTCCCCTATGTTTTCCATGGAAAAATCATAGTAAAATCCATTTTCAATTGCAGGACCAATTGTAGGTTTTGCGTTAGGAAATAATTCAGTAACTGCCTGTGCTAATAAGTGGGCACAAGAATGTCTTAAGACATGCATCCCTTCTTCAGAATCAGCCTTAATTCCAGATATTTCACAATCTGTTGATAATTCAAACGAAAGGTCTCTTTCAACACCATCAATAATTGCAGCAACACAACCATGTTTTCTTCCATGAATATCTGAGATTACTTCTGCCGCAGTAATGCCTGAAGCATATTCATTGACTTCTTTAGTCTCCAAGAGAACTGATATCAGTGACATGGTTCTGATACTTGCGTTTATGTGGTTATATTTGACAACGCCGCCTTATCTTACACTAGTTGAGTTATTATGGTGCTTCGTCACGTAGTGTCGTGGCGCGAATTGGTGTACTGGTAAATCCTGATGCAGGCCTCGGTGGGAAATTAGGCTTCAAAGGTAGTGATGGTCGTGCTGAGGAGGCACGAAACTCAGGTGCCAAAGATCGTGCTGGACCAAGAATGAAGGAAACTTTAACTAATATTTTTGAATTAATTATGTTAGGAAGATGTGCAGAATTTGAATTAATCATTTGTGGCGGGAAAATGGGTTCAGATTGGATAAAAGATATCAAATTTAAAGAAACAAAAATAGTTGGTAATTGGAAAGGTAAGACTACTTCTGAAGATACCTTAAAAGCTGTAGAATTAATTTTGGAAGAAAACATAGATTTGTTACTTTATGCTGGAGGAGATGGGACTACAAGAGATATTGTTGAAAAATTAGAGTCATTAAATGCATCCAATATTCCATTGATCGGCGTACCTTCAGGAGTTAAGATGTATTCGGGTTGTTTTGCAGAGGATACTAATGCTGCAGCAGAAGTTTTAGTTGCATGGATTAATGGAGAATTAGGGTTCTCAACAACAGAAGTACTTGATATGGATGAAGAATCTTATCGAAATGGGGAATGGAAGATTGATATGTTTGGGCAAGCAATAACTCCAGCAAGCCCGCTATGGATCCAAGGAAGTAAACATCAAATCCAGGCCATAGGAGAAGAAGAAGTAATCGAATCATTAAGTGAACATATTTCTGAAATATATATTCAGAATAAAGATAGCATTATTATTTGGGGAGCGGGAGGTAGTCTCAATAAAATTGCAAAACTTTGTGGTTTGAATACTACATTACTTGGAATTGATATAAGTCAAGGGAATCAATTAATAGGAACTGATTTATCAGAAAATGAGATAATAGAAATATTAGAAAATAATGATAAAAGTGAGTTAGTATTATTATTATCTCCAATGGGAGGTCAAGGATTTTTAATTGGTAGAGGCAATTTACAATTATCTCCCTTAGTATTAAGAAAAATAGGAATTGAAAATATAATGGGTGTTGCTACACCAGCAAAATTGCTTTCAATTTCTAGAATAAGAATTGACACAGGAGATACATTGTTAGATAAAGAAATTAGAGGAAAAAAATATATTAAAATGATACAAGGTTATAGGACTATTAAAATTGTAAAAATTGATTCTCCAAATAATTAAAGTTGCTTTGATGCAGCCATTAATAAACCATAAAACGGCGGACTTGGTTTTGTAGGTCTGGTTTTAAATTCAGGATGATATTGAGTAGCGAAGAAAAACGGGTGATTTGAAAGCTCAATAATTTCCATACGCTGCCCAGTTTCATCTTTGCCTACAAAATTCATGCCCGAGGATTCAACCTTTTCAATAATATCTGGATTAACTTCATATCTATGTCGATGTCTTTCAAAAACTATTTTGGCACCGTTATACAATCTTGAAGCCATACTTTTTCCGTCTTTGATTATTGTTCCTCGAGAACCTAATCGCATAGTTCCTCCAAGGTGTGTTTTGGATATTTCAGGCATATAAATTACAACAGGATGAGGAGTATTATCATTGAATTCTGTTGAATTAGCACTCTCCCATTTCAAAACATTCCTACAAAATTCAATAATTGCTATTTGTAATCCTAAGCAAATTCCAAGATATGGTGTAGATGAGGTACGTGCATATTCAGCAGCTAATATTTTTCCTTCAATTCCTCTGTCACCAAATCCACCAGGAACTAAAATGCCATCTGCGTTTTTCAATCTCTCCCAAGAGTCTGCATGAATTTGCGGATCTGATTTAGCAACATTTTCTTCTAGGTTACTTGCCTCAATCCATTCGATTACTAACTTTCTAGATGCAGCGATAGATGCATGATTTAATGCTTTAATTACTGATAAATAAGAATCCGAGAGGCCTGTATATTTCCCAACCATTGCAATGCAAATTTCTTCAGTAAGGTCATCTACATTTGTAGCCATTTCCCTCCAATTATCTAATAGGGACCTCTCTACAGGAATCTTAAAACCAAATTTTTGTGAAAGTAGAACTAATACACCTTGTTGATCAAGTAAAAGTGGTACTCGGTAAATATTTGAAACATCACTTGCAGATAATACGGCATTAGGTTTAACATGACAAAACAAAGCAATTTTTTGTCTCGCATCTTCAGACAAGGGACTTTCTGAACGGCAAATAATGATATTTGGAGTAATACCCAAACCTCTTAAATCACGCACGGAGTGTTGAGTAGGTTTGGTTTTTTGTTCACCAACTGGGCCCATTACTGGGATTAGAGATACATGAACAAAGCAAATATTTTCAGGCCCTACTCTAAATTGAAATTGTCTCAGAGCTTCAATAAATGGTGCACTTTCTATGTCTCCAACAGTTCCACCTAATTCTACAACACATACATCAGGAGTTTTATTCGTTCCATCTTCAGGTCTGTGTGCAACTTCTTCGATCCAATCTTGAATTGAATCGGTAATGTGAGGCACGACTTGTACAGTTTTCCCAAGATAATCACCTCTCCTTTCAGATTCAATTACTTTAGAATATATTTTACCTGTTGTTAGATTATTATCTCGTCCTAAAGTTACATCAAGAAAACGTTCATAATTACCTAAATCTAAATCTGCTTCTCCGCCGTCATCCAAAACAAAAACTTCCCCATGTTCAAAGGGACTCATTGTACCAGCATCACTATTCAAATAAGGGTCTATTTTAATCGCAGTTACGCATAATCCTGCTGATTTTAGCAATACGCCAAGACTGGAGGCAGTTACACCTTTCCCTAATCCACTTAGGACTCCACCCGACACTATGACGTATTTCATGCCATCAACGGGGTACTAATCCCTTCGTCCCCTTTAATTATCATTTTGTTTAATTTTGATTTTTAAGCACTAAATTTCACAATTAGCACCTTTAGATTCAAGTATCGACTATCTTGTAGAAGGGTTATGGGGGAGACTATAGAAAGAAGAATTTTAGTCACAGGTGCCCTCGGCCAAATTGGAATAGAATTATTAAATGCTTTATCAAATAAATTTGGTCCTGAAAGTATTGTTGCTACAGATATTCGCGAAACAGATAAGTTAGAGGATACTGGAATCAGGTTTTTAAAATTAGATGTACTTGATTTAGAAAAATTAGAGAGTCTAATCAAAGAATTTAAAATTAATGAAGTGTATCATCTAGCAGCAATTTTATCTGCAGCTGGTGAAAAAAATCCAGAATTATGTTGGAAAATAAATATGGATGGATTATTGAATGTTTTAGAATTATCACGAAAATATAAATTTAGAATCTTTACTCCTTCATCAATTGCAGTTTTCGGTTCAGATGTAGGTAATCTAGCTTTTCAAAATTCACCATTAAACCCCTCTACAATATATGGAGTCACAAAGGTTGCAGGTGAATTAATTTCGGAGTATTATCATTCAGTACACGGTGTTGATATCAGAGGATTACGTTATCCGGGACTTATTTCATGGAAAGTAATGCCAGGAGGAGGAACTACAGATTATGCAGTTGAAATTTTTCATGAGGCTATTTCATCAAAAAAATACACTTGTTTTGTTGAAAAAGATACCAGACTTCCAATGATGTATATGGATGATGCGATTAGGGCAACACTCCAATTAATGGATGCTCCAAGCGAAAATCTCACAATACGAGGAGGCTATAATTTACCTAGTTTAAATTTCACTGCAGAAGAATTATCACAAAAAATACAAGAAAAGATACCAGGATTTGAATGTGCATTTGTCCCAGATCATCGTCAAGAATATGCAAATACATGGCCAGATGAAACGGATGGAACACTATCAGAACTAGAGTGGGGGTTTAAATTAGAGTATGATTTAGATTTAATGTGTACAAAAATGATAGAATCATTAAGTAAATGATTATTATTCATGATCTTCTTCTTCACCAATGCCTTCAGGAATAGTAGGATCATTTTTTGCCCAAAGAACATCATCAATTCTCAATATACTTATTGCTGCAGAAGTAGATCCCGCTAAGCATTGTTTATGATTCTGTATTGTTTCTATGACACCTAAATCGTACATATTTGATATCGTAGAATTATGAATATTTATTCCTAATTTACTAGAGAGGCCAGACTTTGCAGAAGCCTGTGCAGCATTTAGTGCTAATATTTGGTCAATAGGATCCAACCCCGCATTAATTGCTAATGTACGAGGTATGATTTCCAAAGCATCAGCATATGCAAGTATTGCAAGAGACTCTCTCCCTTCAAATTCTTGTGACCATTCTTTCAAAGTTCTACTTAATGCCATCTGAGTTGCTCCCCCCCCAGAAAGAACTTTTCCATTTTCAATTATTTGGCATGCGACAGCCAAAGCATCTGAAAATGAAATTTCTATTTCTTGTATTAGTTGTTCACTGCTCCCTCTAATTACTAAAGTAACACCACTTTGTTTTGTTCCCTTTAGAATCCAATGCACAACTCCAGCCCAGTTTTCTTCATAACTTTCACAAAAGATTCCCAAATCACTTTTTTTTGCAGACATTGGTGATGCTACAATGGATGCAGAACAGGCTCTTGACAATAGTTCGAAATCATTTCTTTCAACTCTCCGGTAAGCAGTAATTCCACTTTTTTCTAATAGTCGGATAGCAGCATCATCAATACCCTCTCTACACACAACAATGGTAGGTTTTAGTTGAATTATATTTTCTATTTGTTTTGATATTAATTCTAACTCTTTATCTCTAAAGGCAGATATCATTGATGGATCCGAGAAATTAATTTTTGATTGAATTGTAGTTTTTCTTTTTTCAATTCCTCCATCAATAATTAATATGGTTCCCTCTTCATGATTTCTTTTCATATCTGGACTACATGCCTGCTTTGCAAGAACTAATCCTTCCACAAGGTAACTGTCAGTCGCAACACCACCTTTTTGGGAAATAATTTTCACATTATTTGGATTTGCGGTAATTCCACTATTCTGAGATATTGAGATGCCTTTTGCTGCTTTACATGTTAATCTCGTAAGAGTATCTTGTAACTTTAATCCCCCAATTCCAGATAGAGATGTTTTCGTAGCAGATTCTAAGAGATTATCTTCAGTAATTTTAATTGCAAATTTTTCAATTAATTCATTACATTTGTTATATGCAAGAGAATATCCATTTACTATAATTGATGGATGAATCCCCTTGACATATAATTCCCAAGCATTTTGTAATAATTCAGAAGCTAATAAGACGGAGGTTGTTGTACCGTCTTGAACAGTATTTTCCTGATTAATAGCAATATCAATTAGCATTTTAGCAATAGGATGTTCAATTTTCGCATTTTTTAATACTGTCACACCATCATTCGTGATTTTCACAGATCCATTGTCAGAAACTAGCATTTTATCTAGGCCTTTGGGACCCAAAGTCGATTTTATTGCTTCAGATAATGCATCCGCAGCCTCAATATTTCGGAATAAAGCCTCTTTTCCTTTGATACGACTTGTATCATTCAATAACTGGGCTTCATCTCCTCCACTCATTTCAAACAATGGGTCGAATTAACAGTTAGTATTAAGCCCATCTGAAAAGTGTTTGATTGTTGATACAAATGTAAATTTAACTCTAAATGAAAAAATGTTTATATATCTCCACTATACAACCTCAGGTTACCTAGTGGAGTGATAAGCATGTCCGACGAAGCAAGTGACAAATTTGAAGACGAAGTAATCAAACAATTAATGGAATTATTTTCTGGAATGAATTTACCTATGGATGAAAAAATATTTGGAAATATGGTTAAGGACATGATTAAACAATTTGATATGATGGGCATAGATCCAGAAAAGTTTAATTCAAAAGATGTCAATTTCAATATTGATATAAGTTCAATTAAAGATGCAATTTCTGGTGGTGCAGATATAGCTGAAATGTTCAACAACCTTGGATTTAAAGTTGAACAGAGACCAATTAAGAAGAAAGAAACAGTGAATATAGACATTAAAGAAGAATCAGGAATGGAAGAGATTCAAAATTTACCTACAGCAGATTGGTATCTTGATGGTTGGCATTTACATGCAACAACAGATGTATCTAAGTACGATATTGTTAGCGATGAGATATCCTTACATTTAGTAAATAATGGTAAATTATTAGAAATATTTTCAACATCTCAAGTTTCCCCACTCAAGAGAATAAGTCTTCCACAATCATGTGATACTCTTGAAGAATGGGATTTAAATAATGGAATTTTAGATATGAAACTTAAGCTTAGACCACCAAGCTCTAGTGGAATGATTAGTATAGAGGAGGAATAAAAATGGGTACAGTAATTGGAATAGATTTAGGAACGACAAACAGTTGTGTGGCAACACTAGAAAATGGGGAAGCGGTAATTATACCAAATTCAGAAGGAGCAAGAACTACTCCTAGTGTTGTTGCATTTACAAAAGAAGGAGAAAGATTGATTGGAATCACTGCGAAACGTCAGGCAGTAACGAATTCTGATCGAACAATCCTATCTGTAAAGAGAGAAATGGGAACTAAATGGAATATGGATTTAGACGAGAATAAATATACCCCCCAGGAAGTTTCCGCATTTATTTTGCAGAAATTAAAAGCAGATGCAGAAGCATATTTAGGACATAAGGTATCAAAGGCAGTAATTACTTGTCCAGCATATTTTACAGATGCACAAAGAAAGGCTACAAAAGATGCAGGCAGGATTGCAGGTTTAGATGTATTAAGAATTATCAACGAACCTACAGCTGCAGCACTTGCTTATGGAATAGATAAAGAAGATGATCAGACAATTTTAGTGTATGATCTGGGAGGAGGGACTTTCGATGTATCTATTTTGGAAATTTATACAGTTGATGGACAACCACAAATTGAAGTTAAGGCAACTGACGGTAATAATAGATTAGGAGGAGATGACTTTGATGAAGCAATTATTGCATGGTTAGTTTCCGATTTCAAAAAATCAACAGGAATTGATCTTAGTAATGATAACCAAGCAATGAGTAGATTGAAGGAATCTGCCGAGAAAGCAAAGATTGAATTGTCAGGAACATCACAAACTCAAATAAATCTTCCATTTATTACAATGAAAGATGGTCAACCCGAACATCTTGATATTAATCTTACAAGGGCTAAATTTGATGAGTTAACTTCTAAATTAGTAGAATCTACAATGAAACCTACATTGAGGGCAATGAAAGATGCAGGTATTGGAAAAAGTGAAGTTGACAAAGTAATTTTAATCGGAGGATCAACTAGGATACCTGCAGTTCAAGATGCTTTGGAGAAAGCAATTGGTAAGAAGCCATTCAAAGGAATGAATCCTGATGAAGCAGTAGCAGCAGGTGCAGCATTACAAGCAGGAATAATAGTTGGAGATGAAGACGTAGGAGATATATTACTTCTAGATGTAACTCCACTTTCACTTGGGATAGAAACATTAGGAGGAGTAATGACACGTTTAATTGATAGAAATACAACTATTCCAACAAGACGTAGTGAAGTATTTTCTACTGCTGCAGATAATCAACCAGCAGTAGAAGTACATGTGCTTCAAGGTGAAAGAGAATTTGCAAAAGATAATGTTACATTAGGGCAATTCCACTTGGTTGGAATTCCAGCAGCACCACGTGGAGTGCCTCAAATTGAAGTTACATTTGATATAGATGCTAATGGAATTGTAAATGTTACAGCAAAAGATTTGGGAACTGGGACAGAACAATCTGTGAAGATTGAATCTCAAACTTCTTTATCTGAAGATGAAATCCAAACAAAAATCAACGAAGCAGAAGAATTTGCTGAAGAAGATAAAAGAAGAAAAGCACGTGTTGATTTGCGTAATCAAGCAGATAGTATTGTTTATCAAACCAAGAAAACATTAGATGAGGCTGGAGATAAATTAGAAGATACTGAAACAGAGGGAGTTAAATCACTTCTTGATGAACTAGATTTATTAATCCGTAAAGATGATCAATTAATCGATATTGAAGAGATAGATGAGGCAGCAATTCAAGCTAAGGTTAGTGAGATTGAAGCAGCTATGCATGGTATTTCAACTAAACTTTATGAGGCTGCTGCTGCTGCTGTTTCAGAAGAACAAACTGCAACAGATGGTGCATCAATAAATATTGAAGATGATGTTGTTGATACTGATTATGAAGTAATTGATGATACTGATTGAATGCAGGAAATATGATTTTTCTTACGATTCATTCAAAGTATGAATTAATGATGCCCATTCATGGCGAGGTGGCATTTTTGGTGGATTGGCTGGCTGACCGCAGTATTAGTTACGTCTTGGTTTAGTAATGATTATCTTGTAGATATTTTTGGAAATGGGAGTTTATTTCATATATTTTCTTTATTCACAGGAGCCTTTTTAATTGGAATAATTTTATTATTTTTCCATGACTTTTTCCAAACAGCAAATCCAGTTCAAAGGCGTTTCCCTGTACTTTATTGGGGACGTTGGGTTTCAGTACATTTAGGTCCACTTTTACGCCAATATTGGTTTGCTAATGACCTTGAAGAAAAACCATTTAATCGGGTTACTAGAAATTGGGTTTATTCGACTTCCAAAGGTAAAAATAATACAATTGGTTTTGGAAGTCAAGTTGATTTTGATGCAGTTGGAACTTATACTGTAATGCCCTCTATGTTCAAAACAAAAGAAAACGAACATGAAGGATATCATAGAGTAATAGGAGAACATACAGGAATAAAAAATACGGTAACATTGAAACATTTTGTTCATATCTCTGCAATGTCATTTGGTTCATTATCATCTCGTGCTGTTTCAGCATTAAATAAAGGAGCAGGGAAAGTAGGAATATATCATAATACGGGTGAAGGTGGTTTTGCTCCATACCATCAAATGGGAGGTAATGTAATTTTTCAGCTTGGTACTGGAAAGTTTGGATGTAGAGATGAAAATGGAAACTTTTCAGACGAGGCCTTCGGTAAAATCACATCTAACAAAAATGTTGGAATGGTTGAACTAAAATTGATGCAAGGTGCGAAGCCAGGAAAAGGAGGTATTTTGCCCAAAGAAAAAATTACTTCTGAAATAGCTGAAATTCGGAAAGTTTCAATGGGGAAGGATATACTTTCACCACCTAGACACGATGAATTTAAGGATCTTGCAGGATTATTCGATTTTTTAGATCGTTTACGCAAGATAGCAGACAAACCAATTGGAATAAAGATAGTCGCTGGACATATAGAGGAAATTGAGGCAATTGCAGAAGCAATGGCTGCTGAACCTGGTCGTGGCCCAGATTTTATTTCTGTAGATGGCGGAGAAGGAGGAACTGGTGCTGCACCTTTGGTACTTGCTAGTCATGCTGGCGTACCTATGAAACAAGGTATTGCGATGGTTGATTGGGCTTTACGTAAACATGGGGTAAGAGATAAAGTGTATTTGTTAACCTCTGGACAGATTGCAACTCCCATTGATGTTGCAGTTGCAATGGCTCTTGGAGCAGATGGAGTCTATATTGCACGTGGTTTTATGTTAGCTTTGGGTTGTATTCAGGCTTTGGATTGTAATTCTAATAGATGCCCAACAGGTATTGCAACTCAAGATAAAAAATTAGAGAGAACACTAGATGTAGAAGCCGCTGCAAAAAGGGTTGCAAATTATGCTAAAACCTTAGAAAAAGAGGTATATATGCTATGTGAATCTTGTGGATATTCATCGCCAGATCAATTTACTTCAGATGATATTATGGTTGTAACATCTCCTGGACATCTTGATTATCTTTCAGAACTTTACATGGTATCTGCATTTGAAGCATCAAGAGAACGTGGTGCTGCAAAGCAAGCAGGAATGACCGTTGGAGAAATGAAATCGTCAACTTAATTAAAATCTTCTTCATTTTTAATAAATTGATATAGTTCTTACAATTTTCAATGTTTTTTTGATATTAGAGAACAAATAATTTTATCATAAGAATGAACTCAGGTTTCGTTTGTTGAGATAAACCATGGCCGAAGAAAATAATATTGATGATATTAAAGATTTTTTTAAATCTAGGGGCTTAAAAGAAGGAAAAATCGATTCCTCAATATATAAAGAATTTAAAATATTTGAAGAGAGTGTTAAAGAATTTACTCAAATTTTAGAATCAAATGAGGATATTACTTGGCCTCAAATTTCACAACTTTTTAATAAACATTTAGCTGAATTTACAAGAAACTCATTTGTGATTAAAATGATGGAGGATTATATTGAAGAACAGTCAATTACAGATTTTTTTGCTAAAAATATGAAAACTTCATCATCCGTTATGAACCAAGTTTATACTGATTTTGAAGAGGTAGTAAATGACAAACCAGCATTGGCATCATTAGAAATTTTAATACAGAGTTTAAATAAAATTAATTTTTCTGAAAATGAGCTTGCAATCCCAGATATTTCAGTTTTTATCAAAACTACTTTGGCTATTATTTCTTCAACGATGCATACTTTAATGGAGTCTTTTATTACATATAGTTCAATGTCACGAGCATATTCAGGATTTGAAGAAAAAGAATCATATAAAAAGATTCAAAGTATTTTAGAAAAGGAAAAAGAATATTCTTTGACATTAAATGAAATGCTCAAAAATTCTAGTGAATTAATTTCCCTTCCAATATCAAATAATGAAGATTTAGATGCAACAAGAAAAGATTTATGTGAGAAACTAATTAAGTTTCATGATGTACTTATGAGTCTTCCATTGATTGAAGAATATAAAACAAATTTAGGAGATGTAAATAGTCATATGGTCACTTCTAAGTACTATCCCATGATGCCATTTGAAGCATTACAAATGTGGCCAGAAAAGAGAGATGATAGGCGTGACCTTTATTATTTAGATCTGAATAATTGGTTAGGTATCACGCGATATTCTGAAAGGAAATCCCTAGGTAGTCCCCAAGCCTCTCGAATATTTTATAGAGATTTTTTAGATTTTATTCAAGAAAATGGTTACAAAGTTCTAAAGGTAACAGATTATAATCCTAGATATCCTGATGAAAGAAAACAACCAGTATCTGAAACGTTTGAATGGGGCGGGGAAACAAAACGATTTCGTCCTAGGGTCAACATGTTTTGTTATGCTGAAAAATGCCCATTTTCGAAAAAGGAAATGCGTTTATCGATAACCTCAGTTATGACCGAGGGGTATCTTAATTTTACTTGTGCGGTAGGAGCAGAATTATTTGTTGAAGAAGAGCAGAATCAAGGACCAAATGATGAAGAAGCATTTGAAGGTGGAATCGTGAAATTTTTTGATAATAAGAGAAAGAGTAGTGAATTTAAATTGAAGAGAGATCATGATTTGATGGTAAAGGCGAACCAATTCTTGGTAACATTGATGAAATCATTTGATGAATGGCAAAGGAACAATGGTTTATTAAAAAATCATAAATTTGATTCAAACCTAGTAGAACTAAATCTTAAAGGTCGTACTTTTGATAAACTTGTATTGCCTAAAATTAAAAAACAATTGCTCGAAGATAATATATTTTCAATTCTTTTGAATTCTAAAAAACTTAAATCAATGGGTGTTGAAACAAATCGTGGTATTATGCTAGCAGGACCTCCAGGTGTAGGTAAATCTTTGACGATTGATGCAATAATTTCTAAAATTAATTGTACTGTTCTTTATGCTAATCATAGTGCGGTAGTTCGTGGCACAGAATGGCTTTTTGATATAGCACGTCGTTATGCCCCAACAGTTTTAATTTTAGAGGACATAGATGCACTTGGAATTACTTCTCAAAGAAGTTTAGGTTCAGGAGGGCCAATGTCAACTCTTCTAAATTGTATGGATGGAATTGAAAGTAATGACGGAGTGATTACTATTGCTACTAGTAATCATCCAGAGCATTTAGATTGGGCTTTAGTAAATAGACCAGGTCGTTTTGACATTCGACTTGATTATCCATATCCAGATAAAAAGGTTCTCAAAGACATTTTTGAAATAAAACTAAAACCATTTGATTGTGAAAATGATGTGAATATTGATAAATTAATTCAGAAGATTCCAGGGGGATTTACAGGTTCGCATATTCATGATGTTGTAAATCAAGCAAACTATATTTGTGTACAATCTTTAAATGGTTCACAAAGTTATAAACTTACTCAAAAATCATTAGAAGATGCATTAGAACGTACGATTCATAATTTCAACGTATTTTTGAATGAACGTAAACTCAGCTCCCAAGATTTGACAGGGATTAATGATTCTTCAGATTCTTCATTCATGTAAATTGAAAATTCACTCATTTTTAATTAAATGATATAATGTTCTAACATGAACGCCAGTTGCCCCATGTGCAACTGTTGCGTTTGTTGAAGCACCCCATGCAGTTCCAGCAATGTCTAGATGTGCCCAAGGATATTGTTCAGCATCTTTATCATCACTCATTTTTGGAACAAATTGTTTTAGGAATGCGGCAGCAGTGTTAGATCCACCCCATCGAGAAGTACCTAAATTTCTAACATCAGCAATTTTTGACCCAGTCATTTCTTTTTCAAACGCAGGTAGTAATGGCATTGGCCAAGCTAGTTCGTCAACTTCTGCTCCCATCGCACGAATTTTTTCAAGTAACTCATCATTATTTGACCAAAGACCGCTTGCTTCATGCCCTAAGGCGACAACACAAGCACCAGTTAGTGTAGCTAAGTCGATAATGAATTTTGGATTAAATTCTCCAGATTTCCACAAACCATCAGCTAATACATTTCTTCCTTCAGCATCAGTGTTTAGAACTTCAATTGTCTTTCCAGAATATGTTGTAATTACGTCTCCAGGCCTGTAAGCATTAGCACTAGGCATATTTTCTGCCATACAAGAAATACCGATGATATGTTCAGAATGCCCATTGGCATGTAGTGCTTGCATTAGCCCAAAAACAGTTGCAGAACCATGCATGTCATATTTCATTTCATCCATACTTGCTCCAGGTTTAAGTGAAATTCCTCCCGTGTCAAATGTAATACCTTTACCGACAATTATCGGAGGATTTCCTTTTCCTTTTGCAGGTTTATTAATTTCGAAAATTACCATACAAGGTTTCCTGCTACTTCCTTTTCCAACATTTTCAAGACCACCCATTTTATTTTCAAGGATACCTTCCCAATCAATCACAGTTAGTGAAACATTCTTTTTCCCATTAGCCCAATCTTTTGCCATATTTGCATAAGCCATTGGATATAGATCATTTGGAGGTGCATTACCTAAGTCTCTAGCTAGATGGACACCAGATGCAATATTTTGACTCTCCTTACATAAATCACTCAATGATTTTACATTTTTTGGAGTACATTGAATGTGTAAATTGTATGGTGAATCATCAGTATCGTCTTCATCATTTTTTGAGAGGTATTTATCATACTTGTAATCTCTCAAAATCATTCCTTCTACGAACGCATTCATAGAATCTAATTTCCAATCCGAAGAAAATCTTAGAGTAAGAGTTTTTCCATGTTTTTTGTTAAGTTTTGCAAATAATTTAGCTCCAGTATCTCTTGCAATTTTTGTTGTAATGTTTTCCTTTTTTCCTAACCCTACAAGAATTACTTTGTTTCCACCACCAAAAACACTCATGTTTTCTTCAGATTTTCCAGAAAAATCATCGCTTGCTAGAATCTTTTTAATTAAACTTCTAGTTACTCTATCTACTTCGTTCATTGTTTTACTTGGAGGTTTTTCACAACCCTCAAAACAAGGTAATATTAGTGTGCCATTTATTGATGAAATATCTTCTACTTGTATTTTCATTGTATCACTTGACATGGCCATTAAGTTCGACTATTCAAAGTCGGCGATTAGTAACGACGTTTATTCCAACTGGCTGCCAACAAAAATACTAGAATAATTGCAGTAGGATCAAAAATTAATGACCCCCCAAGAAAACTATTTTCTTCCTCTGAAAAGATAATTATTAAGTCATTTGAAATGTTTTCATTAACCCATTTTGAAGAATCAATTACGCGTTTTTGATAATATAATTCAAAATTGCCATTTTCAATTAGTGTTAGATTGGACGCGTCTAAAATTACATTTGAACTATTTGTAGCATTCACTGAAAAGTTGTTTGAACTCCATAATACAGCGCCAGAGTCATCAAGATATTGTATCGTAGCATTTGAAGTCGTTGCATAACCTAGATTTTTGACATTGAGATTAATTTCTACACCCTCATTAATCTCCATTGAAGTGATATTTAATCTAGCCCTCCAATACCAAACATTATCGATTAGATGCCTCATTACATCCATTTCTTCATTCAGACGATCTTCTAAGGATTCAAAAGATCCTGGAACAAATTGTTCATCATCGGTTTCGAAGGTGAATGTAGGGAACCCCATTACACCGTATCCATAGTCTCTGCTAGTTCCACAGTTTGGATACAAACCTTGGTTTGCATTTTGAATTGGTATATCAGAGATATTGGCATGAACATCATCGCGAATGTGATGGAACAATTCCCAATCTGATGGTTGTTCTGGCCATTTACCCCACGGATAGAGCATTATCCAAACACCCGTATGCATTGTAACATAGAGATCAGCATCGGGAACAACAGTATTCATGTAAATTGAATTAGCAAGAGTTTCAGATTCACTGAATGCACTACTTCCAGGTTGTGTAGTTGGGCAGGTATTCCAGTAATGGTCATAATTACGATTCAAATCTACTTGGTTAACATTCCATCGTGTATCGAAGTCATTACCATCTGGATTTAGCATGATTAGTATGTGAACTTCTGAGTTTTGTAATACTCGAATAGCTTCTTCATTTCCTTCAATCCATCCATTGATATACCATTTTGCTGACAACCATGCAAGAGCAGTACCTAGGTATTCATTGCCATGATGGCCTCCATCAATGTATATGATTTCTTTAGGACCTCCATCTGCTTTTGTATCCATAGACCAATCAGACAATCGAACAACCCAGAGACTCTTGCCAAGTTCTGATTTACCAACATCAGCCAAATCAACAATATCTGGGTTTTCATCTGCCCATTCATTGACTTCAAGTGTCATAGCGGCCCAAGTCATGTGAACGTGATTATCAATTGGTTCCCCTGGCCAAGAATTTTCAGCCATATTAACATTAGAAAATAAGGAAGCAGAAATAAAGAAAGAAAGAAGAACAAGACATCTTAATTTCATATCATTCACCTATTGATTATTTATCCACTTTTCAAATTCATTATTTGCTGTTGCAGAGATTCTAATTATGCAAGGTACCTCGTAAGAATGTAATTCTTTAATCCTCTTTTCTATTTCGTCTATTTTATTTTTATTGAATTTAATTAAACTAACTACTTCATTTTCCTTTGTTTTTTCATTTTCCCAATTAAAAATACTATTTATTGGGAAAAAATTGGCACAGGCAATTAATTCTTCATCTAATAAAGAATCACAAAGAGTCTCAGCATCCTTTTCATTTGGATGAGTAACGTACAGTAAGCCAAGCCCCATTAATGATGCCTTAGGTCACCACTACAATGTAATTTTGGTTGTTTAGTCTCTTGTAAATAATTATTATCATAATAATAAGTGGGGTGTACATGGCCAATGAAGGTGAAGCCACAGAATCAATAGAAGAAAATGTAGATTATTCCAAATGGACAGATGAACAGTTAGTTGAAGCTGGATGGACAGCACAACAAGTTGTAGATTTAAGATTGGGAAATTCTGAAGCAGAAGAACCTGCGGAAGAAGCAGAAGAACCTGCGGAAGAAGCAGAAGAACCTGCGGAAGAAGCAGAAGAA
>PAAW01000026.1 GCA_002699515.1 Methanobacteriota archaeon
CATAAACAAAAATTTCTTCAAACTGATTACCTGCGAGTATTTTTTCACCATTTGGACTCCATTCAACTTCGTAAATAGGCCTATCTTCTACCTCTACATCTGTTAAAACCAAGTCTCTTGTTGAGGTTTCATATATTGACAAGGTTCCAGAATCATCACCCACAACAATATATTTTCCATCTGGTGAAAAATCTACAGATTCAACATCTCCGTCTGATTGAGCCCATGTAATTTCTTCAATTTCAGTAAAATCTCCTTGTGGTGCTGTCCAAAAATCATTGTAATCACTTGTCCCATCTCCATCTCTATCTGGACATCCATTACGATCTACTGTACTATTACCATTAGAATATGGGCAATCATCATCAATATCTAATACTCCATCTCCATCAGAGTCATTAGCATCTACACTAACAAGAAAACAAGAAAGAAATAATATTGAAAATAACAAAAAAGCATAGCGATTTGAAACTACCCTCATACTACCCCTTAGCCAGTGGGTAGTCACAATAGTATATTATCGATATATGTAATTGTGCGTATAAAATTAAAATTTGAAAATGTGAAGTTTATTCACATTGATGCTTTGCCGATGGCATGAGCGGCTTACCTAACATGTGGGGAGAAGATTGGATTCCTACTGAACCGCTTGATTTGGAAATGGATATTAATGCTGAAATTGCAAAATTAGAATTATTAAGATATGTCATAGAAAGACATGATGGCCACTTACAATTAGTTTCTAATGCATGGGATCAAATTATTTCTAATAAAAAAGTGAAATCTTTTAATGGAGAATCTTGGCATCACTTTTCGATAGAATTAGTGAAATTAATTCAAGAGGGTCTTAAGAATAGGGTTAGGCCTGCAGGATTAGATGACATTACAGAAATAGAAATCATTCCACGAAGAAATATTGAATTATTTTTAAATCGAAAATCGAAAAGATTCGCAATAGATTTACATTTAATTCTAAGAAGAGTGGCTTACTACCACACAATTTCTTTGGATTTAAGGAAGGAATGGCATAGATTAATGATTAGAACGAGAGTTACTGATGAACATCTAAAGTCATTATTCATGAATGGTTTAGAAACACCAGATGGAGGTAAATTTGGAGGTAAAGGGTTCAGATCTACTTGGCAAGAAACGGTTGTATCTGTTGCATCTGCACTAAATAGAAGTGGGAAATCGAAAGATTTTGTTGCTCCAATGATAAGAGACATGGGGCTCTCTCTTGCAATGGGAGATACTCCTTTGAATGTAATGGCTGCTCAAATGGGAAAAATCGGTTCTCCAATGGATGGAGGGCAAGAATATGCTGGAGGAAGAGATTTACATATTGGAGCTTGGGAACAAGGGGTCCTTCCACCTACTGCACCATTACCAATTGCATCAGCAACAATCACTGGTTTAGCTTTGGCATCTAAACAACTTAACGAGAATAGATTCCATGTAGCCATTATTGGTGAAGGAGCTTCTTCGAGTGGAGAATGGTGGGAAGCGGTAAATTTTGCAGGGACAAGAGGCCTACCGATATGCTATGTTTTACAAAATAATCAAATTGCTTTAGATACATTCTCTACCAATCAATCCGCTTCCGAAGTTTGGGCAGATAAAGCAATTGCGATGGGGATTCCATGTTGGACAATAGATGGTTCTGATCCAGCAGCATACTTCTCCTCTATTGCTACAGCAAGAGAATTTAGTATAACTGGAGGTGGAGCAACATTAGTACACGTGGAAACAATGAGGGGATGTGGACACGCACATCATCACGATGATTTGTACCTTGGCTCTCCATCTGGAAACCCTCCTGGTTATGTAGACAAAGAAACTTTAGAATATTGGTCAAATAAAGACCCTCTAAAATTACATGAAGATTTGCTTCTAAAAATGAAGGTGCCTAAATCAGAAATTGAATTGATGAATAAAGAAGAACAACAATTATCCGATAATGCTCGAAAAGATGTTGAAACAATGGATTGGCCAGATCCAAAAACAGTTACTAAAGGTATTACCACAATTCATGATGCTGAAACGCATGAAGATCATTTAAAACGCATAAAAACATCAAATTTATTTTCACAAACAACATCTCTTTCAAATGGTGAAACAAATTTAGAATTTAGTAATGAATCTAATAGTTGGACTTATTCAAGAGCAATTCAACAAGCACTTGTGAAAATTGCTGAAATTTATGAAGAAACCGCGATATTTATGGGAGAAGATATGGAAATTGCGGGTGCATTCGGAATGAATATACCTCTAAAAAATAAAGGTCATGAAAATAAATTACTAGACATGCCATTATCTGAAGCAATCATTATTCATTCTGCAACTGGAGCGGCTTTAGGTGGACTTAGACCAATAGCAGAAATTCAATTTGGAGGCTTTGCTGCTTTAGGTTTTAATGCACTCATAAATAATACTGCAATGCTAAGATGGAGATGGGGCGCTGATGTACCCCTCACTGTGAGAATACCTCTCGGCGGTAAAACTAGAAGTGGGCCTTTTCATGCAAATATGATTGAATCATGGTTTGCAAATGACCCTGGATTAATTGTTGTGGCGCCATCAAATCCACAAGATGCTTATGATTTATTAGTAGAATCTGCAAAAATAAATGATCCAGTTGTATTCTTAGAACATATTGGCCTATATGGGCTAAGAGGTGGGAAAACAGGGTGGGGAGATTCAATAAATCAAATTGTAAATACTACTGAAATTGAAAAACATTTAGAATCTACTGAATGTTACAAAATTGGAAAGGCAGAAATTATTAGAGGAGGAGAAGACTTGACATTAGTAACATGGGGATCAATGGTACATGTTGCAATGAAGGCAGCAGATATTGTTGCAAAAGATGGAATTCAAGTTGAAGTAATTGATTTACGAACATTAATGCCTTTTGACTCAAAAACGTTAATTGAATCGGTTTCAAAAACAGGGAGATTAATCACATTACAAGAATCTCAATGGAATGGAGGTTTAGGGCATACAATCCAATCAAGAATATTAGAAGATTGTTTTTGGTCTCTTGAAACTACACCAATAGTTCTTGGAGCATTAGACACTCCAGTTCCATTTTCTCCTCCGCTTGAAGATCACACGATTATATCTAAAGATTATGTAGTAAATGCAATTAACATACTTATGGAAAATTAAATTTTATAGAACAAATGTATTGTTTTAATTTCAAAACTTATCACAATAATATAGCAGAAGATTATCAGTAGGGTTATGTCTGACGCTCAGGAGATTGTAGAATTAAATACAAAAAGAGCAGGCGTTGTTGAATTACTATCTATAAGAGCCCCATCAGATAAATCACTAGCAATTATCATGACATTGTTTATTCTAATGTTATTATTACAAGCCCTACAAAATACAATTGGTGAAATTGTGATAATTTTCACAATGTTAATCATATCTACTGCACTACTTATTCTCTCTGCAGATTTTTTTGTTGTTGGTGCAAAATGTATTGCAAGAAGATTTGGAATTGCCGAAGTTATTATTGGATTGACAATTGTATCAATCGGAACATCACTACCTGAAATCATGGTAACTGGAACTGCTGCAATGAAAGCAAATACATCTTCAGCCACAGCAGCAGAATTAAACACTCTTTCAGACTTGGCAATTGGTAATATCTATGGCTCTGTACTAGTACAAATTAGTTTGATTTTAGGCATTGTTGTCCTATACAAGCCATTAGAAGTTCGTCCATCATGGCTTGGAAGAGATGGATTATTGATGGTTCTTGCATTATTATTATTCTCATTATTATTGTTAACTGGTAACGAATTAACAAGATTGGAGGGTGCTTTTTTATCACTTTTTTATATTCTATATTTGGTTTATCTGGTTAAAAATAGAAATAAGATTCGTGCAGAAGAAGGTGAATTAGTTGAATCTCTCCGTGGAGGTTTTGCATGGACTACTGCTGCAGCAACAATAATGGTAATTGTTGGCCTTACAATGGCAATCTACGCATCAGAACATCTAATTGATTCTGTTCTTAGACTCGGTGAATCTCTGAATTTAGATCAAGGTGCAATGGGTGCAATTATGGGCACCTCAGTTTCTGCTGTTGGGACTTCACTTCCTGAATTAACTGTGGCACTTCTTTGTGTTAGAAAATCTCAAGGAGTAGCCATAGGTGCATTAATCGGATCAAATATTACTGATCCTTTACTTTCTGTAGGTATTGCTGCAATGATTCATCCTCTTGCTATATCTCAAGGAGCTTATTTCGTTACAACTGCAATCATTATGCCAATGACGATTCTAGGAATTATTACATGCACATTATTAATGTGGACGGACTTTAAATTTAATAGAACAGAAGGAGTAATGATGATAATATATTATCTAATTTTCTTAACAGCCCTTATTCTAGATCAACTTGGGAAATTACCATTTTGACTCATTTAAATGAATTTAATAATTCTCTACTTATTATCATATTTTGAATTTGACTTGTTCCTTCGAAAATCTGTACTACTTTAGCTCCCCTCATTCTTCTTGCTACTGGATATTCTTCTGAATAACCATATCCGCCAAAAACTTGAACTGCATCAGTAGTTACTTCCATTGCCATATCTGCAGCGAATCTTTTTGCGTGTGAAGCCTCAAGTGTATTTCTTTCTCCTGAATCTACCTTCTTTGCAGCCCTCCAAGTAAGTAATCTTGCAGCATCTATTTTAGTTGCCATTTCTGCAATCATAAAAGAAATTGCTTGGTGCTTGATTAATGGTTTTCCAAAAGTTGAACGTTCTGATGCGTATTTTAATGACTCTTCCATTGCTCCTCTTGCGTTACCTACTGCATGTGAAGAAATTATTGGACGAGATAAGTCAAATGCTTTCATTGCATTTATCCATCCATTATTTTCAATACCGCCAATTAAATTTTCCACAGGCACGCGTACATCATTAAAAATCACAGAACGTGTATCTGAACAACGTTGACCCATATTATTCTCTTTCTTTCCAAAAGTAATCCCAGGAGAATCTGCATCTACAATAAATCCACTCATTCCCTTATATCCTGCAGATTTGTTTGTATATGCTAGTACAAAAAACCAATTTGCATAACCTGCACCAGTAATCCACATTTTTTCACCGTTAATTACGTAATGATCTCCATCTAAAACTGCAGTAGTTTGAATTCCTTGCACATCACTACCTGCGGATGGTTCTGTTACACAATAAGATGCTAGTTGACCTTCTGAGGCTTTAGAAAGATACTTCATTTTTTGTTCTTCAGTGCCTCCTGTAATTATTGGATAAGATGCTAATAATGTACTTCCTGCTGCTGTTGCAAAACCTGGATCTCCCCATGCAAATTCTTCACAAATTAGAGATTCTTCAAAGGTACCCATACCGCCACCTCCATATTCTTCTGGGATTTTAATTGTAATCAATCCTAATTCAACTGCTTTCATTATTGCTTCTTTAGGAAATTCTCCATTTGCATCCCATTTTTCAGCATTTGGTTTGATTTCATCTTGGGCAAATTCTCTTGCTAAGTCTTGTAACATCAGTTGTTCTTCACTAAGTACGAAGTCAACCATGTACCTCCGAAGAGGGCTATATTCAAAAAACCCCCCCAAAAAGAACTTTGAGTTTGTACACTCTGAGTAGTAATGTGAAGATAACGGAAAACACTGTTGCAATCGTTCTTGCTGCTGGTAAAAGTGAAAGATTGGGAGAACCAAAAGCCTTACTAAATTGTGGAAATCAAACTTTAATAAAATTCATCGTAAAAAGGTTGGAAAGTATCGATCTTAAAGTAATAGTTGTAACAAATTCAAAACTTGAAAAATCAATCGAAGAATCCCTCTCATCTACAAAAGCAACATTATTAATTCCTGAAAATACAGATTATAGGACAGGTAATCTAATTGCTGGATTAAATATTTGTAAGAATCCTAAACAAATTCTAGTCGTGCCTGTTGATCGACCAGGATGGAGCTTAAACACAATTAAACATCTACTTGAAATTAATGAAACCTCTTGTCCTGTGTATGAAGGGAAAGGGGGCCATCCCCTATTAATTTGTAAAAAAGACTTAGATTTTTTAAAAAAATCACCAAAGGATACCCCTCTTAATTCTATATTTTCTACAAAGAAAATCAACGTAAATGATCCTTATATACATCTTAATATTGATACTCAAGAAGACATAAAGTTTCTAAAAAATTTCATTGATAAATTTGAATCTTAAATTAGATGAGTCTTTGAATAAAGATACATTCCGCAGGTTATGTGCCCCCGTGTCCTCAGTTGGACTAGTTCAAAATTATTAGAGGGCAATAAGGTGGCAATGGCAACTGTAATCAATGCTACAGGATCAGTTCCAGGAAAGCCAGGTGCAAGAATTGCAACTACTGAGAAAGGAGATACTTTTGGTACGATTGGGGGTGCTGGACTAGAATTTAAAGTACTCCAAAAATTATCAAAACTATTAGAAAATGAAGATTCTGGAGGAATTATAGAAACTTTTGCATTAAATAAAGGTGCTAAAGGATATGAAATTGTAGCCTTAGATAGCCTATGTGGAGGTAAAGTTACAATTTCTATGGAAGTTGTATCTCCGATGCCAAACATACTACTTTTTGGTGGAGGTCATGTTGCAAAAGCAATAATCTCTGTAATAGAACCGCTTGGATGGAATTATGCAATTCATGATACTCGTGAAGAATATTCTAACAAAATAACATTCCCATCAGCAATAGAATTACACTGCAATACTGTTGATGAATTTTTACAAAGTGAAACAAAATTAAAATTACAACGCTTTAGTAATATTTTGTTACTAGGGCACGATTGGAAAGAAGATGAAGACAGATTAATTGGATTACTTAAAATTCTTGAGGATTCTATTGAATTAAGACCAAAAATAGGAGTAATAGGAAGTAAATCAAAATGGTTATCCTTTCAAAAAATAGCATTAAAGCAGGGTATCAAACAGAATAATTTGGATTTTGTTATTTGCCCTATTGGACTAAACATTGGTGCTCAAAGCCCAGAAGAAATTGCAATAGCTGTTTGTGCAGAAATAATTTCTGATATCAAAAAACAAAACCCATCTGAACCAAATTGGCGTAATCATTAAATTTGCTGATTTAATTGTAACATGTGATAAACCACAACATCATTATTATCTATTTCTTGCATACTTCTTTTGACTATTGTCTTATTTTCAATAGAAAATCTTTGAAATAATGCACCTTCTAAAATTCCATCATCCAATTCCCAAATTGGTAATTTACTGAAATCATCATTCGGAGAAATTTCTAAATTTGCCATAATTTTAAAATCGGGTGAAATTTCATAATTTAACTCACCTAATCCGGCATATTCCCACCAATCCATAACTTCAGTAATAAATTCAAAATCATTATCTATATCTCCCAAAGAAAATGATAACTCTTCTCCTATTCTATTACCGATTTGCCTAAACATTAAATTCAAATCAATACCTAATAATTTTAAATTGGATACTGAACCTTCTGATAATTTATTTCTGGCTTCGGAAATAGTATTACCTACATTCTGTAAATCTTTAAGACTAAATGGAGAATCTGAAGAAGGTAATGCTTCGAGATTTAATGCGCTTGAAATTTGTTGTAAAAAGGACCCTTCTCCAATTACTAATTTCAATGGATCTGCTATATATTCATCAGTAAAACGTTTTATTGCAACATCAAATTCAATTGAATCATGCCATAATGTTTCAACTAAATCTAATTGGCTATTAGCAAAGTGTTTTGATTCTATAAATAATGCTGCATCATTTTTTCCTTTCCCTACAGGATTGGATTCTATATCGAGAAATTGTAAAACAAATTCATCATCTTGAAAACATAATTGTGAATTTAGTGTATTAGAATGCCTTAAAGTAATTGAATCATCTAATTCATCATAAAATTTCAAAGTACGTTTATCTAAACATGCTACTACTTCACAAACAATACCTTTCTTAGCCGCTATATTTAATGCATCTATTGCGGTATTTTTAGTTAAATGTAAAATTCCATATCTTCCAAGTGATAAGAATATCTTTTCCTCGGCTAATTCGATCATAGATTCAATTTTAGAAAAAATGTGATTCCTACCTTTTATTACGCCGAATTTAGGGCCTATACCTTCACTATTCTGAGGTCCTTTTTTGGAATAAGCCTTTGCTTTTGTATTTAAATCATCTAAACCATTCTTTATCATTAAAATTTGTTGTTCTTTTAATTTCATTAGATAATTCGCAGCATCAGGTACTGTTTTAGAATTAAATTTCATCGGCCTTTCGGCTGTAGCACTAACAATACCTTTTTCTTGTAACTTTGATAATGTATTATATGCATCTAATCTAGATAATTTAAGTTCCTTGGCTAAATAACTAGCCTTCTTATTCTGATTATGATTCAATAAACAAACAATGTCTGCCTCTTTTTCTTCTAATCCTGCAGTCATTAACAATTCTTTCCATTCCATTTTATTACCTTCCGACATTAGTTAATTTCGATAAGATTTTTGCTACATGTCTTCTTGGCCTAAATAACCAATCATAAACATGTATTATTTCCCCCTCGGGATTAATTAAAAAGCTTGATTTGCCAGGGAATTTACCTAAATATGTGGGTACATCATATAAATTTCGAACAACCTCTTCATCATCAGAAAGAAGTGGGAAAGGTAGATCTAGTAATTCTTTAAATTCTCTATGAGATTGTATTGAATCATTACTAATGCCAATTACTTCACAATTTACAGATTTAAATAAATCATATTGCTCTTTGAAGGATAAACAACCTCTTTTACAGGTTGGAGATCCATCTCTTGCATAAAAAAATAAGATGACCCATTTACCTTTAAAATCTGATAAACTAACTTCTGAAGAATCATGAGAAAGTAGTGTAAAGTCTGGTGCAATCATAGGTTTTTTCCCAGTCATAATTACACCTCTAAATAATGCCCCATTCTTTTTGCTTTAGTTGATAGATACTTTTCGTTCTTTTCATTTAATCCTACAACGATACTTTTCCTCTCAACTACTTCGATTCCATTTTCCTCCAATGCTTGTAGTTTTAAAGGGTTATTGGTAAGTAACTTTATTCTTTTTAATCCGACTGATTTTAACATTTCTGAAGCAAAGTCGTATTTTCTACCATCAGCTGGTAAACCAAGAAGTAAATTGGCATCGAGAGTGTCATGCCCCTGATCTTGTAATGCATATGCTTGAATTTTCGAGTAAAGTCCAATTCCTCGCCCTTCCTGTCTGAGATAAACTATTGCCCCACATCCTTCTTCCTGGATTCTACGCATTGCAGATTCAAGTTGCGGTCCACAATCACATTTCAGAGAACCAAATGCATCTCCAGTTAAACATTCAGAATGAATTCTTACTATTGGTGTTTTTTCAGGATTAGATAAGTCTCCTGTATACAGTGCAGTATGCTCTTTACCATCAGGACCTACAAAGACTCTAATCCTGAAATTTCCAAATTTTGTTGGTAATTTAGAATCTGATTCAATTTGTTCTTTCAAACTCGCTTTTGCTTGCTCCATCATAGTCCCAAGTAGAATCAATCATTGATAAAGAGTTGTTTAAGACTGTAGTAAAAATATGCATGAAAAATAACAAAAAAAACTTACGGTGTAAAACTGTACATTATATACTAAGGTAAGAACCCTTTACTATGGGTGCGGGGTTTGATATTGGTGTTGCTGCATCTGTAAATATTGATGATTCTATTCTGATTGTAAAGGAGGGTACTGGAGAGTTCAAGGGATTGTGGGGCCTTCCGAAAGGTAGAGTTGAACCACCAGAATCATTAGAGAAAGCAGTACTAAGGGAATTATTTGAAGAAACGGGATTAGTTGGAGAGATTAATGGAGTTATTGCAATTCGTAATAAAAATGACCTGAGGAATACTAGTGTGTTCATATGTTTTGATGTAATTCCATTAAATGAAAATGTCGTAATTGATGGTGACGAGATTACAGACATTAGATTCATTAGATTAAATGAAGTTGAAAATATTAACTGGGTTAGTCCTGCTATGAAACACATGGTTATTTCATCTCTAAAAACCAAACAAGGATTACAATTACTTGATATTTCAAAATCACCTAATTCAACTTACACATTGAGTATCCCGAATGATGTTGACGAATTTAAATTGGAGGTTCTAAGATGAATTCTATTATTTCACCACTTAGAATTCGTCAAATGAATAGTAAAAATATTAATTTAGATGGTGATTTTGTACTTTATTGTATGATTTCTACTAGAAGGTTAAAATGGAATTTTAGTTTAAAGTATGCAGTAGAAATGGCTAGAAAATTGGATAAGCCTCTTCTAGTCGTTGAATCATTAAATATGAATCATAAATGGGCTAGCGATAGAATTCATAATTTTGTGATCAATGGAATGTTAGATAATCGTATCGATTTCGAAAATACTTCAATTACTTACATACCTTTTGTAGAGACAAAGAGTAATCAAGGAAAAGGACTTCTTCAAAACCTTAGTGATTTTTCAGCACTAGTTGTAATTGATGATTTTCCAACATATTTCCCTAGTATAGTCGTCAATAATGTAGGATCTAAACTACCAGTAATGACAGTAGCAATAGATTCTAATGGTATCTTGCCTATGAAATTAGCTGGAAAAGAATGTATCACTGCACATTCCTTTAGGAGAATATTACACAAGAATGTACTACAATATCTTGAGAATGAAGTATTAGGTGAATGTTTACCAAAAATGGATGATTTGAAAAAATTACCAGTTGAAAAAATCAATATGATTGCAAAGGAAATCAATTGGGAATTTACTCCATTAGAATGGTTATGGAGGGCATCACAACAAGATTCTATTGGTATAGATGCATTATCATCAATTAACATAGATCATAACGTATATCCTGTAAATAATAAAATGGGAGGAAGTAAAAATGCGTTTATGAAAATGAATGATTTCGTACACAAGAAATTAAATAATTATTCTAAAGAAAGAAATAAGCCTAGTGAAAAAGCCACAAGTGGATTATCTCCATGGCTTCACTTCGGCCATATCTCTCCACATGAAATTGTTTTTAATATCCTATCAAAGGAAAAATGGGATGCTGGACTAATTAATGAATCTAGAATTGGAAGTAGGAGTGGATGGTGGGGACTTTCTGAATCTTCAGAAGGATTTTTAGATCAATTAATCACATGGAGGGAATTAGGCTTTAATTTCGCTCATTTCCGTAGAGATCATACCTCTTGGACATCTCTACCACAGTGGGCACAAGATACTCTTGAAGCACATTCATTAGACTACAAAGAAGAAGTTTATACTTTTGAAGAATTAGAATCTGCAAATACCTCAGATCCTGTTTGGAATGCAGCACAGAATCAACTAATTAGAGAAGGCATTATTCAGAATTACCTAAGAATGTTGTGGGGCAAAAAAATATTACAATGGGCTCCAGATGCAAAAACTGCAATGACTTGGATGATTCAACTAAATGATCGTTGGGCATTAGATGGTAGAGATCCTAATTCATACACAGGAATATTTTGGGTATTGGGCAGACATGATAGAGCTTGGTTTGAAAGACCAATTTTCGGAAAAGTCAGATATATGACCTCTAACAGTACGAGTAAAAAGTATAATTTAGAAAAATATCTTAAAATTTATAGTTAAGTAATGTGGTTTTCATGAAGTTTTTTACGTTCTCGAAATTCATGCGTCAGATATTACGTAAAAAACCAGCTGATATTGATTGGATTCAAGAACAAGGGCTATTAGCAGTTAAATTAGCACAAATTTTTGCTTTGAGACCAGATTTAATTGGTGAAGAAAAATGTCAACAACTCCAACAATTATACCAACATGCAACATCTATTCCATCAGAAAATTTATTCAAAACAATTGAAGAAAAAGCTCCTGTAAACTTTTTGGAATCTTTTACATCAATAGATGAAAAACCATTAGCAGCTGCCTCAGTAGGACAAGTGCATAGAGCAAAATTAAAAACAGGAGAAGATGTAGTAATTAAATTCATAAAAAGTTCTAATGCATCTACTTTCAAAAAAGAAGTTGCGAAAATGAAAAGATGGTTGAAAATTTTACTTATTTTTTCTCCGAAATTACGTAAGGTAGGAAATCCAATCGCATTACTAAATCACGTATCTGACTATACTCTGAGAGAATTAAATTTATCTAATGAAATTAAGGGCGCTAATGAATTAAATAATATTAAAAATAATCTTGCCAATACTTTCTCAATGGATCTTTTGCGCTTTCCAAATTATTATGAAAAATTATCAAATAAAGATATATTAGTGTCTGAATATATTGAAGGAGAATCGCTAGAAGAAGGGATAAATAATAATTCTTTATCTTGGGAAAAACTACTAGAATTATTCCGAATACATGGAGCATTTTTATTTGGAGTAGGTACTTTTCATGGGGACTTACATCCAGGAAATTGTATTATTGATTCCAATGGTAAATTTGTATTCATTGATAATGGTGCAATTTGTTATGCTCCAAAACATGTAAATCTAACATTATTCAAATTTTTTGAGCATTTATCAAAACAAGAAATGGATGAAGCTTTTCACGCACTATTGGGTATGACAGAATATAAATTAAAAGAAAAAAGAATGAAAAAATATCTTAAAGAAATGGCTAAAATTTATGATGGATTTGAATCTAAACCTGTAGGTGAACAAAGTTTGACTAGGATAATGATGAAAACTGTGAAAACTGCAGTCAATATTGCTAAGGCAGAATTTGGTGAAGAAGCCTTTCCAATAATTAGAGCTCTTATGTACTTAGATGGATTAGTTATTAGAACACATCCCGATATAGTTTTGATAAAATCAATGGGGCCATATCTTGAAGAATTTAAAAATAACATAATTTTGTAATAATTAAAATACACATATTTATGAATGAAAAAAAGTGTAGGGGTAATATGCAAGAATCTGAAAGTTCTGATATATTGATTGTTGGGGCTGGACCAGGAGGTCTTGCTGCATCTCTTCTACTAGCACATTCAGGCCTTAAAGTAACAATTTTAGAAAAGGCTGAGGCAGTAGGAGGAAGAACAAGGTTAATCAAAAAAGATGGCTTTACATTTGATAGAGGTCCTACATTCTTCCATTTCCCTGAAGTGTGTGAAGAAATATTCCAAGCAATAGGATTAGATGCACATAAGGAATTAGGGCTTATACCACTGGATCCTAGTTATCGCCTTGTATTCGGAGAGGGAGGATCTATTGATGCCACATCTAATCTAGAATTAATGACTGAAAGAATTAGAGAATTATGTGGTGATCAAAATGCTGAAGGCTTTCAAAAATATGTTCTTGAAAATAGAGATAAATTAAATCGATCTAGAAATTGTTTGAATACTCCTTGGACTAGTATTACGAATCTAATCAGTAAAAGAGCATTAAGAGTTTCTAAGGTATTAAAACCGTGGAGATCAGTAGCTAGCGACCTTTCTAGGATATTTCCAGATAAAAGGATGCAATTAGCAATGTCATTTCAAACTAAATATCTTGGAATGAGTCCATTTCATGCCCCAAGCCTATTTACAATATTAGCATATTTAGAATATGAACACGGAATTTTCCATGCCAAAGGTGGTCTCGGTTCTATTACTGAAAATATGGCAAGGATTGCTACTGATTTAGGAGTAAATATTGTATTAAATGCTGCTGTTGATGAAATTTTGTTCGAGGGTAAAAAAGCAATTGGAGCCCTTACAAAAGATAAGAAATATTTTTCAAAAAATACAGTAATTAATGCAGATTTTGCTTCTGCAATGACTAAATTAGTCCCTGAAAAAAAGAGGAAGAAATGGTCTAATAAAAAAATCAAGAAAAAGTCATATTCCTGTTCAACATTTATGCTATATCTTGGTGTAGATAAGTTGTATAATCAACCACATCATCAAATCTATGCATCTAAAGATTACGAACAGAATTTAAAAGATGTTACTGAACACAGGATTACTTGGGATGATCCTTCACTATATGTGCAAAATGCAAGTATTACAGACAAATCATTAGCACCAGAAGGTAATTCAACACTATATGTTTTAGTTCCAGTACCAAATACTCTGGTATCTTTAAATTGGGAAACTCATAAAAAAGATTTCAGAGAATTAATTCTTAAACAAATGGAAAAATTAGGATTTGATGATTTAGAATCACACATAATTTCCGAGACCATTGTTACTCCAGATGATTGGAGTAATAGTGATGTTTACAGAGGTGCTGTGTTTAATTTAGCACATAGTTTGAACCAAATGTTATGGAAAAGACCACAAAATAAATTTGAAGAATTTAATAATCTATATCTTGTAGGTGGAGGGACTCATCCAGGAAGTGGACTTCCAACAATTCTTGAAAGTGGCAGAATCACAAGCAAATTAATTTGTGCTAATATGGGATTAAATCCTGATTGGAATGGAGTTAGTAATTGGTTTGAAGATATAAAGAAGCCGAAGTTAGCAAGAGGTGTTTAATTGGACCCTATTATAATTTTATTTTGGATCTCAAATATTAGTATTGTTCCATTATGGATTATGATGATTGCATTTCCAAAACATGATTTAACTAAGAAGATTATAGGAAACCCACTATGTCTTTTACCAATGTTAATTCCTTATTCTATTGCAGTAATTCCAAGTATTCCATCTCTTTTAGTTACATTTTCAACACAAATGCCAACTCCAGAAATTGTGATAGATTTGTTTAATGAAGATGATACTAAACTTTTAGCTTGGTTACATTTTCTTGCACTTGATACTTTAGGAGGGAGATGGATTTGGAGTCGTTTTCAATCACAGTCAATTCCCTTAATCAAATCTGCACCTACCTTGTTTTTGTGTATGATGGTTGCACCATTAGGCATATTGATAGGTTTGACACTAACATATGAAAAAGAAGTTCAAGTCCATTCTGATTGATTTAACCTTACACCAAAAGATGCCAAAACAAAGCTAATTTTGCTCGTGAAACCAAGTCTTAGTTTATTTGAAATTATATCTCCTTCACGTCTTTTAGCTTCTTTCAAAATCGCATCATAAACTTCACACATCAATCTCGGAGAATATTGAGAATCTGGACTCAACATTGGAATTAATTTCATTGCACTAAATCTAAAGTCCATAATTTCTTTCAAGAACTCAGAAATAAAGATTTTCCAACTTTCTGGATTGTCTATTGTAACATTCATTAAATTCTCATAATCAATATTATATTTTCTTAATTCTCTCAATGGAATATATGATCTTCCTCTTTTATAATCTTCTTCAATATCTCTCAAAATGTTAACCATTTGTAAAAAGATGCCCATGTCTTCAGCATATTTGCGTGCTTTAGGGTCATTATAGCCATATATCTCAATTAAACATAAACCTACAGAAGATGCGACTTTTTTACAGTATGAATACATTTCATCATATGTTTGGCAACCTACATGGAATAAGTCTTCTTCCATTCCCGAAATTAGTTCTCTCAGATTATCTACATCAATCGGAAAATTTTTTATTGCATCTGACAAAGCAATAAATACTGGATTTTTCAGTGATTTAGGATTTAATTCTAAGATATCTAATTTTTCATTAAACCATAATAATGCTTCAATACGAGCAATGAAATCAGAATTATAATAATCTTTAGAATTACCATAATTTAATTTTAATTCTTTGATTTTTTCATCTAATTTTAACTTGAATTTTCTATCTCTTTCAATAGATGGAAGCCAATCTCCATCTACTATATCATCAACTCTTCTACAAAATGCATACAACGCATTTACTGCATTACGTTTCTTTTTGGGAAGTGTTTTGAATGAACGTGCAAAAGATGTTGAAGACAGTTTTACAATATACTCGCAGTAGTTGTAAGATTCTGCTATAGAAGGGCGGCTATCTTGCTCGGAAAGAAATGCAGAGCGCCCCATATTATCATGGGAATTGTTTCAGTTTATGAACGATAGTATTTTTTAATCATACAAATCATTCTCTAAAAAAATGTTCTCTATATAATTTAAGTTCTTCAATACTTCCTCTAATGTCGTCTAATGCTCGATGTCCACTGTTTTTCCTATATTTCTTACCCTTTGGATACCACCTTCTAGTTAATTCCTTAACAGAAGTTACATCTATTGAACGATAATGAACAAATTTCTCAAGTTCTTGCATTTGGAAAAAGAGAAATAACCTATCGGTTCCAATAGTATTTCCACACAACAATGCGGTATTAGGCTCACAATATTTTGCTAAGAAATCACACGTCATTTGTTCTGCTGTTTTGGTATCAATAGAAGAACTCCTAACCTTCTCTATCAAGCCATTCTTTGTATGGTGTGAAACATTCCATTCATCCATCTTAGCTAATTCTTCTTCTGATTGATGAATTACAATGTTTGGTCCTTCAGCAATAATAGATAATTCTGAATCTGTAACAATACTTGCTATTTCAATAATTTTATTTTCATAGGGATCTAAACCTGTCATCTCTAAATCTATCCAAACTAGCAGATCATCTCTTAACGACATCAGCACTGCTGAGTGAAGATAGTTTGATTAGTTGTCGGTATTAATCCAATAGTTTGGCATCTTCCTCTTCTTCATAAAAAGACGTAGATATCATTCCTTGTTGAATTCCTGCGAAAACTAATGCAATTGCAAGCAATAGCCCGAAAATGGCACCTGAAACCATCAATACTACACCAGAATCAAAGAATCCATCTTCTGCTGAAATTACAACAGGTTCACTATCTTGTATCGTTATATGAACAATTGTATTAGCTGATGCATTATCACCTAATATTGCTCTAACCATTACTGTTTGATTACCAATTATTGTATTTCCTGGTAAATATTCTAATCTATCTACTAACATTTCATGAGTAACAGAAACTTCATCTTCACCAGGATTATAATCAGGATGATCCATCCAATTATCACGCATATCCCAAGTTCTCCATTGAACTAAAACAGGATCTCCTTGTAATGCAAAATTAATTTCATCACCTGCGTATACGTGTACTTTATTATCTATACTTTGGTTTGTGAGTAAAGTTACATTGAGATCTAAATTAATTCCATAAACTTGATTTGCAGCTTCCATTACAGATGGAAGTGAATTTACATGCCCATGTCCATAAACATTATTTTGACGGTTTTTAGGTGCAAAATCTTCCAAACAAGGTTCGTTTGCAAGCATGTATGCACACTCTCTGTAAGTTGCTGTTTCTTGCATAATATTCCTAACATCAAATGGAGAAATATCAGGGTTTGCTTGGTACATTAAAGCCGCTACTCCTGCTGCACCTGGAGTCGCCATACTTGTTCCTGATTTCCCTGTATATCCGTCTCCAGTGTTAAAATCTGGAGCCATGACATCAGAACCAACAAAAGCCACATTAGGTTTTATTCTACCTTCTTCTGTGGGTCCTTGACTAGAATATATTGCGATTGGGTTTTCTCCTGGATCTCCTTCATTTTTGTCAAGTGAACCTACTGTAATTACATCTTCAGCAGAACCTGGAGTTCCTATTTGAAAACTTACAGCACTATTTCCTGCAGCAATAAATAATGCAACACCTGCACGCATCATCTCATTACCCATTCTATTAACTGATTCTTCTTCAGAACTCGTCCATTCAATAGCTCCTGGTCCACCTAAACTCATACTAGCAGCACGAATATTGAAATCATGCTTCTTCTCAACTGTCCACTCCATTCCTCTCATTACTGTAGCAAAAGAACCTGAACCGCCTTCATCTAGTACCTTTACACCAACTAATTGTGCTTGTGGAGCAACTCCAACATAAGCATGATCTGGCGCTCCTGTACCCGCAGTTATTCCTGCACAATGAGTGCCATGACCTTGATCATCATAAGGGAATATTTCTGTACCATTTTCTAATTCGGGAGTATTTACTGGATCATAAAATGCGATAATTTTTGGGTCATTAGTTGAATTATCATCATCCAAATCATCTAAACCTACGTGCATTCCATCAATTCCTGTATCAATAATTGAAACGACACTTCCCGCTCCAGTATATCCTGTATCTTGCCAAACTTGAGTAACACCATGACTTTCAACAACATGATCCATAGCAGTAGTTAGTCTTCCATCTAGTTCTACGAATACAACGCCAGGAAGTTCTACTAAATCATTGATATATTCTAATGGTATTCTACCTGCCATTGAATCTATCAAATGATATCGAAATTGAGTTTGAAAATGTAATCTCTGCTCTAACATTAATTCATCTTCTTCTGTAGGTGTATGATCAAAATCAACAATGACACTAATGGTGTTGTCTTCATCTAACCAACCTCCACCTCCTCCTCCTGCAGCTGCTAATGGAATTGCATCATGAATCCTATCTCTATTTTCATCCATGTTTGTGGTTTCCCACCATGGCTTTTCTTGTACTTCATCTACTACTTTTTCAGATGCCGTAGACATTGCAACAACAACAGGTGGAAGTAAAAAAATTAAAACAGAAATCAATGCAATGGTTCGACTATAAGACATAAGCAACATGCTAGTGGAGAAGGTCTATTTTTTAGATATAACGGACACCTGTAATCACTAAACAAATAAAAGAGTGTTTGTAGGGGAGTTTATGCTAAGGAGTTTGAATGCAATAATTCTTATCTCATTAATGATGTTTTCAAGCCTTAGTGGATGTTTTGGAAATGAAGAAATTGAGACAATAGAACCTGAAATAAATGAAGGTTGGCGGCCATTTAGTGTGGTTGCACCCATAGATACTGGAATAAATGTATATCATGATCATTTTAGAACAAATGAAACATATCCTCAAGAAGTATTAGATGGCCTAGGGGTAAATAAATGGTGTAACCTTACATTTGAAGGAAGTTTTTCAGAACGATATGAAGCGGATAAAGAAACTTGCTGGGATAATTTAACTACCTCAGATATTGTTTACTTTCCAGGAACAAAAATCATAGGCACATCTCCCGATGGAGAAACAGACATTCATATTTTAGACGACCCAAATGATGGTCATGGTACTGCAGTAACTGGAGCAGTTTTGAACGCAAATCCAGATGCAATTATTTTCTTTGTTGAAGGTTTCAGTGATGCTGCAGTATTAGCTGCTGCAAATCAACCATTAGTCGATATAATAACCACATCATTTGGCCCTATTGGTTCAGTTCCAGTCCCAGGAATCGAAGATGCAACAAAAGTAGCAGTAGTTACCAAGAAGAAAATACACACTGGGGCTGCAGATAACACTCCAAGCCCTGCTGTACAAGACAGTACTGCAGGACCACCATGGAGTATAGGAGTTTCTGGATATGCAGAAGAGGGTGATGATCAAAAGGAAACCATGAGTGGTTCATACCCTGATGTCGCTGCTGATTGGACTCAAGTATTACCAAATCATGATGATATTGATGGATATCATGAAACTTCAGGAACTAGTTTTGCCACACCAAGAACTGCTGGCCTATTGTCAAAGGTTATTCAGCACCTGAGAACAGAATTTAATGATGATTCAGCTGGAGCAGATCCCATAGCAAGAGATGGGCTTCTTGTAAATGGCACAATGGGAGAAAATGGCACATTTACAATGACAAATGATGACATTAGAGATGCATTAAATTTATCTGGATGGTATCCAAGTTTTACCTCTTGGGATCCTACTTCTGGAACCACTCCAATGTCTCCAATCTTACCTTGCACACAAGTAGGTTGGGGAGTAGTTAATGAAGAAAATGTTATTCCAATGATAGAACACCTGAATGGCACTAATTCAATGCCAAATAGGTCCTCTGATGTTGTTGCTTGTATGGATGTAAATCAACAAATAAGAGAAGCATATTGGGGTTAATTTCGAAGGTTTCATTGGCAAGACTCAAGTGTTTACTCTATGTGGTATGTATGTCTGGAATGTCGAACACACCTCACGTACCAATGATTCCCACAGGGGAAAAAGCTAGTTGGAATGCCATAATTAATAGTAGAATTTTTGATAATATCAACATTGATTCAAACGCTATTTTACTAGATGTTTTAAGAGATTCAACTGGAATGTTGGGAGTTAAAAGAGGGTGTGATTTAGGGACATGTGGTTGTTGTGCAGTACTTATTGATGGTGTTCCAAAATTATCTTGTTTAACCTTAGCTGCAGAAACAAAAGGAAAAGAGATTACTACTGTTGAAGGGCTAGCAGATGGTGCACATCTACATCCAATTCAAAAAACATTTGCAGAATGCGGTGGAAGTCAATGTGGATTTTGCACACCTGGTTTCCTTGTGGTTATTTCGGCATTACTTAATGAGAATAATAATCCTGATGATAAGGAAATTAAAGATGCAATAGAAGGTAATTTATGCCGTTGTACTGGATATCAACAAATTATTGAATCAGTACATGCTGCTGCTAATATCTTAAATTCCAAAGAAGAAGTTGAAGATAACACTACTGCAAAAATAGATCCACACCCAGGGATTGATCGAGTTCAAGAATGAGGTTTATTTATGTCAAAAGAAATCAAAGGTTACCGACAACAACCTGGAAAACTTCCATTTGCAAAACCAGGTAGTGGAGGAAGGGAACCTTTCAGTAAATTAAGAGATTTAGAGATGATTCCTGAAAGTGAAGGTGGCAAAAGACCTCAACCTAAGGGAAAAAATAGACATGATCATCTTCTAACAGGCAGTTCTGTAGGAAAAAGAACTCCATTAGTTGACTCAAATTGGAAGGTTACAGGACAAGCAAAATATGGAGACGACATTAGAATTCCAAATGAATTAATTGGACGTATTTTGCGTTCACCTCATCATTACGCAAGAATTAGAAGTATAGATACTTCTGAAGCAGAAGCCATTCCAGGAGTATTAGCAATTGAAACTGGGCAGCAACATACAGATTTGTTTGGTGTATTGCCAGTAACCAAAGATGAACATGCAATGGCTGTAGATAAAGTAAGACATGTGGGCGATTTAGTGGCATGTGTTGCGGCTGAAAATGAAGCAACAGCACTAGAAGCCTTACGTAAAATAAAAGTAGACTATGAAATTCTTAAGCCAATACATAATATGAAAAAAAGTTTGGATAATGTCGAAGAACCAATCCACGATAGAGGAAAATACCATATCGGCCAAAGTAATGTTCAAAAAAGAGTCTTTCAAGAGTTTGGAAATTTTGAAGGTATGAAAAAACCTCATGCATCATCTAAAGAAAAATGGAAATTTGCTGGAGTTAATCATGGATTTACAGAACCGCATGCTGTAGTGGCAAATTGGGAACCTTCTGGAAGGTTAACACTCTATACCCCTCAGCAAGTACCTCATTACGTACATAGATCTCTTGCAGATGTCTTGAAAATTCCAATGCATCAAATCAATGTCCACAGAACATTTGTGGGCGGCGGATTTGGAGGAAAATCTGATCCTTTTCCTCATGAAATGTGTGCTGCAATATTAGCGAGAAAAACGGGTAGACCTGTAAGAATTACATTTGATAGAGATGAAGTGTTCTACACCAATAGAGGACGACACCCCTCACAAATTGAGATGAATGTACATGTTGATGATAATGCTAGAATTTGTGGTATTGAAACTGATGCTTTGATTGATGGGGGAGCTTTCGCATCTTTCGGACATGTTACTACTTATTACAATGGAGTTTTACATACTGCCCCATATGAAATTGGCTCATTTCATTATACTGGTGCTCGAGTTTGGACCAATAAACCTGCATCTGGAGCAATGAGAGGTCATGGAGCAGTTAACAGTAGATGTGCTGTTGAATTAGGAATTGATGATATTTGTACGCAACTAGAAGTTGATCCAATATCATTTAGATTAGCAAATTTATTACCTCCACATTCTTCAACAATTACAGGTTTTAGAATCACTAGTATAGGAATGAGAGAATGTCTTGAAAGAGTTAGAGAAGCATGTGATTGGGAGCAAAAATTCAGGAAATTACCCTTAGGTCACGGAATAGGGATTGGTTGTGGTTTTTTCATATCAGGTAGTGGATTACCAATTCATTGGGACCCAAACAAATTCCCTCATGCAACTGTTCATTTGAAAATTGATATGGATGGAGGAGTTACAATCCATACTGGTGCTGCTGATATTGGTCAAGGTAGTGATACTGTTGTTGCGCAGAGTGTATCTGAAGTTCTAGGAGTTCCTATTGAAATGATCAGAGTTAAATCAAGAGATTCAGACACATCACCTGTAGATTTAGGGTCATATAGTTCCAGAGTTACTTTCATGAATGCTAATGCTGCAATTTCTGCGGCTATAGAAATTAGAGAAGAATTATTGAAAGCTACAGCAGAAATTTGCAATGTTAGTAAGGATTCTTTAGTAATTGGTGATAGAAGAATATATCAGAAAAAGGATCCTGCTGTTGGTGTGTCTTATTTAGAAGCATTACATAAAGCACAAGAAGACAGAGGAGCATTAGTTAGTTCTGGTGCTTATAGAACTCCTCCTATGGGTGGAGTTCACAAAGGAGCAGCAGCAGGATTAGCACCAGCATATTCGTTTTCAGCCTATGCAGCGGAAGTGAAAGTAGATCCTGAAACTGGAATTACAAAAGTAATCAAAGTTTGGGCAGCACATGATTGTGGAAGAGCATTAAACCCATTATCTGTTGAAGGACAAATAATTGGTTCATGCCATATGGGATTAGGCCAAGTTCTTACTGAAGAAATGAAATATGGGAGAAATGGAAGTTTATTGAATCCAAATCTTCTTGATTATAAAATTCCAACAGTTCATGAAATGCCTGAAGTAGTGCCAATTATTGTTGAAAGTAACGACCCAGAAGGGCCATTTGGAGCAAAAGAAGCTGGAGAGGGACCACTCCTACCCATATTACCTGCTGTATGTAATGCTGTTTACGATGCAATCGGAATAAGAACAAATGAATTACCCATTACACCTGATAAATTGTATAAGCAAATAGAAAAGAAAATGAAAGTTTTAGATATTAAATCACCTCTTGATTTACCAAATCCTACATTGGAACATAGTGAATTACAAAAAACATTAGATGAGAGGACTATTCAACATAGAAATAGGGATCAGGAAAGAAAATTAAATACTGAACGTGAACCATATTATAATGGCACATTATTTGGTAAAGTTTCAACAATACCTCCTGAAGAACAAGATGAGAATTGGACTCTTTCTGTAACTCCATCCGAAGAATACCTCACTAAACCTAGATTAGCAGGAAGTGCTTGGAAACATCAAGAAGTTAGGTACATGAAAAAAGGAGATGATGCTTAATGAAGACACCACCATTCAAGTTATTCCAACCTACTACAATTGAAGAAGCAATTGAAATTTCCTCAGGATTTATCCAAAATAATGAACAATTTGATTGGATTGCTGGAGGGACAGATTTGCTTCCAAATTACAAATGGCATTTGAATACTAAACCAAATGTAATTTCTTTAGCACTAATTGAGGATTTATTCCACCTAGATTCAAATCACATTGGTGCAATGGTAAGACTACATGATTTAGCTAATTTCGAAGATACACATTCAATCATAAGAAAAGCAGCGGCAAGTATTGCATCTGTATTAATTAGGCAATCTGGTACTGTAGGAGGCAATATTGCTCTTGACACAAGATGTTTTTGGTATAATCAAGCAGAAGAATGGAGACGAAGTATTGATTGGTGCCATAAATGTGATTGCGATACTTCTGCAGATTGTAGAGTAATTGCTAATCAAAATGAATTATGTGTTGCTACTTATCAAGCAGATTTAGCCCCTTCTTTAATGGTATTAAATGCTCAAATACACTTATGTGGGCCTGATGGTTCACGTAATATGCCTTTATCTGAATTCTTTGAATTAGATGGAATAAAACGAAACGTATTGAAACAGGGAGAGATCATTACTCATCTCACTATAAGTGAAGACGCTAATAATTGGAAAGGCGATTATCAAAAATTAAGTTTGAGAGATAGTTGGGATTTCCCTGAAGCTGGAGTTGCTGCTGCTTGGAGGTATTCTGCTCAATCTCCTGATGATGGTTTAGACTTACGTATTGCCACTACTGCACTAGAATCAATTCCAAGATTACATGATAATATTACAAATGATGCTTTAATCAATAAATCTACAATTGATGAAATTGCGATTAAACTCCGACTTGATGTTAAACCTGTAAATAATACTACATTTCCACCAAATTATAGGAAAAAGATGGTTGAAGTCTTATGTAAGAAAGCATTGGACGGTTTGAAGGGGGAATTAACATGAAGTCTAGTACGCTCATTTGTGCAGTTCTAATCTTAATACCTCTTTTTTGTATTCAACCTGTTTCAGCACAACCAGACTTAGATGATATATTCGCAGGAGGAGACTGGAATATTGGATTTAATGAGGGTGAAAATGTCACAATAGAATTAGATGATGATGGAGATGCTTCTGTAAATTTTTGGGTACATAACGAATATCAAATTGACATAGGCGTTCGTTTTGAATTCGATGAAGCATTTGGAGCAACAACAGAAGAGATTAGTTCCACTTCAATCAATGCGGGAGAAAATGAGACATTTACATTGGAATTTAGTAATGTAGAGGTTTTAAATTTCAGAGCAGAAAAGCGTGAAAGTTTTTCAATTACTGTAACAATAGAGACTTATGCAGGTTTCCCTGCGGCATTTGAAGATCCAAAAACTATTTCTGGAGAACTAACAATCCCAAGTATTAGAGGTTTTGAAATCGAGATAGATGAACCTGGTGGAGCAATGAATGCAGGTACTGAATTAAACATGAATATAGAAGTTAAAAACATAGGAAATGGTATGGATTTGACAGCAGAAGCAATGTTCGAATCTAAAGCATGCCCTCAATTAGACATTTCTAATATAGCCAACTTAAATGATGTTTCCATAGATGCTGCACTAGAAGGGCAAAGCGGGATGAAAACAATATCTGTTACATTAAAAGCACCATTATCACACCCTTCAAAAACTTGTGATCTCACAATAATGCTAAGTTCCTCTGGTTCAATTAAAGCAGACGAAAATACATCACCTGCTGAAGATAAAATTAATTTTGAGGTTAGAAAATCAAGTAGTTCAGATGGCAATATTGATAGTGGAGATTCAAATTCAAATTCAGATAACAATGATGAAGATAAAGTTTCTAGTAATTTTACTCCAGGGTTCCCGTTTTCACTGACAATTATGAGCATTTTATGCGCCACAGTGCTAATAAGGCGGAAATGATACTAAATATTTAGTTTTGAAACTCTAATTTCAATACAAACGCTCTAAGGCAACCTATTTGAAACCTAAATGTGTGGGGTATACGTTAATCGGATTAAATTGGTGAAAAAATGGATGGAGAGAAATCAAAAATAAAACTTGAATCAGCACTATTTGTTGGATTCATTGTTACTCTATTATTATCCTTTGTTCTCATTTCAATATTTTCATCTGGTAAAGATACGTTATACAGTGCTTATGTCACAGAGGAATCTAATAATTTACAATGGAGACAATTAGATTTGATGGCTTCAGATTTAGGTGAATCAACTCCAAGATATTTAGATGCTGGATACAATGTTGCGAATACAATGTCTACTCCTATGCTTGTAAATGATTGGAAAGAGCCACATAGAACTATGTTACTTGTTGTTGCACCTGAAAAACCAATTACAATTACTGAAGCTGATGCCATATATGATTTCGTTACAAATAAAGGTGGAAAAGTGATTGTTGCATCAAATAACACTAATGCACAAGTTGTTGCAGATAAATTTGGAGTTCAATATAATGATGCATATGGAGGATTATTAGATGGTTCTAACTTCTATTCTGTTACTAATTTATCCAACGGAGAAATTAGTGAAAATCAAGATCAACAAAACATTTGGGCTTTAGCAAGTGTACAAAAAGAAGTTCAAGAAAAAAACAAAGGATGTAATGCTGAACAATCTGCACAATATGAAGGAGGTATTGATTCATGTGTTATGCCTGTAATGTTTGATATGCCTATCGCAATTCAAGTCCTTACTGCAGGAGAAGGAGAAAGCGAGGATCAAAATTCAAAAGATTATGTTGAAAGAAATGTTCATGTTTTAGCATCTGCATCTCCTGATGCATTTTTAGATAATGTTGGAGATAGAAACATAGACAATGAGCGAAATAGAGTACTAGGTCCTGGTGAAAATGGATTAATTGTGAGGATAGATTATCCAAATCAAAAGGCAATAGACATGCCTGAACTAGGCACATATGATGAAATTGAAGTTACTGGATCAATTGTCTTCGTAGCAGGGCAAAGTGCATTTGCTAACTACCTATGGGATTCTGGAGAAGCCAAGGAAACAGGAAGAGAATCATTTTGTTTACATTTAGGTGTTGATGCAAGACCTTGTTGGACTTCTCAAATAATGACTGGGCCCGATGAATGGCAAGGAAACAGCGCATATTTTGAAACTCTTATTTTTGACATGATGGAATTTGACAATCAAGAATTATCAAATGTCATCACTTCACATCCAGAAGAATTTAATGTTGTATTTGATGAAAGTAGACATTCTTCTAGTCCACTAGTAGAACCATTTTCTGAAACTATGAGTACAATTGTTTTGCTTACCTCAGATACATGGCTAAAATGGTTAATATTGCTAAATATGATTGCGTTACTAGCAATTTCAGTAATGGTAGTTCCCGATAAAGAAAATTGGAGACACGTATTTGATTTAACTAGATTTAGAGAGAGGCCGAAAAAGGTACTACCAGAAGAACATCACCAAAGAATTCGAGAAGCATTAATGAATAAAGTTAGGCTATTTCATGACCTTACTCGCGATGAGATGACAATGAAAACACCTGCTGAAGTTCAAAGTATGATTAAAGATCCTAGGCTCGTAGAATTAGCGTTTTCTAGGAATCGCACTTATACCCCTGACGAACTCCGGGAACTAATGCGAACCATCAGACGATGGGGTAAATAAAAAAATGGAGGAAAAAAAAATGCAACAAACACCACCACCACCAGGAATGCCTACACCGGGAATGCCCGCACCAGCTATGCCAGCACCAGCTATGCCAGCACCAGCTATGCCAGCACCAGCTATGCCAACACCAGCTATGCCAGCTATGCCAACGCCAGTTGCACCTGCTGCACCTGTAGCTGCTCAGCCAAAGCATCAAAGCAGTCCCGAAGTAAGAGAACGATTGAAAGCAGTAGGAGCAATATCACAAGCACTTTCTGCTGAAGTACAAAAAGTAATTATTGGTAAAGCACATGTAATTGACAATGTTATGATTAATATTCTTTCTAACGGAAATCTACTTTTCGAAGATTATCCAGGATTAGCAAAGACATTAATGACAAACACATTTGCTGATGCTTTAGGTTGTGACTTTAAGCGTGTACAATTTACACCAGATTTACTTCCTGCTGATATTACAGGTACAAATATTTACGATGCAAAAAAGGGCGAATTTACGTTTAAACCTGGTCCAATTTTCTGTAATCTATTATTAGCTGATGAGATTAATCGTGCTCCACCAAAAACTCAAGCTGCTTTGTTAGAAGCTATGCAAGAAAAACAAGTTACTATTGGTACTATAACACACAAATTACCTGCACCATTTATTGTAATGGCTACACAAAATCCTGTAGAACAAGAAGGTACTTATCCTCTTCCAGAAGCTCAACTTGACCGTTTCATGTTTAAGATGAGTGTTGGATATCCTGACCGTGCAGATGAAGATGAAATCCTTTCAAGACGTATTACACGTAAAAAGGATGGTGTGGATGTAGAAGTCATTACAGATCCTCAAAGAGTAATTGCAATGCAACAAGCATGTGAAGATGTATATCTTGATCCTGCACTAAGAATGTATATGGTAGAACTTGTATCTAGAACTCGTGAAGATCCTCGTGTTCTTGTTGGATCTTCACCTAGAGGTTCCCAAGCACTACTGAAAACTGCTCGTGCTGCAGCTGCAATGCGTGGAAGAGACTTTGTAACTCCTGACGATATTAAAGCAGTAGCAACACTTGCAATCTCTCACAGAATAATTTTAAAACCAGAACATCAAATTAAAGGCCTTGAGCCAAGTGAAGTAGTTCAAACAATCCTTAGAGAAGTTCCAGTACCTACTGTTTGAATCATTTAGATTTACTATGGGGTATTAGTTATGGCATGGAGTCGCAAGTCTGCAATGTTTGCAAGTCTTGCACTTGCAATGTACCTTTTAGGTTTGACATTAAGAAATCAGCAATTAGTTTCAGTTGCTGTGGTAATCTTTGTTTTCTTGACTTATGCCGCACTATTTAGTGGCCATGCTGATGTTGCTGCTAGCGGAAAACGTTCAAATGAATGGGATGGAGAAGAAGGCATAGCATTTTCAAACATTGTTGCAATGAGAAAATTATCTTCTGCAAGATTATTTGAAGATGGAGAAGTAAAAGTAACACTAAGGGTACAAAATAAAAGTTCGTTATCTAAAATTGTAGAAGTTAGAGACAGGGTTCCAGAAGTAATGAGAATTAAAGAAGGTGCAAATTACATAATTATGGAATTAGGTCCAAGAAGAGAGACTTTTATTGAATATACAATAGAAACTCCTCTACGAGGTTTCTATACAATCGGTCCTGTTTCTATTAGAATGCAAGATACATTTGGAATGTTCCATAAAGAAAAAGAAGTGCAAATTTATGATGATTTTCTAGTATTTCCAAAAATGGAGGATTTGAAAGATACATTTGTTAAAAGTAAAGTTCCAAAAATATTTACTGGTGCTGTAAACATCAGACAACCAGGGCCTGGTTCTGAATTCTACTCTCTCCGTGAGTATTTCGATGGAGACTCGTTCAGAGCAATCAATTGGTCTGCTTATGCGAGAAGTGGTAAATTGATGGTAAATGAAAGAGAGAGAGATGCTGTAAGTGACATTATTTTAATCGTTGATAGTAGATCTGTTGCAGAAACTGGTCCAGTTAGTAGGAATGCTTTGGTTTACTCCACAAGAGCAGCTGCTAGCCTTGCAAAGTATTTCTTGTCAAGACGTGATTCTGTAGGAGTGGTTGTATATGGCGATGAAATTGTAAGCGTAGACAGAGATACTGGGAAAAAACAACTTTATGTCATCTTAACAAAATTAGCAGGAGCAATGGCAAGAGGAGAAGTACCATTACAAGTGGTAGTCAATAGAATACTTCCTCATATCAATAAAGGAAGTCCGATTATCGTACTTTCTAACCTTGAATCAGATCCTACAATAGTAAATGCATTGAGAGATATGAGGGCTAGAAATTTTGATGTTACAGTACTCTCTCCTTCTAGTTTAGAATTTGAATTTGATGCTAGAAGATTAGATTCTGTTGGATATGAAGTTTTGAAAACTGAAAGAGATGTTTTAATCTCAGAATTACGTTCAATGGGCGTATTTATTTGTGATTGGGAACCTGACATGTTATTGTCAACAGCACTTGCTGGTGCAAGAGGATTTTGAGGTGAAAAAATGAGTGCAGGAAATAAAATTACACCACAAATTCCAAATCCAAATCAGAACAGTACTACTGCTCATCTTTACGATGGTAAAACTGTAAGAGCAGCTGCACCTAGTAGAAAAAAAGCAGCAGGGTCTATGAAAAGTGGTACTGAAATCCCAAAAGATGCAATTCCTGAAGTTCAAGTTCCTTCATTCGTTGAAAGTCTATTAGGTGGGCCAATTGTCCCAAGAGTCAAGTTTTTACCTGCAGATAAAATGGTTAAAAATTTACAACTTTCTGCCTATGGAGTATTATTCATACTTACATTCCTTACATTTCTTACAACTCCATCAAGCGGTACAATATGGCAAACAATACTTGGAACTGGTGTTTTCACAAATATTATGCATTTACTTGTACTAACTGCAGCAGGATTAATTGGTGTTTATTCAATTAAAGCAAGAGATCCAAGGTGGATGCTTGCATCTTATTTATTGTTCATATTCTTTGGATTAAGATTTGCATCAAGTCAAGTTACTCTTGCATGGGGTAGTGGAGAAGGAGATGTATTCAATTTAGATGAAAATACATGGATGGAAATGTTACTTGTGGTACTATATGCTGTAAGTTTGGTTATGTATCTAGAACTTACAAATTCTGTAATTAGATTTAGTATGCTTGATACAAGTATTAAAACAAATGAAGTCTATGTTATGAATGTTAAAAGTATTATTAAGAAATATTATCGAAGTATCTTCATCAACCCTACAGTAGCTGCAATATTAGCTGCTTTAGTACTTTCAATAAATACGATCATCCCATTCTTTATTGGTTGGTTTTCATCAGAAACTGCATTAAGAATGGAAAATAGTGTTGAATTAATTAGTGTTTATGGAGTTGCGATTGGTAGTCTTATTGTGTTTGGAATAGTAGGAAGTTTATTCGCAATCAACCTACCTTTAAGAATACAAAAATACCGGGAAAAATCTAGTTCTGAATAAATTAGTTCTCATAATTTAAAGCATTAGTCCAACGATTTGCTTCAGGTATTCCTATTATTTCAAAAGTAATTTTAATCGCAGATGTTTTGTTTTCAAGATGTTTTTTCAAATCATATAAATTCAACAATGTTTCAGCACAATGGTAATGTCTAGGTTTTATTCTTAGCAATACTTCTAAATTACTATTGACATCTAAGCTTTGAAAGAGCCTTTGTTCTAATTTTTTATCTTCATGGCTATCTTTCCATTTTGACAATATTGATTCTATCTGAGTTCTAACTTTGACTATCTTACGCTCAGACATGTTTTGCGGAAGGGTAGTAGTAAAATAATAATGTCAGTCATTCACTTTCATCAAAAGAAGATGAAAATAATGATCTTGAGCCTACATTATCCCTATGCCTCTCTTCTACTGTACGCATTTTAGCACTAACTCTTGTAAACAAAAAACGGTATCCAATAAATAATGCAACTAAATTAAAACATACCAATAATAATTCAGTCATGCCCCAACTAAATGTTTCAACCATTAGTTCACCTATCATAGCGGTGGACGTACTTCAATATCAACATCACCCGAAGGTATGCCTATACAAGATAATCTTGCCATGTTTTCAATTAAATCGGAATCTAAACCAGGAGGTAATTCATCTGGTAAAGTTACAATTCCTGAATTAAGGGTAACCATACATGTACCACATGTTCCAGAAGTACAATTTGTTGGAATATTTACCTCACATAACTCAGATAATTCTGAGATTGTCTCTGTCCCATCATGTTTGACTAAACCAAGAAGTTGGCTTCCACGGAAAAAACGTATTACTCCTGAAAGAGACACCTTCTCTTCTTGCATATATTGCCCTCAACGGTCTTCATAATGAGTCCAGCGACCAGTTTGTTTATTGAAATACAATCCTGCTTTCTTCATCCATTTATTGAATTTAGTTGCACCAGCACCAGTCCTTAAGATGAAATCTTCTCTATCTTCTTGTGCTTGAATATATTGTTTAGCTGCAAGTGTTTGATCGATCCAATCATTGATTGACATTAAACCTGCACTCATTGTACTTGCTTTAGCAGCTTCAGCCATTGCATCAGCAGTTGCACCAGTTCTTTCAAGGTCTCTTTGGATTAATTGCTCAATAGATTCGTAATTAGAAGCAGCTGGTTTAGGAGGCACTACATCCCTAGGTGCTTTACCATCAATAATTTTTATTTTATTTCCATTAGAGATTCTTCTTTGGACTACGTCTGATAATTTAGCATCAAATATTTCTTCACATTCATAACAAATAAAAGACCATCCTTCTAAATCGTCCATATTTCTTGAGCTTCTGGGATCTAACTCATCTCCACACTTGGGGCATTCGTGTAAAATCATTACAGGAATCCTCTTTCTTCTAAAATCTACAATATCTTGTGGAAGTCCGTCTAATGCCAATAATTCCCAATCTCTAGCAGCTTCCATATTTCTTGTTTCAAATTGATCTCTAAGTTTGACTTTTTGATCATCTTTGGTTTCATCATCTAAATTATTTGCTAATTTTATCAATAATTCACATGTTTTACCTAATCTATTCATTACAATTTTATCTGCACGATATTTTTCTACTTTTGCTAATTTTAGCCGTTCCATTTCTTCTTCTAAATCAGCTAAAATATCCTTTTGTTGACGTTTAAATCGCTCTTCTTCTATTTTATCCATCTTCTTTTTGTCAGATGTTAATACTTTAGACAAATATCTCTGTCTTCCTTGAGTTGACGGTTCTGCAGAAATTACAGCCAATACTGATTCTGCAACTTTCTTCTTCAAACCATAATTATCGGTTAATGTTTCAATAGTGATCTTTTTTAAATCTCCAATTTTTAATCCAGCATCAGCCAAAGTCATTGATGTTGTTTCATCAATCCCTCTACGTAATAATGCCAGATAGGTGTCTTTCTTTGCCACTCTTGCTCCCCCCCTCTGTCAGGCCGAAAAGTCAGTCATATGTTAACTCAGTGCTTACAATTCTTTTCTATAATGCTCAATTTGTGCTGAAAATTCAATCCAATTCTCTAAAGATAATTGTTCTGGGCGGTAATTTGAAAAATCATCTCCCATCATTAAAAATGCTTTATTTACAATATTTTCCCATATTTTAGGATCATAACCATGCTTAATTTTCAATTTTGATGGTTGTCTTTTCAATGTATTTCTTATTTTTTTCCTACGTTGATTAAAACTTGCTGAGGAAATAGCCCGAATTAATCTAGAGTTTGGTTTTTCTAAATTCTTTGAATTAAGAAGTTCAGTTATTTGCTCTGAATTTAATAAGTCTCTTCTAGAAAAACTTGCAATCCTACTATCTATTTTTGGTTGTGGTTTGAAACTAGAAGGTGAAATTTTCTTTCCAAGTGTTACTTCCCAGTCTAATGAAATTGTAACCCATAATGGCCCACGGTCAGATGAATTATCTGCACATACTCTTTTTGCAAATTCTTCTTGAAACATAAATACGCATTTATTAGGCCCTTCTCCCAATTTACAAATTTGTGTTATTTTTTCCAATAATGGACTTGAAATTTGATAAGGAATGTTTGCAACGACATCTGTAATTTCTGTGGGCCAATTAATGTTTAATACATCCCCTTCAATTAATTCTAACTTTTTTGATTTGATTTCTTTTTCAAAAACATGAGTTATATGTTCACAGATTGAAGGATCTATTTCAATTCCAACTACTTGATGTTCATATTCTAATAATTTTTGAGTTAGGGCACCTGGACCTAAACCAATTTCTAAGATTTTACGTCCTTTTTCAGGATTATTTAATTGCGCTAAATCGCCAATATAATCGATTATAGAATCATCAATAATAAAATTTTGACCAAGTTCTTTATTTGAAAAAGATGTAGACAATAAGAGATCTGCTAGTTGTCTAGATGTGTACACGTTACTCAAACTGCACCAATATTCTGTTTGACAATTTCAAGTATCATCTCGATTTCTGATGTATCTAATGAAATTCTACGACTTGCAAGTATTGCTCTAACTTCATCGTTATTTAGAGGCATAACTTCTGCTAATTTAGCTGCTATTTCTGGATATTTTGATATGCTTTCAATCTCCAATAATAATTTAAGCATTTCTTGAAATACTTTTGATTCTGTTTTGTATCCATTACGTTGGTCACTTGCAGACCATTCAGCATGTTGTAATGCCATTTTTTGTTCATAGGTTAAGAAACCTCTACGTTTTTGTGTTTCAATTAATGCGTCTCTTACTAATGCGTAATCGCTATAATCTTCATTTGTCATTTACTTCACATCCTACTCTATATTTCTAAGGTGCTCTGGACGAGCAACTACAGTTTTTGTTTTATTACCGTCTTTAATTGTAACAACCCAAGCCGCGCCTTGCTTACCTGAGATTACACCTGTTCTACCTTGGAATCTACGGTTTGGCATTCCTTTTTGTTGGCCACCATCAATAACTATTGAAACTCTATCACCTTCGGAATATTCGTGTATAATTCTATCAATATTTAATCGACTACGCTCTGTCTTACTACGGCTTGCAATAAACCTTGTACCTTGACGTTGACCTTTGGACCTCTTCATGTTTAACCCTCTTTCCATAAACTGGTGCGTTGCGGCCACTTGACCACCTGTAATAAGTCAATCGCCTAATCAGAATGGATGTCAAGAACATCTAACCACTCTACTTCGCACTTTAAATTTAGTAATTCTGCAACAGATGGTACGGTTCTTCCGCTATCTGATGTTACCATTTCTTTGATATAAGTGCCTGACTGAGCCCTTAATTTAAATTCCACAAGTTCATTATTTACTTCAACATCATAAAGTTCAATGACTTTTCTCTTTCTGATTTTATCAGCTCTACGATGAGAAACTCTTTTTGGTGTTCTTTGATTTAATTCTACGCCACTAAGTTGTGAAATTTTTTCAATAATTTCTTCATCGGACAAATCATTCTTAATTTCATTACCATCATCATCTACTTCATTGATTAATTTAAAACAAATATGATATGATTTATCTGCTGCTGCGTCTTTAACTCTAACTACTTCTGACTTATTGGAATTCCTTAATTTTTTAATCTCAACTTTTCCAGATGCTGATTTATTCACTAATTTAGTTAATTTATCAAGATCAGCAATACGTTTTTTTGGATTTTTTAATTCTATGACGGTTGGTCGACCATTACCTAAACACCTTACATCAATATCCTCTCTACCCATTGAATGAGTTGAATGTGATTCTGCAGAAAAGATTTCCAATAATGGATCTGCGATTAAAGATTGTACTGATTGAGGATACTGTAATCCCGTATTATCGCACTTTTCACAACCTCTTCCCTTACAGGTTCTACAACTCCAATGTGTCTGTGGCAATCCTCTTTCAAATTTACAATATCTTGTGTAAAGGTACAATGAACGACATTCTATTTTTACTGACAAAGTTAAACAATCAACTAATGCAAGTATCTCTGGATTTTCATTAACAATTTCAATATTCTCAATTAACATCTTAATTTTTGTAGATATTTCCAAAGATAAACTTTGTTTCAATGCATGACTTCTATTTGCTCCGAAACTTATCCTAATATGCTCTTCAGATTGAATTAAATCTGAAGGTAATTGAAAACCTAATTGTAATCTTGAAAATTCATAGTCACTTAACGAAGAAGATAATCTTGAAGTAATTAGTTCAATGTCCTCAAATAAATCTTCACACATAGGACAAACTTCTATTTCTTTTTCATTTAATTGTGGTTCACTTTTCAAAACCGCCTCTCTTATCTCCTTACCTGCTTCAAAAAGAGTCTTGTTTAATAACGAGACACCACCGACTCTCCCAAGACAATGATTACAACAACCAAGCCTAACTAAGTGAGTTTGCCCACTTTTAGAAGGTGCAGGAGTAACTTCAAAGTTTTCTTCCATGAAATCTAAATCATCTAAATCAACTTTATCTTTATTTTCAGATTCTTCACTCCATGAATTGTCTCCAACACCATATTGTGCTGATGAGTAATTAGTCCAATCATCATCATCATCAATATCCTTCCCCATTCAATCACCAACGCATTCTATGTCGGGCAAACCCATACAAGAACATGATTCCCAATATGACTTAGTATTAATGATTTTCAACAACTAAAAATTATTCTTCCTCTTCTTTTGAGTTGTCAAGTACACAAATTGCTGCCGTTGTTATTAGTAATGCCGCTATCAATGATAATCCTATCATTGCTGCTGAATAAAAGCCAAACAAATTAAACACACCCATTGGAGATAATGTAATCACTAAAAATCCCATTATATCTGATGCTGCTGCCCCAAATAAAGCAATTCCAGAAGTACTTGCTACAGTTTGTAAAGATAAAGAGGTATTAGATGATTGATTCTTTTTCTTCTCTTCTCTATATCTTTCAGTAACATGAATACAATAGTCAATTCCAACACCTAAAGATAATGATGAAATAACCAAAGTAATTACATTCAAACTATCCCCCATTAGGTAAATAAATCCATATAACCAAATAACAACAAGAATAATTGGAATTGTGGTTAACATTGATTGTTTGAACGAACGGAATCCTATCCAAAGAGTGCCTAATACTAGAAAAATACCAAAAAATAATGATCTTTGAAATTCACCTTCAAATTCCTCTGATGCTACTGCTCTAGACACTGGTTCACCGCAAGGAATTATCCAACTAATTGGATATTGATTATCAAGGAATGCATCTTCTAAACTTGTATGTTTCCCATTTTCCTTACTTAGGTTAGTAAATGGACTTGCATCTCTCATTAATTCATCAAGGAATAACCCTACTGCAGGAAAGTTTTCTGCTTGGCGTATTCCATATCTCATCACCATATGTGTATATCTTGGCTCTTCCCCTGAAGTTGATAACCATGGCCTCAAAGGGTCTAAATCATCACTTGGATGAATATATAATTCTACAACTGATTTTGGTATAGCTGCTCCAGTAGTACTACTTTCTGGAACTCCATACAAGTAAGTAAAGCCATAAAAAAATGCCACACATCCTCTATCTCTAAAATCAGGGTAATTGAAATTCAAAAGAGTTGGATTATTTAATACTTGAAGTGGATCTAATTCCATTTCTGTTGGCAATAAGTTTTGAAGATAAATTAATCCTTCTTCATCTGATAAATTCAAACTTGAACAACCTACTCCATTTTCTTCTGCACTAGTATTCCAACCTACTTCTTCAAACGGTGTCAGATTATACAACATTGATGCTAATGCACCAACTACAATTTCATCTATTGCATTTAAATCTGCATCATTATTAGCATCCCTTCCAATCTTGTCTGCTATTTCTCCATCTGGCCCCATCATATTGATATTATTTCTAAACTCCGACATACCTCCTAAAATTCCTGGATGAAGCATGTCTCCTTCAAAGAGTAAAGCTGCTTGCTCTCCCTCAGTAGGAAACCTTTCAATTACCAAAGAAACTCCAGCAGAAAAATCTGAATTCGGATCTAACATATCATCTACTTCAAAATCTCCTTCCAATGAGTTCATCCCTATGTAAGAAGGGATTGTGATTAAAAATGCCAATAATAATATCATAACTGGCCTTTTACCTTTAGTCATAGCAATTGTGAATTTTTTCAATAACTCCCCAACACCATCACCACTTAATTTTCTTTCATCTTTTAATTTTCCAACATTAGATAAATATTCATCAACGCTTAATCTAACTAAAGGTATCCAAATCCCAGTTAATAAAAATGCTGAGAAAACACCTGCTGCTGCTTCAATTCCAAAACTTCTAAGAGCAGGTATTCCAGAAATTAGATTTGAACCAAACGCAACTATTGTTGTTAATGATGTAAGTAAAATTGCCCTTCCTACTCTATCTAGAGTAATTGTTGTTGATTCATTGATATCTTTACCATTTCTCCTTTCTTCCTTATATCTATGAAGCACATGTAAAGAATCATCAATACCTAATGCAATAATTAATATTGGCAATAAATTTGAAAATTGAGATCTGAAAATAAATGACATACCTATAAAATTACCAATTGATCCTATCCAACCAATGAAACCTTGCATCCAAATTAATGATAAGCCTAAAGCAAACATTACCAAAAGTACGTCAGTTTTCCTTCTTAGTGAAAACCACAAAAACAAACTAATCATCAATAACATGATGATAATTAATCCAATACTAGATTGCATTTCTCTATTTACTTCTACATTTATTCCAGTTGGCCCTAGTAGTAAAGTAACTGTGGAGTTATCTGTTTTTCTAATCTCTCCTTCTAAAGCTAGCAAACTCCATTCAAATGCACAGGGAGTACCATTTTCAGATAAAATCTTGCATGATTCTGAATTATATTTGGGAGGATTAATCACTAATTCTCCATTATTTACTAAATAACCTCCAATGCTTATTTTACCATCTATAATTCCAACATTTTTTTCTTGGTATGCATCATTCCAAACAAAAGTCCATCCATCTTCTTCTAATGATAATTTATCTAAATGTAATAGTATCCAAGTTGAACTGGCTGTCCATCTCCCCCTTACTAAAAAGTCAGTGTTGGAAACGTTTCCATCTAATGGACCTAATACATTTGATGTACTATCCTGAATAAATGTCCTGTCATTTGATAACCATCTAAAGAAATTCCCATTCGAATTCATTAAGATCCTATTTACTGCTAAGTCAATATGTTCCTGTGTCAAATTAGAGTCTGTGAAATTCAGACATTCTAATTCCCCACAATCATTCCAATTTGTTACAGGAGGTACAATATTTCCATAAATATCAACAGTAGGATTTGTCATGTAACTTTCTCCATTCATAAATGTCTCTATATGTCTAGAAATCGACAATAGACCATCACTTTCAACACCTACAACATCATTAACCATTGGAGTGAGGTAGTCTGAGATTATATTATTTTCAACTACCTCGGATTTCTCTGACATCTCTCTTAACACAGTTAAATTCAAAATGCCTCCTTTGGGCTCTGTCATTCCATTATCTAAATCATAACCAACCATTTCTTCTGATTGTGGTAACTTACTATAATCGAAATTCCCATTTTCTAATATCCTATCTTCAGGAAGGAAACCTGTACCCACTAATTCAGGATCTCTTATCGTTACCAAAAATGCAAAAATTTCACTTGAAGTGGATAATTCCTTATTTACAAATTCCTCAGCAACAATCTCTTCAACATCAATATTGTATGCCTCTAAATCTATTGGTTCTAATGCTGTAATAGCACTCGGAATTAATAACAGAGTCAATAAAAAAACTGCGAGATGAACTTTATTTTTACGAGGAATTAGATATTTTGCCAAACGGAAAAAATACCTTAATTCAGCAGATTCATTACTCACATTTGAGGCGAAAATTATTTTGCTCATAACTCTGTTTATTACATGGGTATAAACAGCATTTTATTGAAACTATGTGAAATTCTAATCTCATTCTTTTGGAGGTTTGTTTTAAATGTCGTTGTCAGGTGGCACGGCCGCTGAGGATTATATATGGCCGAATATGATGGAGATGGCGAGCAACATAGATTCGAAGATACTGTGCAAGAATGGCAGGATTCTATCGAAACTAATGTTCGTAAAATCGGGAAGGGTTCATGGGCAAGAATCTTACGTATGGCTAGAAAGCCATCAAAGAAAGAATTGCGCCAAACCATTTACGTTTGTGGAATTGGAATGCTAATTCTCGGATTCATAGGTTTTGTAGTTCTTGTTGTGATGGACAATTTCCTTCCTTGGATCTTTGGTTCATTAATGAATTGAGTTGATTAAAATGGCTGATAGTTACGTTGTATTTGTAAGACATGGTGAAAAATTATTACTTATGAAAAGGGCTAGTGAAGATTTTTTAGGGCAATGGGATGGTATTTTTGATTATGGTGATGGCCATGATCAAGATGCTGTAATAAAAAGAGTTTCAGACTCCACAGGTATTTCTTCAGATGATTTGACATTTGTTAGAGCCGCAGAAAATGCAAGGTATATTGAAATTGGAAGCAGATTATCTGATATTACTCCAGTGTTAGTTATTAGTGAGACAGATTCTGTAATTCCATCTACAATTTATGACGAACATATCTGGGTTGATCCAGGAGATATAGCATGGGAATCTAGAGAAAAACATAATTCAAGAATTCTATGTTATACTAATTCAAATGTTGATGGATCTGGACGCTGGTTAATTGAAATGTATGGCGATGTAGGCTCATGTCTTTTCATTGTTAAAACAGCAATTGGTTCAGAAATGAAAGTTTCACAAGAAATGCATGCAAGAATGTCAGGTACAGGAAGTCTTCAAAGTTCAATAGGGGAAATCTTTAGTGTACTTCATCCGACTCAAATGAGAGGTTATGTATTTATTGAGGCTAGTGCAAAACATCACGTAGAAAAATTAATTGGGAGAGTCGGTGGAAAAGACCGTTCAAGTAGAGGAGTAGTAAACACTACTCCATTGAAAAATGCAAAAGGTGTTCTTGGTGCTGAAGTTCCATTACAAGATGTTCTACCATACTTAGAACCAAAATCCGCAACAAGTGGAATTGAAATTGGTTGCCTAGTTGAAATTATAAATGGTGCATTCAAAGGAGAAAAAGCAAGAATTCTTGCCGTTGCAGACACTAAAGAAGAGATTTCTATGGAATTATATGAAGCGGATATCCCTATGACATTAAACATGCGTGCGGACCATGTTAGGGTTATCGAAAGGATTGAATGAGGAATAACCGCGATTAAATAGGGGAAGTAGGTCGCAGAGTCGCTGCAGAAAGGTGAAAAACATGTCAGACAATTGGACAAGCCGTCGTATTCGTAAAACACTAGGTGTGAAAAAATGCAATGGTAGTTGGGAAGCAGCAGTGGAAGAATTGACAATGGATCAAGTAATTTCAATCGCTAAAGACAAAAGTGCAGATTTAACTGGTGGCGATGTTCGTGCTATGGCAAGAGAAGTCATCGGCACTTGCCAATCAATGAGGGTTTGTGTTGATGGAATGCGACCAAAAAAAGTCATCCAAGCAATGGATGCGGGAGATTATGACGAAAAATTCAATTAAATCAAAACACGGATTGCGGGAGAGGTGTTCCTCGTAGACCGCAGGGGTGAAAAATATGGAAGAAAAAATAAACAAAGCATTGAAAGCCGCTCTTGATACAGCTCCTGAGCGTAAATTTACTGAATCTGTAGAATTAGCATTTACATTAAGAGATGTTGATTTGAAAGTACCTACTAACCGTGTGCAAGAAGAAATTAGACTTCCACATGGAAGAGGCAAAGAGGTGAAAATCGCTATGTTTGCTGCGGGTGATTCTGCAAGTAAAGCAAAAAAGGGGGATATTCACATTATCGATCCTTCTACAATAGAAGATTTAGGGGGAAATAAGAAAACTGCTAAAAGTTTAGCAAACAAATATGATTACTTCCTTTCTGAAGTTCCTCACATGGGATTAGTTGGAAGATTTCTGGGTGTAGTTCTTGGTCCAAGAGGAAAAATGCCACGACCTGTTCCACCTACAGTTGATCCAAGTGCAATAGCTGCTGGATTAAAAAATACTGTAGTTGTTAGAAGTAGAGATAAAATGACATTCCATGTTGCTATAGGAACTGTAAAACAAAGTGAAGATCAACTTATGGAGAATGTAATGACTGTATATAACAGAGTTACATCAAAACTAGAAAGAGGTATTGGGAACATTAGGTCATTGTATATCAAAACATCAATGGGCCCATCCGTAGCAGTAGAGGTGATTAACTGATGAAAGCAAAAGCAGCACCTTGGAAACATGGTACAATTTCAAAATTAAATGCAGATATAGCTAAAGGAGGTACTCTTGCAATTATCGATGTTCACGGTATTCCCGCAGGTGCTATGTTAGGTATGAGAAAATCCCTAAGACCAACTATGTCAATTAGAGTTGCTAAAAAGACACTTATGAACAGGGCTTGGGATGAAGCAAATTTAGATACTGATATCCTTGAAGATATGTTTGGAAATGCAGTACAACCAGCCCTAGTTCAGACCTCAGAATATGATAGTTTCAAACTATTTTCTGAATTAAAGAAGACTGAAGCAGGAAGAGCTGCTAAACCAGGAGATATTGCTCCAAAGGATATTATTGTTGAGAAACAAGACACTGGAATGGCACCTGGACCTATTGTAGGGGACCTAAACTCTATTGGAATCCCTGCTAAAATCATGAAAGGATCCGTTCACATCCAAAAAGACACTGTTGCAATTAAAGAGGGTGAAACTTTTGAAGGAGATTTAGGAATGATGCTTTCTAAACTTGGAATAAATCCAATCGTTACAGGATTAAAATTAATTTCAACATATGAAGAAGGTACAAAATTCACACCAGATATTTTAGATATTGATACTGATGGATTCCGTACAGAAGTAATTGGTGCTGTATCTGCAACATTCAATTTGGCTTGTAACATAAGTTGGTTTACAAGTTTAACAATGCCTACACTACTATCTAAGGCATCATCAGAAGCAATGAATGTTGCTGTAGAAGCAGGAGTAATGACTGATAAGACATTACCGCTCTTTATTGGAAGAGCAAATGCTTCAATGCTTGGATTAGCATCCAAGTTAGATTCCTCGGCCCTCGATGATGAGTTGGCCACACAACTAGGAGCCGCTGCTTCAGCAGCTGCTGTTAGTGCTACACCTGTAGCAGAAGAAACTGATTCTGCGCCCGCTGAGGCAGAAGAAGAAGAGGAAGAAGAACCCGAAGAATTTGGGGGACTTGGCGACCTGTTCGGTTAGAACAACAAAAAAGAGGTGAAAAATAATGGAATATGTATATGCTGCTATGTTACTGCATTCCGCAGGCAAGGAGATTAATGAAAAGAACGTAAAAGCCGTACTGAAAGGTGCTGGCGCTGATGTAGATGATGGCCGAGTTAAGGCTCTAATTGCATCATTAGATGGAATTGACATTGAAGAAGCTATGTCAACTGCTGTTGCTGCTCCTGCAGCTGCTGCTCCTGCAGCCGCTGGTGGATCTGCTGCTGAAGCTGTTGAAGAGGCTCCTGCTGAGGAAGAAGAAGAAGAAGAAGCTGGATTTGAAGGTCTAGGTTCTCTCTTTGGCTAATCAAAGCAATAAGAGAAATACCGAGCAATAATTGCAGAGTGGGACCTATGTCCACATATCGGTCAATGCCTCTTAGGCCGTAAAATAGACAAAATCAAACAAGATGTTCAAGGATAGTAAGCCTTAGCGTTAGCATGGCACTACAAACTGTTGAGTTTTCAACATGTTTGAAACCTACAGAAATGATTAGAGAATTAAGAGAAATCGTAGTTAATTCTGGATGGACTTATGAACGTGTAGAAAGTGTTCGTACGGTAGATCGTTTTGCAATTATTATGCCACTTACACAATTAGCAAAAAGTCTGGGAATCAAAATAACATCTGGACCATATTTAGGATTAGAATTGTTATGTTGGAGCCATACTCCTGGCTCTTCAGGAAGTTTACACTTTACTTCTTGGAGTTTTTCAACAAAAATAAATAAGGATGATTTTGAAAAAATAATCAAACTTTGGTCAAGCAAACTTTCACGTCAGCCTTGGAGATGGACTTTTGGAGAAAGATCAGTGATAGGTTATTTTCATCCTGTTTTTGGAAAATCAAAAAAATTCTACAAACATTTGGGTTTTGACGTCAAATCAAAGGTTTGGCCAATAACGCTTGAAGTTGAATTGCCTACTGTTTTTGAAGAAGAATAGGTATCAAATTGATAACCCCCTTTCGTGTGGGCGATTTAATGTTCGACATGGCAGAGACATTGGAGCGGCTTCAAAATGACCGCCAATTTTTAGCTACAGTTCTATTAACTATGTTCTTTTTAGCAATTTTCCCAGCTTATTTTGCAATGGGTGGAAGTAGTGGCGATGGTAGCCTTAGTGCCGTTGCAGACTACAAAGTCGAAGGTGAACTCGAATATATTGAATTAGATAATGCTACTGAATATATCTTTGATGGCGAAACTCTAGAACTTTCATTTACTACAGAAGTTCTTGATGATGCAAGTTCAAAAAATATCGTAGGCATAGAAGTTTCAATGTCATATGATGAAGATGAAAGTAATTCAGGCGGACCATTATGCATTGGACCAAATGGGGGTCAAAATGCTGCTGACACAATTTCTGCAACTGCTTCGCATGAACCTTACAATGGAAGTGCAGATGGACAAAATAGTGGTGGAAGTGGAGCTCATTCTGTAGAAGTAATTTGGTATAATGCATCATTACTTGGAAATACAATATCAGGATTATCAAAAGGAGAAATTATTGATCAATTAGATTCAGAAGGTGCAGGACTTGGAGAATATTTTGTAGAAATTAGTGTTTCAGC
>PAAW01000027.1 GCA_002699515.1 Methanobacteriota archaeon
ATGGTCATCATGGTCATCATGGTCATCATGGTCATCATGGTCATCATGGTCATCATGGTCATCATGGTCATCATGGTCATCATGAGCGTTATCTGCTGCAGGGAAAGTTAACTGATGAACAAGATATGCAACATCAATTTCTAGTTGAGATGCTTGAGTTTCATAACTCATCAAATTATTAATTACTCTCTCACCATCTAATAATCCACTACATAAATCATCAACTAATAACATTTCAAAATCAAGTGTTAATTCTCCAGAAGGCATTGTGTGGGTTTGGATTGCAGGTGGCATTCCCTCTTCGGATAACACTGAATCAACCCAAGGTTCAAGATTTAAACCATGATAAAAGAATATATCACTCTGTTTTAATCTAATTAAATCTTCTAATGAAGGCTCATAATCATGAACTGGGATATTTGATTGGCTCATCAATTCAACTGTAGCTGTTGAACCAACTACTGCTAAGACAAGTTGTTGAACATGGTAAGTTGAAACCATGATTGTTTTCCCCTCAAGAAGTCCTTTTAGTTCTTCCAAAGGATCAATTAAACTCTCATTTTGAGTTTGATTGGTTAAGTTGTCCGTTAATGTTTGATTGCCTGAGTCATCAGCAATATTATCTACTACATTAGCTATATTTTCTTCAGTAGCTGTACACCCTGCAAGACTTGAAAAAATCAAAATCAAACAAGTGATTATCGCCCTAGAATTAGTTTTCATGTTTGTCACCGCTTAATAATAAGTATTTAACAAATGTTATTAATTAATTGATTGGTTATTATTATTAATCATTACTTCTAGTGTATTCCATGAGCCGTGTAGTATCTTTTAGCACAGATAATGAATTTGCCGATAATCTAGATGACCTTGTTAAAAAATCAGGATATCAAAATAGAAGTCGCTTCATACGTGATGCTTCAATATATTTTGCAGATTTACAACAAAGAGGTCCATTAGAAGGTATGAAAGATGAAGAAGTAGTAGAAGGTATAATCATAGTCTATTATCAGCATGGAATTGAAAAAAAATTACTCAATATCAGACATTCTAATGGGCTTAAAGTCACCTCATATAACCATAGTTGTTTAGAACATAGCCATACCTGTGTAGATGCTATGCATGCATTTGGAACTGCCTTACAGTATCGAATGGTAATTGAAAAACTTCAAAATACTCCAAATGTGGATAAAGTTACTTTTGTTAGTGCACCTATGAGAGAAGAAGGATGCTGTTAGTTCATAGTAACTAAAAAGTCTCGTTGAATGAAAATTTGGGTTAGGTGATTAGCAATATCAATAAAAGCCTTCAAAATCAGCAACATTCATGTTCAACCACATCGAATGGAAGAAGCCCAACAAATGGCATCTAGGATTTTCTGCAAAGAACGCAACTATGAATGAAAGAATTATCACAATTCTTTTCTTTACTGGATTTACGGCCCTTTGTGCACAAATTGCATTTACAGTTCCTTGGACTCCTGTTCCTTACACATTCCAAACTTTTGCTGTATTGGCAACGGGCGTTTATTTGCGACGCAATGATGCTTTTACTTCTGGTTGCTTATACTTGCTATTAGGTGGAATTGGGGCGCCAGTATTTGCAGAAGGAGGGGATGCATTATTCTCAGAGGGGACTTTGATAGGATCTGGTGGCTACCTACTTGCATTCCCTTTTGCTTCAGCAATTGTGGCAGAGGGCCTTGACAGATCAAGAAAAAACGGAATTGCTGAAATTAAATCTCAATTAATTTGTTGGTGCATTGCTATGATTCCTGTATATATAATTGGGACATTATGGCTTGCAAGTTCATATGATGTAGAATTTACTCAAGCATATGAATGGGGAGTCGCACCTTTTTTGATTTGGGACGCATTTAAAATATTAATAATGGCAGGAATTACTATACAATATTGGTCATATTCAAATAAATAAAATTGTTAATTTATTCTTGCTCTGATTCTTTTTTAAACAAAGACGGGGCCCACCAATTCCATTTGCCCATTAAACGCATTGTTGAGGGTACAACCAATGCACGAACTAAGGTGGCATCAATAAAAATAGCAAGTGCTAAACCTAATCCTATTTGTTTGAGAATTACTATTGAAGATAAACCAAAAGCAGTGAAGACAACAACCATTATTGCTGCAGCACCTGTAATTAATCCTCCTGTCTTTTGTAGACCATTGGCAACTGCAAGCGTATTATCTCCAGTTCTCTCCCATTCTTCATGAATTCGAGATAGCATTAATACTTCATAATCCATAGATAATCCAAATACAATACAAAACATAATTACGGGATTTCCTGAATCTATTGATTGTGCTGTGAAATTTAGTAAATCTGAACCATATCCCCATTGAAATACCCAAACTAACATTCCAAATGAGGCTGAAATAGAAAGGATGTTCATCGCTATTGCCTTAATTGGAATTACAATAGATCTGACTTGTATGAAAATTAAAATGAGTGTTGCAATTAAAATAAATGCCAAAGCCCTAGGTAAATTATCTGAAATTGCCTTAAGATTATCTGCATTATATGCTGCAAACCCAGCAACAAGTAATTTTTCATCTGCTCCACTAAAATTAGAAATAAAAGTATCTCTATTTTCTCTTATTTCCTCAACAACCTCTCTAGAATTTACACTAGTTTGTACACCTTCTAGTTGTATAGACATCATTGTAGCATTCTCACCAATAAATGTCGTTCTTAAATTCTCACGATTTGCTATCTGTTCTGTAGATAAAAATTCATCAGGCGTAATCCAATACTGAATTACCTCCTCAACAGACATCAAAGGTGAAGGGAGTCCAATCCCTATTCCTCCACTTACTCTTGTGTCATTTAATAATTCTAAAAGGTAAGCATGTTGAACTCTAAGGTTCTCTTCTAAAAGTGGATCTGCTCCATTTGTTTCTATAACTATGAAAATCGAATTTGCTGCTTGATCTGGCCATTTTGCATCTATTAATTCCATTCCTTCTCTCGTATTTTCATCGGGAGGCAATGCCCTCCAGGAAGAAAGAGAAAATTCTGCATAAGCAAAAGGAAGCCCTGCTCCAATTAACAAAATAAGTGTCGGGATTAATACGGCCCAAGGACGATCCATAACGCGCTTAGCTATTGAAGCCCAAATCCCATCGTCTTTGGCGCTCATATCAAATGAAAAGGGTATCTTCCACTTGTTTACTCGATGTCCTAGAATTGCCATTACTCCTGGAAGGACAATTGTAGAATATAGCATTGCAATTGAAACTGCGATAGTCCCCCCAATCCCTAATGAAGGCAAGGAGGTGTTTGTGAAAAAGAGCATGCCCATTAATCCAATAGCAACTGTAATTCCTGAAAAAAATACGGCTTTACCAGCAGTAGCACAACTCATTGCAGTTGCAATTTTTACATCATGCCCCCTTTCCAATTCTTCTCTAAATCTATTTACTAAGAACAATGAATAATCTATTGAAACCCCTATCCCTATTAATGAAATAATATTCGTTGCATATACAGTTACATCAGTAATATTGGACAACCAAATAGTCATTCCAATTGCTGCCAAGACTGTACCAATTCCAATACCAAATGGAAGTAATGCTGCAAAAACAGACCCGAAAATTAAACCAAGTATAATTATAGTTAATGGGCCAGCTACTAATTCCGCTTTGATTAAATCACTTTTTATGAGATAGTCAAACTTCCAATCAACCGAAATACCATCTGTAATCCAACCACTAAAGTTTTCATCTACAACAATAGTTTCATGTAAATTATCCAAAATAGTCTTAGCTTCTTTTCTTTCTACAGTAAATGTGATCTCGTTAATAGCATAAAATCCTGTTTCGTCTTCAACAACATATTTTCCCCTATTAATGTCTTCAACATTCCAGGAATACAATACATTAACTTCAGGGTGATTTTCAAAGGATGCAAGCGCATCTTTAACTTCAAATTGCCAAGATAAATTACTATCATTATAGGTGGGATGATACACAATATACCTAAACGCCTTTCCACTTTCATTGCCATCTGGAGAAAACCTCTCTGAAATTAAACGTCCAGCATGTATAGATTCTACATCATCCTCACCAAAACCTTCTGCCCAATCGGCTCCGAGAGTCATTAAACCGGACATAAAAATACATGATACTAATCCAAGTACTACTATTAATTTTGAATTATCATGTATGAACAAACCCATTCGGAAAAATAGTCGTTTTTCCAAAGCCTTAGGGTCAGTTGAACCTTCCACAAACTATTCGGAAAAACTAACAGATATATACTCATTCATGTCTTGTCCAGTAGTCTTCTTCCAAGTCTATTTAAAGTTGCACCAAACTCATTTGCTAATTTGAAATCATGAGAGGTCCCCATCGATAAAACTGTATATTTAGGATATTTATTAAATATTAAATTCATTTGTTTAAACCAATGTTTCTTTTGTTCAATAGATGAATCCATCGGAGGGTGTACCATGAATCCATTACATTTTACCTCATGCATTTCAATTTTCTCAATTACACTTTCTATATTTTCTACTAGAATACCATTTCTATTTTCATGCCCTGAAATGTTTATTTGAATTAAAATCTCAATATCAGGGTATTTTTCTAACTTTGGCAATAAATCTGGACGATCAAATGATTGTATTATTTTTGCATGTCTACAAATTTTGCCAATATCTCTACTTCGAATATTTCCAATAAAATGCCATTCAATATCTTTTGGGAATTTCTCTGTTCTTCTAATCAATTCATTAATCCTGCTTTCTCCAAATTTCCGATACCCAGAATCATAAAAGTTCATAATATCTGTATCGTCCCAATATTTTGAAATTAAACATACATCTACTCCTGAAAAATCAAGATTTCTTAATAGATTGATTGAATTTTCATATGCCTCATTATCCAAATTAATCCCTCAATAATTCTAATTCCTTTAAGCGGTCTCTAAGATATGCTGCTTTTTCAAATTCTAATTCTGATGCTGCAATTTCCATTTCATTTCTAATACTATCTATTGTGGAAATTAGATCCTTATTTGAAACACTTCTTTGCTCAGTTTCCTGACTTGTACTAGCGAACTTTCCAGCCCCGAGTTTGTATTTCTCAATAACTCCTGGTTTGGATTTCCCTCCTCTTTTACCCACAAGTCTACGCGCTCCTTTCGCAGAACCCTTTACTGTGCTTGAAAGTAAATCTTGAGCATCTTCACCGAGTATAGGTAATGGCTTTTGTATTGTTTTTGGAGTTATCCCATTTTCTAAATTATTATTAGTTTGTCTCTCTCTTCTTTCAACTGTTTGTATAATTGCGGCTTTCATTGAGGGAGATACTTTATCTGCATACATCAAAACTCTCCCCTTTTCATTTCTAGATGCCCTTCCGATTGTTTGTAATAAACTTCTTTCATTACGTAAAAAACCTTGTTTATCTGCATCAAAAATAGCAACTAAGCCAACTTCAGGAATATCTAATCCCTCTCTTAAAAGATTTATTCCTACGATCACATCAATATTTCCATGCCTCAAATGCTTAATTATTTCTGTTCTTTCAAGTGTATCTATTTCACTATGCAAATAATGTGACTTTATTCCCATTCTTTGTAAATATTCTGATACTTCTTCTGCAAATTTAATCGTTAATACTGTAACCAATACTCGTTCACCTAAATTAATACAATTATTTATTTCTGACATCAAATCTTGGATTTGTCCTTCTGTTCCTCTCACCTCTATAGCAGGATCAAGTAATCCTGTTGGCCTTATTTCCATTCTAGCAATGCCATGGATGTCTTGTAAAATTTCAAACATGCTTCTTGCATCAGGTTCTTTCTTTTGAAGTTCGGGGAAATTTACGCCTCCTCCTCCTTTTGCATGCATCAAACTTCGAGGTACTTCTTGATTCGTTATTTCACAAATATGCCTTAATTCTCTTTCACCTGGAGTTGCTGAAACATAAAGCATATTGGGCACTAATTTCTGAAATTCGGAAATCTTCAATGGCCTATTGTCTGCTGCACTAGGAAGCCTAAATCCATGCTCAATTAAATTTAATTTCCTGCTTCTATCTCCAAAATACATGCCACCTACTTGAGGTAAAGTAACATGACTTTCGTCCATTATCACCAAAAACTTATCTTGATCTCCATGAAATTGTTTTGCACATGCAGCAAAAAAATCAAGTAAACAATACGGCCTATCTCCTTTTTCTCTACCGTCAAAATGTAATGAATAGTTTTCAACACCAGAACAATGCCCTATTTCTCTAAGCATTTCTAAATCATATTTTGTTCGCTGTTCTAGGCGTTGTGCCTCAACGTCAAGTCCAATAGTTCTAAAATTTTCAATCGAATCCTTAAGTTCCAATTCAATATTCTCTAATGCCCGTTCAAATCTTTCTGGGCTTGTCATGAAAAATTCTTTGGGATGAATCCATGCCTCCCCTAAATCTTCATAAATTTCCCAAGATACTGAATCACATAGAAAGATGCTTTCTACACCATCAAAGCCAAATTTAATCCTTAATGGGTCATCTCTACTTGGCATCCATATATCTAAAACTTCACCCCTCACTCTAAATTGCCCCCTTGCCAAATCTGTATTTGAACGAGTATATTGTAAATTTACTAATTCTTTAATTAAATCAATTACTTCAATTTCCTGACCAACAAAGACTCTACAATGATGTTTTAGAAATGTTTCGGGTGCATTTAATCCGTAAATACACGATACTGAACTTACTACAAGTACATCTGGTCTAGAAACTAAACTAGCTACTGTAGCAAAACGTTCTTGATCTATTCTTTCATTAATTGATAATTCCTTATCAATGTAAAGATCTCTTTGTGGTAAGTATGCTTCTGGTTGATAATAATCATAATGAGAAACAAAATATTCAACCGCATTATTAGGAAATAAGCCAGAGAATTCTTGGTGAAGTTGACGTGATAAAGTCTTGTTATGACTCATCACTAATGTGGGGATATTTATGTGTTCAATTATTTGCGCCATAGCAAATGTTTTTCCGCTTCCTGTAACTCCAAGTAATATGCATCTTTCTTGATTATTTTTCAATTGCAAAATTAATTTTTCAATTGCTTTTTTCTGGTCACCTGCTGGCAATAAATCTGTTTCTAAAACAAAACATGATTCTTTTGGATCTAACTTAGTCCTAGATGCTCCTTCTAGTGCTTTAGATAAATCAAATGGGTCATTAGACAATTCATCACCTCAGGGTAAAAATAATCCCCCGTTGACATGAATTACGGCACCTGTAATATATGCGGAATCCTCACTGCAAAGAAAAGATACCACTCCTGCAATGTCTGAAGGTGTACCTATTCTTTTCAACGGCACTTCTGAGTTCCTTTGTTCTCTTTTTTCTTTAGAGTCTCCAGCTAGAATTGCTGTATCAACATAACCTGGTGCTATCACATTAACTCGTTTCCCGGACGGCCCTAGATCCTGTGCTAAACTTCTTGCCCACACATGTAATGCTGCCTTACTTGCGGAATAATCAGCACCATGCGGAGATCCTTTTATCCCTAGTTGGGAGCCTATTACTACCATTTTTGCTCCATCATTAAGTTGTTTTTTTAATGAATTCCAAACTCCAAATGCTCCAAAAAAGTTAATTTCCATTGTTCTTCTTAATTCCCCATCTGTAAGTTCACTAGCGGTTACGCGCTCATATGAACCATGATTTAAAATTAAAACATCAATGCCCTCTAAACACCAAGGATGTTCTGATAAAAGTAATATTTCAGAGGGATTACTACAATCTATTTTCAATGCTACCGCATCTACTCCTGTTGAGCGTATCATATCTACAGTTTCCTCTGCAGAAAAGCTATCTGAATTGTATGTAAGCAGAATCCTGTATCCTTCAGAAGCTAATCTGAGAGATATCCCTTTGCCTATTCCTCGCCCTCCTCCAGTAATTACTGCAAGTGGTGTTGTAGCATTCATGCTCTGCCCTCGTTTCGCAAGAATACTTCCCTCTATTGAACCCATGCATTATTCAACATTGGATTGATAAGACTGATTAATATTTGTCAATTCAATGGGAGAGGCAAATTGGGATGTTGTTGTGATTGGTGCAGGACCTGGAGGGGGTTCAGCAGCACTACATTGTGCAAGATTAGGTTTGCGAACATTAGTTTTAGAAGACCATGCTGAAATTGGCACTCCTGTACATTGTGGAGAATGTTTATCTGAAGTTGCTGTACAAAATTTAGATCTAGAACTTCCTGATGAAGTTATATCATTACATGTAAAAGGCATAAGAGTATTGTTTCCAAATGAGGTTGAAAAAAAATTAACAGAACCAGGTTATGTGTTAGAAAAACATCTTTTTGAAAGATGGTTAATAGATGAATCTGTAAAAGAAGGGGCTGTTTTCAAACATTCTCATAAAGTCAAAGGATTGAATAAAAAATTTAAATTGGAAAATCAATTTTCCAATTGGGAAATTGTAGGCGAAGGGGAACTATTCCCAATAACCACAAAGATGGTTATTGATGCAAGCGGCGTTGCAGGAATATCATCTAAATTGCTCCAAAATTCAAATCAAATAGAAGTAATTGCAGGATTCCAATATGAAATGATAGAGGTAGAAAATGATGGTTATCTTGATTTTTATATTTGGCCAAAATACGCTCCCCATGGATATGTATGGATGATTCCCAAAAATAAGGGGCGGGCTAATGTGGGGCTTGTGACTACTGAGAAAAAAGGCGCGATAAAATTCCTTGATTCGTTTATTAGTGACACATATCTTCAAAATAATGAAAAAATAAATCCTCCTTGGAGAATGGAAGGCAAGAAAATAAAACCATTTGGAGGTACAATTCCAATTAGTGGTCCAAGGAATAACACAATAGATGATGGATTAATTATGATAGGAGATGCTGCAGGATTTACATCACCTCTTTTTGAAGGAGGATCTCATTTAGCAATGAAATCTGGAAAATATGCTGCTGAAGTTGCTAAAAAGTCGATTGAAAATGGAAAATATTCCAAAACAGATTTGAAAGTATATGAAAAATTATGGAAATCGGAATTCCCTCCATATCATAAAATCCTAAAAGGTAAAACAGCACTATACGACTTATCAGATGAAGAATTAGCTATAATGGCTTCATGCATGCCTGATGAAATGAATGGGATGTCAATATTCACAAAAATTGGGGTTGGACTTAAAATATTAATTAAAAAACCAAGCCTTATGAAGAAAAAAGCAATTTCTGTGCTTTTATCCTTTGGCTATAGCCGTGCTAAATATTATGGTTGGTAATCTAATGTTTCATTTAATCCTCCCAATTGCCGTTTTCTGCACGGTTGTAAAAATTTTAAATTTGGAAACATACATTAAAAGCACTCTTTTACAGCGAATTTCTAGAATTATTAACTGCATCATTCCAGTCATTCCATTTGTTTCACTATGTTATTTATTTATTATTAATGATGAAAATTATCTTTATGTGGCAACACATGGTTCAGAAGATTTACCACTTAGGTTTCGAATTAGTGCTGTTTGGGCTGCAAGAGAAGGGCCATTGTTATTGTGGGTTGCCTGTTGTTCTGTAATTTCAATAATGAATGAATTATTTCCCAAAAACACGAAGTATTGGAACTTAAGTTCGAAAATGCTTGATGGATTTATTCTATGTTTACTACTTATTGCAATTTCATTAGATCCTTTTAGATTAACTCCAGAACATACATTAATTATTTCAGCAGGGCTTAATCCCTTATTACAAACTAATTTGATGGTCATACATCCACCTCTAATATTTGCATTTTACTCATCTTGTGTATGGGTTGGCTGTATTACAATATCTTACATGTTCAAAGAATATAATTCTTGGAATTCGTCTGAATTCCTAGATGACCTAAGGCTTCCTGCCACAATCTCGTTTGGATTAGGTTCATTGGGCATCGGATTGGGTGGTTTTTGGGCATATACCGTACTAGATTGGGGAGGATATTGGGCATGGGATCCAGTAGAAACTGCATCACTATTACCTTGGATTTCTATAATGGTATTATTACATTTAAGATTGAGGAAAAATCATATTTCAAAAGAATGGCTAATTCTAGGAGGTTTGAGTCCCGTCTGGTTTTCTTTATTGGCAACCTTAGTTACCCGTGCAGGAGGAGTATGGGCAGGTAGTGTACATTCATTTGTTGTTGATTCAGATACTCTTGGCGATACTAATGTATGGGAACGAATCTTAATTTTGAAAGCAGACGACATTGCAGGTATTGAAATTATGACCTATCTGTTAATTCTTACAACACTTTTTGGTACTTACGCTGGGAGTGTTTTGAATCAAAAATTAACTAAGAAATATGAAAAGTTGAACAATTATGAATTGGTGTCGCTGAGCTTATTTTTAGTTCCATTAGGTGGTCTTTTCCTTGTATTTTTTGGATTCTTTGGGACCGACATCTGGGACAAGATTCCAATTGTAATCCCACTAGTTCTTTGTGGAATTTTACCAGTAATATTATCTATGCCACAAAGGCTTATTTCTCAATTATTCGATAGGAAAATTCTTCTTAAAAGTAATAATCCATTAAGGATTCTAATGCTTTCTGGCATTATTTTCCTAGTTTTTTGGATTGGCGACATTATTCTTGGAAGTATATTAATCGCATGTGTCTTATTTTCAATAGTCAGCAATAATTTAGAAGATAGTTGGCCATGGATTATCAGTGCAATAATAATATTATTATTTAGTTCATGGTCAAACCTAATCGAAGTATATGAAGCAGGTATTGGAATACTATTGCTTTCTATTCCATGGGTCATAATGAACCAAGAGGAAGAGGAAAATAATCCATTGAAATTAAATTCAATTATTTATTGGAGTCCAATTCTTATTTCTTCTGGGTATTTACTCCTTACATGGATTATACTACTAAGTAGCATCGATGGCCCTAGATTTGAAGCGCATGAGTTATTTGGGGCACCGCTATTGTTATTGGTTTTGTCTAGTTTAACTGCTTATGGTCTAAAAAATAAAATGGAAAATAACGTCTTAATTGCATTAATCATTGGAGTTTCTATAATCTCACTTATTTTTGCGTGGCTACTTGGGGACAAATTACCAAGTGATGCAGGCAATAGTTTAGGAGGACCAATTATTCGAGGACACATAGTATGGTTACTAATGCCAATGGCATTAATGGCGATTCCTGCACTCATGTCAATAATTTATTCAGGAATAAAAAACATGCCAAAAAGAAATAATAAAACCAACACGATAAGAACTATTGGAGCACATATCATTCATGTTGGAATTGTATTGTTAATTATAGGTCATCTTTTCGCTACTACGTCTATTGACAGAGGCGATTTAAGTCATCAAGTAACTTTGGTTAGAGATCAACCAACAACATATGGTTCTTTTGAATACACTTTTGAGGATGTTGTAATTCTCAAAAGTACAGATTCAGAATTTCAAGAAAGATTCGACGTAGGTGATGGATATATAGGTACTAAAATAAGTATTAGTGACGGAAGTAGTGCAACTGAAATTGAGCCTGGAGTACTTCGTTTCGATATGCCTTTTGAAACATTTCCCCGAAGTGAGGTTGATAGGGCTGTAAAATTACATGGGGATATTGTTGTAATATTTGATTTAAGCCAATCTCAAGCTATGGAAAATATGCAAAATGGGGAATTAGATGATTTAAAACAGATAAGAGTGACGATTTATGACCTTCCAGGTAGCCATTTTGTATGGGGGGGATGGGCTTTAACTTTGATTGGTTCGGTACTACTTATATGGATTAGTTCAAGATTGAATGACCCGCTTCACTCATAAAGGGGAATTAGGTCGGCGGGCTGTCAACCAAGTGGTGTATTACATGGAAGAAGGAACAATAGTAAAAATTGACTATGATTTATATAATGCTGAAAATGATGCATTGATTGAAACTACTCGTGAAGAAACAGCAAAAGAAAATGACCTCCATAAAGAGGGACAAAAATATATTCCAATGACGATTGTTGTTGGTGCGGGTCAATTAATAGAAGGATTTGAAGAAAGTTTACTAGATGCTAAAGCAAACAAAGATATTGAATTAGAAATATCCCCAGAAAAAGCATATGGGGAAAGAAAAAGTGAGGACGTTGAAACATACGGCATGGAAAAAATGATGCGTTTTGTTAGAGATCCAGAGTCCCTTGCAATTGGTTCAAGTGTTGAAATAAATGGAAGAACTGGTATTCTGAAATATGTTGCTGCTGGAAGAGCAAGAGTAGATTATAATCATCCATTAGCTGGTCAGACTTTAAAATATAATTACAAAATCGTTGAAGTAATCAAAGGTAAAAATGATAAAGCAAATGCAATATTAGAAAGTCAAACTGGACACAAAGGATTTGGAGTAAAATTCAAAGGAAACGACCTCACTGTAGAACTACCCCAAGAAATGCTATATGATCCAAATGCCTCTATGCTAAAATTTAGAGTTGTAGGTTCTCTTAGAGACGGGGTAGGTGCAGAAAAAGTCACCTTTACAGAAGTTCATGAACCTCGCACAATTTCTGAAGAAGAGGAATGAAAATTCCCAGATTAAAGGGATTGATTCTATGAATTTTAAAAGTACCTTTAAATTATCAAAATTTAATACTTTTGAATTAAGTGCAATTTTCTTTCTATTTCTCTCAATAATTGTCCTAGGTTTAGGAAGTATTTTATTTACAGAAACAATTTGGGAAGGTTTCGTATATCCCAATGTATGGGAACCTGTAATTGGTGATGCCACCGAGGGAGATTCCTCCTATAACGCTCAAAATACTGCACTTTTTGCCATATTATTGTTTACTTTTGTCATTGCATTATCTGGAATTTTCAGAGTTTATGATTTGCCTGCAAGAGCAGATACAATTCTTTCATTGTTACCTTGGGTAATTCTAGCAGCAGCGATTCGAGTTTTAGAAGATGCTGAATTTTTCATTGAAGGTACTGATAAATTGTTTATCTCTCCAATAATTCATTTTCATTTAGCTATATGGTTAATTACCGCAGGAATTATTGGTTACCTAGTTACAAAAAACCTACAACAAATCAATGATGATGAAATTTTCAATAATATGATAAATAGAATTAGATATTCTACATCATTTATGTTTTTATTATTTTATTTAATCATCTTTGAACCATCACTAGAACAGCATGGAGACCTTTCATGGTTTTCAATTCCAATAACTGTAATCCTATCCCTGAGTGTTGCTTGGTTATCTCCTGCTGTTCCAAGTTTATCTTGGTCACCTCTTGAAAGAATGCTATTCTCTACTGGAACTACATTTTGTGTTCTAACTTTTGGTTTTTGGTTACAATTTTTTATTGAACCTTGGGGAAGTTATAGTTCTCAGGAATTTTGGCCAATTATTGTATCTTTAGGAATTCCGTTTTTGGTAATTGTATTGTTATATAAATATGGAATTAATGCTCAGATTGAATTGGAAAATAGAGGATTGGATCCTGGTGTTCTCGGAAATGAATGGACTGCTAAGGAATGGGAAGAACATAAAAGCCCAGAAAAAGATGAAATCGAAGGACTAATGAGTAAAGCAATGATTGCTTCACCACTTACCCTTACATTCACATTTGGACAATTATGTGATGGTTTAGCAACATGGATAGGTGTTGATTTTGGGAATTACAAAGAAAAACATGTTCTAGGATCTAAAATTATGGAATTTGGATCTACAATTATTGACGGAGAGGGTGCCTGGTTATTTTTAGTTGTTAAAATAATATTAACTGCTTTGTTAATTTTTGTATTCTCAAAGACTAGAATAGAATCTAACCAAAAACACATGAGGTTATTGATTGTTTTAGCGTTGCTAGCTGTTGGGCTTGCACCAGGACTTCGTAATCTCGGTAGGAATGTTCTTGGCGTCTGATGTGCAATATTCGACTATTTTTTGCGTTGATTTGAAGGGCTGAACCTCGTCTGGCGTACTGGGGTAAAGATGCAACGTCTACACTCGGGTATTAATGCGGGCGATTCTGCCTATTCAAAATATTATAATTTTAATCTGAAATTAGTTGAAGAATTAGAAGATAAATTATCAAAATCAAGACAAGGCGGTGGTGGAAAATATGAAGAAAGGCATCGTAGCAGAAATAAAATGTTAGCAAGAGAAAGAATTGAAAAAATAATTGATTCTGGAACCGCATTTTTAGAATTATCCACATTAGCTGCTAATAATCTATATGACAAGAAAGCGCATAGTGCTGGCATTGTTACTGGAATAGGCATGGTACACGGAAGACATTGTATGTTTGTAGCGAATGATGCAACAATAAAAGGTGGTTCATATTACCCTATGACTGTAAAAAAGCATATTAGAGCTCAAACAATTGCTGAACAAAATAATCTTCCATGTATTTATTTGGTTGATTCTGGTGGTGCTTTTTTACCAATGCAAGACGATGTTTTTCCAGATAAAGAACACTTTGGGAGGATTTTCTTTAATCAAGCACGAATGAGTGGGAAAGATATTCCTCAGATTGCAGCGGTACTTGGTTCATGCACTGCAGGTGGTGCTTATGTTCCTGCAATGTCTGATGAAAGCGTAATTGTAAAAGGGAACGGCACTATATTCTTAGCTGGCCCTCCTTTAGTTAAAGCAGCAACAGGAGAAGTTGTTACTGCAGAAGCACTTGGTGGAGCAAAAGTACATACCGAAAAATCTGGTGTTGCTGATCATTTTGCAGAAAATGAAGAAGAAGCATTGGAAATAATAAGAGACATTGTAGAAAATTTACCTGCGTCAAAAAGATTGGAATTAGACATAAAAAACACAGAAGAACCTGCATATGAAACTGATTCAATTTTGGGAATTATCCCTGACGATAATAGAATACCTTATGATGTTCACGAAGTAATTGCAAGAATTGTTGATGGCTCAAGATTTCATGAGTTCAAAGAACGTTATGGAACTACCTTAGTTTGTGGATTTGCAAGAATACATGGGTTCCCTGTTGGAATTATTGCAAATAATGGTGTCCTTTTTTCTGAGTCCGCACTAAAGGGTGCTCATTTTGTAGAATTATGTGGTCAACGTAAAATTCCACTTATTTTCCTTCAAAATATTACAGGATTCATGGTAGGAGAAGCATATGAATCGGGAGGAATTGCAAAAGATGGTGCAAAATTAGTTACTGCTGTTTCTTGTGTTCCTGTTCCAAAATTTACAATAATCATCGGAGGAAGTCATGGTGCTGGGAATTATGGGATGTGTGGTAGAGCATATGATCCTAGATTCCTATTTATGTGGCCAAATGCAAGAATTTCTGTAATGGGTGGCCCTCAAGCCGCTGGAGTTTTGAGTACTGTAAAATCTGATCAACTTCAAAGAGAAGGCAAGGCTATTCTTTCTGATTCTGAATTAGAAGATTTCCAGGCACCAATTTTAGAAAAATATGAAACTGAGGGTTCTCCCTACTATTCAACTGCAAGGTTATGGGATGATGGAATAATAGATCCTCGTCAAACTAGAGATGTTTTAGGACTTGCTATTAGTTCTAGTTTGAATAGTAAACAAAGTAATGAAAAATATGGAATATTTAGAATGTGATTAAAATGAAACTAATTGAAACAATACCACAATGTAACTTGTTAGAAGTTAATTTAAACAAATGTATTTTAGAGATTTCATTAAATCGTATTGATGTATTTAATGCTTTAAATCCAGAATTAATTCAAGAATTAATCAATATTTTTTCATGGGCTGCAAATAATTCTGCAGCAACTGCAAATTCACTTATTTCTGATTCTGGTGAAATTTTACCAAGAGTTATAATTTTGAAAGGAAATGGCAAACATTTCTGTGCTGGTGCAGATATTAATTGGATGAAGAATAGTGGAGAATATACATTAGAAGAAAATCAAAAAGATGCCAAAAAATTAGATGAATTATTTTATGGGATTTGGTCAAATCCATGTTTTACGATTGGATTAATCAAAGGTGTCGCATTGGGCGGCGGCGCAGGGTTAGTTGCTTGTCTGGACCATGTGATTGCAATGGATGGTTCTAAAATCGCCATGAGCGAAATAAAATTAGGAATTTTGCCTGCAGTAATTGGGCCTTATGTGTATAGAAGATTGGGTAGTGCTCAATTTCGAAGACTTGCCATGTTAGGTTCAAGAATTAATACTGATGAAGCATTAAGGATTGGGTTTATTGATGAAATTGCAAAAGATGAGGCAGACTTATCAATAAATTGTAATAAAATTATTTCACAAATACTTACAAGCGCTCCATCTGCTATTGAACAAGCAAAGTTCCTATGCAAAACCTTTGATGATTGGAATGAAAATATGAAGGAACTAAGGGATTACACATTAAAAACAACAAGCGTAATGCGTGGTGGAAAAGAAGGGCAAGAAGGGCTTGGAGCATTTATTGAAAGGCGAGATCCTAAATGGCATGTAAATAATGAGGAATAATAATGCTAGCACCTGAATGGATGAAGAATGCAAAGTTTCCATTCGGTTGTGTTCTTATTGCAAATAGAGGAGAGGTTGCTTGTAGGATTGCCAAAGCATGTAAAGAGCTTGGATTAAGCGCAGTAGCCATTTACACCTCAAGCGATGAAAATTCACCATTACTAGATTTGTGTGATCAAAATTATTTTCTGGAGGGTCAAACATTACATGAAACATTCCTAAATATCGAAGCGATAATTACTGCTGCAAAAGCAACTGGTGCTCAAGCTATTCATCCAGGATTTGGTTTCCTCTCTGAATCAGCAGAGTTTGCTAAAGAAGTAATTGATGCTGGGCTCATATGGATTGGTCCATCTCCAGAATCAATTGAAATCATGGGAGATAAAATGTCTGCCAGAGAGAAAATGAAAAGTGTTGGAGTACCACTAGTTCCTGGGCATGAAGTCTATTCTACAGGAATAAAGGAAATTCATGATGAATTAATTGAAGTTAGTCCAAAGTTAGGTTTTCCATTATTACTCAAAGCCAGTGCAGGAGGGGGAGGGAAGGGTATGCGAGTAGTTAACCGCCCTAGTGAAATGGCTGAGGCAATAGGTGCAGCGCAGAGAGAAGCACAAACTGCTTTTGGTGATGGCAGAATATATGTTGAAAAACTACTGACTAAATGCAAACACATTGAAATTCAAATACTGGCAGATGGATATGGAAATATAATTCATTTGGGTGAACGTGAATGTAGTTTACAAAGAAGGCACCAAAAAGTGATTGAAGAATGTCCATCTCCAGTAATGGAACCTAGATTAAGAAATCTTATGGGGGCTGCAGGAATTGCTGCTGCAGCTGCTGTTACATACATGGGAGCAGGCACTGTAGAATTTTTATTAGATGGAGACAAATTCTACTTTTTGGAAATGAATACTAGATTGCAAGTAGAACATCCAGTAACTGAATTTGTTACTGGAATCGATATTGTCCATCAACAATTTAGAATTGCGGCAGGTTTACCTTTAGGAATTGAACAAAAAGAAATAACCATGAAAGGACATAGTATTGAATCAAGAGTTTATGCTGAAGATCCATCATCTGGATTTTTACCTTCTGCTGGCCCTTTACTCAGATTAAAAATGCCTCAAGGACCAGGAATAAGAGTAGATTCTGGAGTCATTGAAGGAAATACAATAGATACAAATTTTGATCCAATGATTGCTAAAATAATAGTACATGCAAATAACAGAGAAACTGCAATAATGAGGATGAAAAATGCATTAAAAGAAACTGTATTGCTAGGATTACAAACGAATATTGAATTTTTACATGCTTTACTTTGTGATGACGATGTAATAAATGGAGATACAGATACAAACTTAATTGAAACAAAGTGGCCAAACGGCTGGAATCCTCCTGAAGACCCTGAACTTTTTGCATTGGGGGCAATCGCATGTACTATTTATGAAGAAAATGGCCTCTCTTCTCCACTTCACTCAAATAATAATCAAAAAATAACTAATGATCCTTTTCTGAAATTGAATAATAAATTCCCATAGGTGTTATCATGAAAATAATAGACTCAAATAATGAAAAATGGGATATTTCACTACAAAATATCAATCAATTACAATCTATTAAGAACATAAATCTAAATGATGAAGAATTTATATTCCCTGAAACAGAATTTGCAATAAAAAAGAATACGGTGAAAATATCTCAAGGCGGTCAAATAATAATTGCTAATGTTGTGAAAAATAAAGATACTTGGTGGGTTCACATCAATGGTAAAGTCCTCACATTTACTTCTGCAGATAGTAGGAAAGCAGGTACCAAAATAACTCAAGGTTCCTTACAAGCGCCAATGCCTGGAACCATACTAGATGTCCAAGTTTCAGTTGGTCAAACAATTGAAACTGGACAAAGTTTGTTAGTAATGGAAGCAATGAAAATGGAACACAAAATTACAGCCCCATTTAGCGGAACTGTGGAAAAAATCAATTGTAAGAAAGATCAAAAAGTTGATCGTGGCTTTGTATTAATAGAATTAAAACAAAATTAATCTATTCTAATTTCTAATTCTATCCATACAGGCCAATGATCTGAAATTGAAGATGATGAAAAAGTATTATCAACACCCCAAGTTCCATTAAAATTACTTTTCAAACCTCCAGTTAATACCATTCGATCATATGTACAATTAGAACCTGCAAGATTAGTATCTGCTTCATTTGGTATTGCCCAAAGAAATTCTTCCGAACCTATTTCTAAATCAATAATATCTTCCTCATCAAAGTAACTACAATCAGCATTATAATCTCCAACAATCATTACATCTTGATCTTCATAATATTCTGTTGACCAATTAAATACATCAATTAATGCTGATATTTCTTCTTCTGCGGCAGCTGGTTTAGTGTGAATAACCCCTAAAACAAAATCTAACGTTGTATTCTTAACTGATAAATGTGCTAAAAATGGTTCTCTTTGAAAAGAATCATTAACAGAATCGTTATACAAGGTACCATTATCTATTACTGAAATTAATTCAGGATTATACAAAATTGCATATTGTTCTTGACTACTTTTATCATCATCTTGACTTCCAGACCTTTCTGATAATAACATCTGATATTGTGTTGTTGTATTATTATTTAACAATTCTAAAAATTCATATGGGACTTCTTGATTAATATCCTTAATTTCTTGTATTGCAATAATATCATATTTTGAAACAATTTCAACAAGTGATGCCATCACTGTATCATTTGAAGCCTTCGTTTTACCAAAAATCTTGATGTTAAATGATGCTATGCTTATGTTTGTTGTATTATATTGTTCATCTGAAATAGTATTATCTTTGAATCTAAGTTCTGTGCAACCTGGTAAAATAAACATTGAAAAAATTAACATCAATGAAATCTGAACTGTGAGCTTTTTCATAGTTACCCTATACAACCCGCAGCCATAAGGGATATTCCAATTTAACTCAAAAAATATGTATTTAAATTAAGTTTAATCAACATAAAGGTCCCACGGTTTTGTACCTCTTTTTCTAAATGCTGATTTTAACATTGAAGTTACAATTAACCAAGCGAATCCAAATAATCGTTTGGCGCTTCGAATTGGGTGTAAAAGATACCAAAGTGGATTTTTCCATCCTTGAAATGGATATTTGAGTTGTAAAATAATGCCTTCTGGAACTTTTTCATTTACTCCGTATCTAATTGGTCTTCTGTCTTTAGGCATGAAATAAGTTCCAAATATCTGATCCCAAAGTGGTAAGAATGTAGAATAATTTGTCCAAATTGCATCTTTTTCATTTGTATGATGCCAATGATGAAATTCTGGAGTAATTATTATCCGATGTAATAGTTTAAGATTCCAACGCACGTTTGCATGAAGGAAAAGTCCAAGTATAATTTGAGCTGCTGCCAATGCACCAGTTATTTCCAAACTAAATCCTGCTGTAATTAAAAATATGAATGCTGGTGCTAATATTGTACCATCTAAAGGATGTGCTCGAAATCCACTTGCCCAATCAAGATGCTCTGTTGAATGATGAATCGCATGAAATTTCCACAATACAGGAATTTCATGATAAAATCGATGTGTCCAATAAACTAAAAAATCAAATAAAAAAAATCCAATAATTGGAATATATTGACTAGGTATCATTGCTACGTATGGTTTAAGCAAAAGGCCTGGTATCCATGCTAAACTAACTATCGCAACAAATATTGTTACTGCTCCAGTAATTAACCCTAAAAGAGGAGCTGCAAGGGCATAACCCAAATCTGTATCTAAGTGAGGCCTCCGAATTTTTTGTCCTTTATGGCGAGGGAAAAGTTTCTCAAAAGGAACTACCAAAACAAACAAGAGAAGGATGATGAATATACCTTCTGTAGAAATGTAAAGTGCACCCGCAATTAATGCTAAAGACATTAACCGCAATAACATGGAAATAAAACGACCTTTTGTCGAAATCACTTCTTCCATAAATCTTAATTCATACATTTACATTTAATGTTATTTGGTTTTTGAATCAATAGAGTTCATAATAATTAAAAAGAAAATAATGTCGTTTGTCGAGTGCCACTAAGCAATTCGCTTTCACTCCAACCAAATGCTTCTGTAATCCTACCTAGCGCCTTAGCTAAACGTTTTGAATAATAATCAGCATCATAATTTAGAACTGGTTCGCCTCCATCTTCAACTAACCAAGGCTCTACTTCTTGGGTACTTCCTGAAGTCTTAGTGACAACATATGCTACTTTCATTCCAGATGTAAATTCAAGCCCAAGTTTTATTCGTTCTTTGGCGGCTTTAACAAAAGGTAAACCATCTGGATTAGAATATACATCATTGAAATCTACTGTTCCATCTTTGAGTACCTTGCCTTTACATGATCGGCTTATTACTAAATCTTCAACATCGGCATGTCCTCTCTTAACTTCTTTAATTAAATCAATAACTTCCTTAATTGCCGATTCTTGATTGCCATCTAAGATGTATTCAAACATTGAAGTCATTGTATTTGTTAACAATGTAAATGAATCTGACCTCCTTGTTTCATAACCTCTTATAATCATCTCTTCTTTTGGCCAAATCATTCTTCCAACGTAACGCTTCTTTGCTCCATGTGAAAAAAATGCAGATAATCCTGTTTCAAATTCTAATTCTGCTGCATCTTCCGTAAATCTTTCGGCTAATTCATGTCCAAATCGAATTAATTCTTCTTTAGCATCATCAAATACTTTAGCTTCAGATTCTATTTCAGAACGTTTTGTTGGAACATTATTATTCATGGGCACACTAACAAAAATTGAATCTGTATCAGAATATACCACATTTTGATTTTCTTCCTCTAATTGGCGTATGATTTCCGTAATATTATATCGAGCCCATGCTGTAATTGAAGACCCTATGTTTTTATGAGTAAAACGATAAAATACTGATGCAAATACTCCATAAAAAGAATTCATTAAAATTTTAACAGCATATTGCATTCCATCATGAAACCTTTTTTTAGGCTTATTTCCGTCTTTCTCTGCTTTCTTCATTTCATTTTTATGAAAGTCTCTTTGAGACATTAAGTCCATAAGTAATTTTGGAACTAATCCTTCTCTCTGATTTTTGTGCAGATATTTTACCCCATCTGGTGATTCATGACATGGCAATTGACTGTTTATATCTTCAATCATTGTAGTTCTACAAATATTATTGTTAATCATTATCGAGGGATACATTGATTTGAAATCAAGTACTGCTACCCACGGGAAAACACCTGGTTCAACTTCATGAACATACCCTCCTGCAATTTGATCAGATCTATCATAACGTTTTGTCATTGGTACTGCAACATTACTCCTGTCTGCTAAACGTATTACTAAGCTATCAATCCAATTACTTGTGGTACCATTAATTACAATATCAAGAGATGTTTTAGAAACTGCTGCCAAGGACTCTTTACCGGGTATTATTTTTAATTCATCTAATATTTCCCAAGGAAGTAAAGCATCTCTTTTACAATATTCTAGTACTTCTTCAGGTCTATTCTTCCACTCCTCATCCATTTTACTCGCATCAATTTCTAATTTACGTAAATCCTCTCTTTCTGGAAATAATAATTGACTAACATATGACAATGTTTCTCTTTTGGGCCTAAGCATCATTCTTGCCTGCCACCAAGCATCAACAAAACAACGTCCAATAATTTCCCATTTTTTGGAATTAAATTTCTTTTTTGGGACCATGTCACTAGGTATTTTATTAGGTGCTCTTGACCAACCGAATAACTCTTCACGACTTTTCTTATCTTCTTTTCTTGTAAGATAGTTTAATCTTTCTTCTAAACGAGGTATGTCGAAATTATCAATATTGTATCCCGTTATAATATCTGGGTCTTTGCTTCTAATCAAATCAGTCATTCCTTTCATTATTTCTTTTTCAGTACCAATAAATGTGTAATCTTCAGGTTGTTTTTTTCTTTGGCCTGAAGTATCTAATTGATCAATGATCACTGCCGCACATAAAATACTATTATCTGCGATACTAGTTTCCAAATCAAATGATGCTATGACAAAAGGCGCTTGAAATGCTTCAATATTTTTTAAATTATTAATGTCTGTTTTTGCATAAATATCTACTGGAAATTTATGATCCTCATTAACTTCACAATTAACAGAAATATGAGTTCCTAAATCTAAATCCAAAAATAACCTCCTTTCGTGATTAAAATCGGCATTATAAAATTTCCAATCATCTCTATTTTCTTCCCGAAATAATTTTCGATCCTTATGTTGTGAACCTTTCATAATCACTTTCCACATTTTTTTGTTGCCAGATTCTGTCCATTTATCGCCTAATTCAAGTAATTCTACAACATCATCTCTTTTTCTTAATTCTTCTAATCTTTGATATATGTCTGAGGGTGTTTCTATTCCCTTGTATGTAACTTCGACATACGGCTTTAATCCCTCTATTTGTAAAAAAATAGATTCACCAGTTTTACATCTACCCCATAATTCAATGTTAGAATCTGTAGACCTAGTCGAGATGACAGCAAGGTCGTACTGGCTAGAATACTCTGACACAAGCAGAAGAAAATGACTAAGGAACTTTAATTCTTGCACTTGTTTTTTAATATTAGTAGGGGAATAGTTGAAAACTGTATTTCATTAGGTCTGACAGTTGGGAGTGAATTTAGTTCTAATTCTGACTGGCGGAAGTGGTGAAAATGAGTGAAATAGATTGGGATTCTTTAACATTTTCACTAACCAAAACTGATTGGATGTATATGGTGAAATGTAAATTAGGTGATGCATGGACTCCTGGTAAAATAATGCCTTATGGTCCTTTTGAAATAGATCCTGCTGCTGGAGTTTTAAATTATGGACAAGGTATTTTTGAAGGTATGAAGGCACATAAAACCGTCAAAGACCGTGTGGTTATATTTAGAACAGAACAAAACGCTAGAAGATTTCAATCTGGAGCAGACCGCCTTGGAATGCCTCCTGTGCCAGAATCTATTTTCTTAGATGCTGTGGAACAAGTTGTAGCAGCGAATAAAAAATGGGTTCCTCCGTCTGGGAAGGGTGCACTATATGTTAGGCCATTACTAATTGGAACTGGTCCTATAATGGGAGTTGCTCCCGCTCCGGAATATACATTCCTTGTTTATGTGACTCCTGTTGGTCCTTATTTCAAAGGTGGATTGAGTTGTATTGATTTGATTATTACTGATGAATATCATCGTGCTGCCCCTGGAGGTTCGGGTGGAGTAAAGGCAATTGGAAATTATGCCCCTGGAATGATGCCATCTAAAAACGCCAAGAAGAATGGGTTTGCTGAAGTGATTTATCTAGATGCTGAAGATCATAAATATATCGAAGAAGTTGGCGCAGCAAATTTCTTTTGTGTTAAAGATAATATTCTTTACTCCCCAGAATTAACAGGTACAATCCTTCCTGGAATCACAAGAGATTCAGTTATACAATTAGCAAGAAATCAAGGGTATGAAGTAATCGAAGAAAAAGTTTCGGCAGAATTTGCTATGGATGCAGATGAAGCATTTTGCTGTGGAACTGCTGCTGTAATATCTCCAATAGGTTCTATTACACATGGAGATAAAAAGAAAACA
>PAAW01000028.1 GCA_002699515.1 Methanobacteriota archaeon
GTTGTTGTGCAGGCTGTTGTTGTGCAGGCTGTTGTTGTGCAGGCTGTTGTTGTGCAGGCTGTTGTTGTGCAGGCTGTTGTGCTGCTTGTCCAGGAGATGCATTCCATAATTCAGATTCTTGTTCTTTCTGTATTCCCCAAGTGCCTTCAAACTGCCAATTTTCCCCCTTAGGTTTTCTTCCCCTGACAATAAGAACAACTACTATCAATATAGCTAAAATCAAAGCCAAACTAATCATTATTTCAGAACCCATGTTTTGTAGGAAATTAGCACTAGATCCATCATTTGATCCATCAGCACCTGTGCCATAAGGATTCACATGATTTACTTGAACTAAATGTCTATGAGTAATTTCATCAGCCGCAGATATACCAATATACCAATCTGAGAATTTATCAATATCATTACCTTCAAATTTATTCATGATATAAATTTCATCAGAAATTTCTACTTCTGCAATTAATACAGCATCCTCTGTATTTTCCCAATTTTCATTTGAAGCATATATCTCAAGATGTGTCAATTCAGTATTTGATAGAGCATTCCATTCTATTTGGATTGCATTACCATCGAGAATCCAATTTGCACGTACATTTTCTACATCTGGAAGATATGCACCAGGATCATCATCCCGATTATCTTTTGAGATAGCGGAACTAATTTCCAAATCTTCAGTTATTGAATTTCCAGCCGAGTCAATTGGGATTACACTTACATAAACTTCCATTTCAGCAATAATTGGTCTTCCATCTGATAAACTATCTATTTTTAGAGGGAGTTCTGGACTTCTTCCAGTAAATAATACAGGATCTAATGGCCCACCAAACCCAACAGAGGTAAAGGAATCAGTAGATGCGTATATTGCATATTGCTCAACATCACTTTCAGGGCTTTTTCCGAATTCAATTCCTATTGCAGTTCCATCATCTTCTGGCCAATCTATTGCATTTAAATTAGAAATTTTTGCAGGAGGAACTTTATCATCTAAATTATTAATTGGAAGTACATCAACTTCTAATAAGTCATTAAGCCAAACATTTCCTTTAATATCATGAACTGTGACAGTAACATAAAGCATTTCATTCGCTTCAATCTCATTTTGTTTAGCATTATCATCTACTAAATTAGAATTATCTCCATATCTTGCATTGTTAATTCTAATTTCAATAATGTCTTCTGAAGAACCAATAAATTGTTGATCAAATCTTGTACATCCACAATTCATTTCATCATCGCCGATTTCATTCCATAAATCTTCTAAATTATTTATTGGTTGATTATTTGCCCATATTACGTAATACGCGAAATCATTTGCTTGTGTTGGTTCCCAAGAAACTCTTATTGCAGAGCCATCATCATTTGGCTCATCCCATGATTCAAGGTAACTGATTCTATCTGGAGGTAAAGCACCCACATCTAGTTGTTTATATGGTTCCGCTGAAACAATATCTACATTCATTAAATCTTCATTTAACCAAGTATCTGAAGCTACTACTGCGAAATAATATTTTTTGCCATCAATTAATGAAGCACCATTAATAGATGAAATTATTGCATTATCTTTAGAACAATCTGTTAAGATTGCAGCTACACCAAATGATGTTGCAGTCACAGGTTCTTCTACTACAATATTTTGACCAGAATTTGGATCAATGTCCCAACCTAACCAATCTTCTGCATCTAAAGCATAAATTGTTGTTAATCCACAATCATCAGCTATTGAAGGAACCCATTCTACAGTAATTCTACCTCCTTCATCATCTGGTGTATCAAACGCATTTACTCCAAGAATTTTTGGAGGAGGCACGCCATCATCAATACCACCAGTAGGGATTGCTGGACCAATGACTAATGCATTCATCAAATCCTCTTGACCTGCATCATCTACACAGGTCAATGCAAGCCAATATGCCTGTCCAGCCTCTAATTCCAATACTGTTGAATTACCTTTATCATCATCAATATCTACATATTCTGTGGAAGCAACTGCATTTGTAATTGCTTGAGAATAAATGTAGATTCTCGTATGTGAGATATCTAATGCACCACATCTTGACCATTCTACGAATAATTCCCCATCTTCAGCATCAGGGTCGTTATTCGGTTCTGCAAATCCTGAGATTGGAGGGGCAGGTATATCGTCATCAGTTGTTACAGGGCCAAATAAATTTGAAGGGGCTCCAATAGAACCATCAGAATAAGTAACAGTAACTACTCCATAATATTCTTCACCATCGATTAATGCATTTGCAGAATTACTAATACCTCCACTAGTGCCCACGTCTAATTTAGTAATTCCCCAAACAGATGAAGTTGCATCAGGTTCTAATTGAGGATTAGAAAGATAACCTTCCACATCACCAATTTCTCCAGAATCTAGAATATATAGTGAATATGATTTAAAGTCAGGATCAGGACTTACTGACCATTCAGCAGTTAAAACTCCTCCTCCATCATCATCTCTATCTTCAATATTGATTATTTCTACAGGAGATTGAACTCTTTCCCAATCATAAGTTAATCTAACTTTAATTGAGCCATTTAGGGTTGTTTTCAATCTTAATTCAATATCCATGCCATTAACACTCATTGTTGCTAAATCCAACACTTTTTGTAATTCTGTGCCAATATCGGGATTTGTTTCAGCCAAATCCCATTCTCCTCTATATTTCATATCTATTGAACGTACCCAAGTCGGTGAATTTTCTACAGTACTTGATAATACAAGTGGTAAATCAGAATATGGCATAGTACCTTCTTCAAATGACTCAATACCAAATTCATCTACAAAGATTGGACTTAATGCAGAAGATGCTAAAATTAGTTGATTTCCTGGATGTGTTTGATTTGAAATATCTAGGTTCAGTCCAGCGAGAGTTAGTGACAATGGATCAGCATATCTTACAATAATTTGATCCATTGGTGCATAGTTTGGTAATTTCCAACCATACATTCCAGATTCACCCACCACAAACAATCCATTGGGTCCTAAAGATAATTCAAATAGATCAAGAGGCTCATTATCTTCGTTATCAAGTAACCAAGTATTTCTTACTGAATGTGTAATTCCTTGAGCATCAATACGTACTAAATCACCATCTAAAAGTACAAATAAATCATTTCCATCACTTACCATCTCAAGTGCTGGCCAATTACCCATTTGCCATGTTGATGCACCATCTTCAAATTGGTTATTAGCCACATTATAGTGAACAATTGGTTCTTGATCTGTAGCAATATGAATCCCCCAAGAATCTGCAGAAAGTGCAGTAATTGTATTGCTTGGAATTTGATCAAGCTTGTATATCAAGTCCACATTATTTGTAGTTAAATTAAATGCACTTGCACCAGGCCTTGTAGGTCCAGCACCGTTATGTGAAAGGAAAATTTTCCCATTATCTTCCCACATATCATTTACTCTATTTCCGATTAGGCCATCTAACCTATCTATTGTTGGCATGTATGATTCTGTAACAGGATCATATCTTACAACTCCTACAGGAGTTGCCATCCAAATTTCACCAGAAGAATGTATATACATTTTGTCAATTATTGGGCTAGGCAATCCATTAGCTACGCTTAGAGATTCTTCCCATTGAGAATTTGTATCATTCCATACTCCAACACCATTTACGGTAGCAAACCACGTTTTTCCTTGATGTTTAATCGCATCTAAAACATAATTGCTAGGAAGCCCAGGTAATAATTCTCCATTTTCCCATTGTAATGTATTGGTGTTTAGAACATTAAGGCCAGGAACATTTGCTCCAGCACCAGTTAAACCAATTGCCAATAGATTATTTTCAATAGATAAACCATCCATGTCAGGAGATAAACTTGCAGAAATCCTCGTAAAATTATTATTTACAAGATCTAATTTCCATAATCCCAATCCTTGGGTAGTAATCCATATATCACTTGAACCAGTATTTCCATCTACTAGTAAGATGTCTTTGATGGTGTCATAACCAAATGACCACCCCCTTGTCCAAGTAATAGTTCCATTAGGCCCATATTGTCCTTCTAATATTGAACTTCCTAAATCATCAAACCTATCATTTGCAGTGACAATATACAAGTTATTCGCATTTCCAACAAATTCTTCAATATTTCCATTTAAGAAATCTGATTGACTATCAAAATATCCTTTACTTAATTGCCCATTATTATCCAACCAATCAATACTACTGTACCCTTGGTCTCCTCCAGGTCTACCAATGATGAATCCATTTCCAAATGGGGCATTTGTCACGTAATTAACTGAAGATGTTTCAAGAGTTTGATCTATAACAGTCCCAGTATAAACAAGATTACCACTAGCTTCAATAATAGACATACCTCCATTTCCATTATCTTCATATGAGTGTCCAATTACTAACATGCCTCCACCCCAATCCATAGAATCCCACCAAACAGCATCTTCTGAAATACCATCAGAATTTCCTAGTGTGGTTAACCAATTTCCAGATGAATAATCATATCTTGTGACACCATGGCCTTCGTCTTGATATGCAATATACATGACTTCTTGGTCATCACAAGCTAAAGCAACAGCATCATCATCATCTAGACCGTTGTTGTTTTCCCATACATTCGTAGTTTCCCAAGAATCTGTAACTGTGTTAAAACGGCCTACTCCTCCACCGCCTCCGAAATTACCATTCCATCTAACAGCAAAGTGCATGTAATCATTACATCTTTCCATTGACCATATATCTCCGTTAGGTATACCTTGAGTATTTGCTGTATCCCAAACTTCATGATCATTACCATCAATTACTCCGTCTCCATTGTCATCATTTCCAGTCATTCTTTGTAATGTAGGGGCTGAATTCCACCATTGACCACTCGTAGTTCCCGATGAATACCAAAGGTCTGTACCATCTACATACATCTCTATAATTTCTTCATCATCATTGCTGCTAGGGTGCAGCCCTTCATTATCAATAGTCCAAGTATCCAACCATGTTTCAGTAAGTGGGTCGTATCTAGCAATTCCAGATTGTGTTGCGAATAATATTTCACCGTTATATTCTACAATTTCTCTAATTGGTCCATCTAATGAATTTGGCCAACTATTTAATAAATTTCCACCGCTATCTAACTCTTTGACACTGTCTCCATATGTTACATATAATCTATTACTAAGATAAACTGCAAGTGCTCTACCAATTTCTTGTCCTGGCTCAATCTTTTCATCCCAACTATCTGTTGTTAGATTATACCTCATGATGTGACCTTCATCATAACCACCCCACCATCTATCTTCACTAGCACCAATATGCAGAATACCTTCAACAATATCAGCTCCATGAATGTAAATATTATCTCCGAATTCATCACTAGGATCTATTGCTCCATTAGTAACACTAGCATATCCAGTGCCTCCTCCAGGAGTAACTACTGTAGTAGTCAAATCAATTCTTCCTATGTTATCTCCATTATCACTTTGTTCTGGTATGAAGTATAGAACATCATCTAAAACAATCAGTTTTTGTGGAGGCAACTCTTCAAGTCCTTCAGTACCGTATTCAACACTAGCAGTCACAGTTCCTGAAGATAAATCAATTTGTGTCAAATCAAAATTGTCATCTCCACCAACCCAAAGTTGGGCTGAGTTTGGAGAATTTATCCCTGGCTCTAAAACAAGAGCAGTAACTTCATTATTTGGAATCATATTATTTGCTGAGTTCCAACTAGATAACCAAGAATCTGTACTTGTATCATAACGTAAAATTCCATCCCCACTAAGTCCAAGATATACTATCCCATTATGTAGAACTACGGGATTATTACTGGACGAACTATCAGTACTCCAGTCTTCAATTACAGAATATGAATTTGTATCAAATAGTGCAGCACCATTTAGTGTATTAACCATTAATTCATTAGGTCCAACGAATCTTACAGACACATAATCTTGCCAACCAGTAGGTCCATCCGATGGAAGTCCACTGTCTTCATTCCAACAATTTTGATTATCTCCTCCATTGAGAGTTTGTCTATTCCATCGACAAATTTCATTACTTGCCATAGCAGCCCAAATATATGTTGAGTCACTATCAAAGCCATAATATCTATGACTCCACCATTGTCCATCGTGATCTAAATCGTTAAATCTTTGTCCATTGAATCTAGTAGCACCATCTTCAGTTCCTACCCACACATATCCATCAACATCAATATGTAGTGATACAACCGTATCATCAGGTAAATCGCCACCTTGGCCCCCATTCCATACCTCTAACACTTCTCCAGTTATTTCATCAAATATTGTCACACCAAAATTAGGAATTCCAAGATAAATCATGCCATTCCCAACTGCAATTGGGATATCATTTAATTCATCTAAGCCTGTAGATCTCCAAGGAGAAAGTAAAGTTCCAGTATCTATTTCTACTCGTTGTACCCCTTCGTTAAGAGTTCCTAAGTATGCAACCCCATCTAAAGTAACTAAGTCTGTAAACGGGCCAAAATCATATTCATAATTTTGAGCATTGTTAGTTACTAAATTCAGAATTGAAATTCCATTTGGATGTGAGATTACAAGGTAACCTGTATCATCGTAGGAAATATCAATTATTGTTTCATCAGTTAAATCAGCAGAACCCCAAAATCTAGTTAGATTCCCAAGGGGGTCCAATTCTTGGATACTTGCTGAATCCTTTGTTGCAACATACATAAATGTTCCATCAGTGGTCATTGCAGCAACATCCCCTCCTAAATTTGTTATTGGATTTGTCCATTTCCACATTGAAGAGTCGAAAACATCAATAATCTCTCCAGAAGAAACAAAAATCTTACTACCTATTTGAATCACCGAATTCATTTCTGTACCGCTTGGAGAACTGACTAAATCCATTTTATGAGAATAAAGGCCCGAAATCATAGGATCTAATACGCTCATAACACCACTACCGTCATTTAATAATGCAATTGAAGTTGAAGGAGAACGTAAACCATTTGAAGGCCAAGGAACAATATTTTTACCCGTTCTGGCAATATTCAAATCAGAAACGAGGCTGTATTCATTCGTCATTACTCCAATAGATGTATCATGCTGATGTAATTCAGTTTCTAGTAAAATAAATATTTGATTATCCAATAAAACCAAGTCTATTACATTGTTATCATTTAACCAATTAGAATCAGTCCAAGCACTAATCCAACTATTTTGGGCATAATTCCATCTAAGAACTCCATTATCCGTTGTAGCAATATAAATAACGTCTCCTGAGATTATCATTTCATGGACATTATTAGTTGGTCCTTCCAATAAACTAAGAACAGAATTACTTGAAGTGTCCCATCTTGCAATCCCTCCGTTTTCGATTGCAACATACATAATTCCATTTACATATTCAATATCTTTTGGCATTCCCTCTGGCCAATCAGAATTTCCTGCAGTTTGCTCTAGATTCCAACTATTTCCTATGCTATTTAATCTGAATAATCCCCGTTCCGAAATACCATAAATGTCGTTAGAGGAACCAAATGAATATAAAAATCCTTGAGCAGGCTCACCAGCAATTACAGGTTCAACAGGTAATTCACTAATTAGAGATCCATCTTGTAATGAATATACATTTATTTTTCCATCATATGTGACCATTAATCTTTGCCCCATAGAATCAATATAAATATCAGAAATTTCAGAATTTGATCCAAAATCACGAAGATGAATGATTTTTGGTTCTATTGAATCATCTAATTGGAGTACAACATCATTAATTGCAACATATAATCTTCCATCATTAGGATCTAAATCCCAATCTGTTATTGACAAATCAATTGGAGATAATGAAACAGCGGGATCAACAGGACTTAAAGCCTCTAAGACTAAATCAGTAATTTCAGAACCCGAGGGAATTTTATACATTGCACCTAAATCACTGTTTGGTTGCATCCGATCATTATGAATTTCACCATTAACGAAACCCTCTTGGTAGCCAAATCCTCCATTTGCACTCCAATCGAAAAAGGAGTATTGAGTGCTTGGAGAGTATAGTTCTGGGTTCATTGCATGAATCCCATTACTTCCGTCAACTCCCACTTCTAAGGTAACATTTGAAACCATTGCCCCAGGTGCAAAATTTAACTCCCAATTTGCATAACCTGGTTGATTATTTGTTGGATTTGCCCCTTCTGTTTCAAGAGTAATCCATCCAGTATCTTCAGAACCAGCAAGGCCCCAAGTACTATTGTTTGAATTTAAAGTTTCATGACCAGGATGTCCAAGATGTGCACTAGATGTTGTTATTATTGGAAACATGCTAGAAAACATCATCATCATGACAAAAAATATGGCTTTAAAATGTAGAGACCTAGTATTCACAGGCTTAATCATATGTATGCGTAAATTAAATCATTTATGAAAGGCATGGTGCCTTGACTCAACTACTTTATATATTAAAAATAAGATATTTTTTATTTGCTGGAAAACTAAGAATTATATTTGAATCGACAAATAGACAATAATAATACACAAAGCAATTAGAATCGGTTAGTTTTGAACCACATGTTTGGACATGAAATCAACTAAATCAGAAGATGAAAGTTTACGTAAGCGAGCTTTAGAATATCATGCAAAAACACCTAGAGGTAAAATAAAAATTGTTCCTACAAAACCACATTCCACGGCTAGAGAATTATCATTGGCTTATTCTCCAGGAGTAGCATATCCGTGTTTAGAAATAGCAAAAAATCCTGAGGATTCATATCTTTACACCTCGAAGGGGAATTTAGTTGCAGTGATTTCCAATGGTTCTGCAGTATTAGGTTTAGGAAACATTGGAGCATTAGCTTCAAAACCAGTGATGGAAGGCAAGGGGCTTTTATTCAAAACATTTGCAGATATAGATGTTTTTGATATAGAAGTAGATGCATCAGACCCAGAGGAATTTATCAAGACAGTTTGTAATATCGCACCTACTTTTGGAGGAATTAATTTAGAAGATATTAAGGCACCAGAATGTTTCGAAATAGAAAAAAGAATTAGCGAACAAACATCAATTCCAGTAATGCATGATGATCAACATGGTACTGCAATTATTACTGGAGCAGCATTAATTAATGCAGTAGAACTCCAACAAAAAAGAATTTCAGAATTAAAGGTTGTAATTGCAGGGGCTGGTGCAAGTGCAATTGCCTGCGCAAATCACTATGTTGCAATAGGCATAAATCCATTAAATATTGTAATGTGTGATTCCAAAGGAATATTAACAAAATCAAGATTGCAACTTGGAGAATTAAACCAGTATAAGGCACCTTATGCTAGAGATTTATATGACGGAGATCTTGCTTCAGCAATGGTCGGTGCAGACCTATTTCTTGGATTATCAAAAGGGGGAGTTGTTAGTAAAGAAATGGTGATGAGTATGGCCGAAAAGCCAATCATTTTTGCGTTAGCTAACCCTACTCCGGAAATAATGCCTGATGAAATTAAATCAGTAAGAGATGATGCAATTATTGCAACTGGGCGTTCAGATTTTCCAAATCAAGTAAACAATGTATTAGGGTTTCCATATATCTTTAGAGGCGCTTTAGATGTAAGAGCAACAGATATCACTCAAGGAATGAAAATGGCAGCAACAGAAGCCCTTGCAGCCTTGGCTAAAGAACCAGTTCCTGAGGAGGTACAACTTGCATACGGAGGGAATAACTTAACCTATGGAAAAGAATATATTATTCCAAAGCCATTTGATCGTAGGGTATTGATTTGGGAAGCCTCTGCGGTGGCACAGGCGGCTGTAGATGAAGGAGTGTCAGGAATCAGCCCAGGAATTTTTAATTACCAATATTATAGGGATAGTCTAGAATCAAGGCTCGGATTAACACATAATGTGATGAGAGGAGTAATTAACGAAGTTAAAGGTAAAAAACAAAAAATTGTATTCCAAGAGGGAGAAAATCCCAAAGTATTAATGGCAGTTTCAGAATGTATTAGAGAAGATATTTGTATTCCTGTGCTATTAGGAGATGTTGAACAAATTGAACAAGCAAAATTAGATTTGACATTAAAATTTAATTGTGAGATAATTGATCCTAAAAGTTGTGAAAATAGATTGGGTAAATATTCAGAATATTTATTTGAAAAAAGAAGTAGGAAAGGAGTAACTCTTGCAGATGCCCAAAGATTATTGAAAAGTAGACCATATTACGGTTCAGTTATGGTTGCTTGTGGTGATGCAGATGGATTATTAGGTGGATTAGATAGGAATTATCCAGATGTATTAAAACCAGCAATTCAGGTAATTGGTAAAGACGAATCAGCACATTGTTTGGTTGGATGTTACATGATGTCTGTCAAAGGGAAATTGATGTTTTTAGCCGATGCAACGGTGAATGTATATCCTGATTCAAGAACCTTAGCCGAAATAGCAGTTCAAACAGCGGTAATTGCCAGAAGGTTCGGAGTAACTCCACGAATCGCAATGTTATCATTTTCAAATTTTGGCTCAAGTCAAAAGCAACGTACTGAAAGATTAGAAGATGCAATATCCCTTGCTAAAGAATTAGATCCTACTTTAATAATTGATGGACCAATGCAGGGAGATACAGCCTTGAACCCAGAGATACAATCTGATTATGGATTCATGTCATTGGATGGGCCTGCAAATGTTTTAATTTGTCCTAATTTAGCATCTGCAAATATCGCGTATAAATTATTATCAGAATTAGGTGATGCAGAGATGACTGGACCAATATTAGAAGGTCTTGCAAAACCAGTCCAAGTACTTGCAAGATATGATGGTGCTAGGCATATTATACATATGGCAGCAGTTTGTGCACAAGATTCTCTTAGAGGGATTCATCCTCAAAAGAGATTAAGGTTTTGATTTTTTTCCTATATGGACTAATTGAAATAACTTTGTTTTCTAATATCTTTAATGTTGAATGTCTGGGTCTGTATATTAATCCAGTAATTAATGAAAAGAAGACACCACCAATTATTAAATTACCAAAGGCACTAGAAATATAACCAGGTGTTGCATTAAAATACGCCCAAATAAATGAGGGGATTATTCCTATGAATATCGAAATCACAATTTCGCGTTTAATTATCATTGCTCTGTCAAAATCTATTGGGAGTATATTATTCATTGAGTCAATATGACTTTTTGGTATTTTTATAAGTCTAAATTTAATATTTTTTTTATGTGATTTATGAGGCGATATACCTCTTTTAGAATTTTTAGAAATTAGACTTAGATTTTTAGTTAATTGCATACCATATCCCGCAGATTTAGGGTTCTCTTCTAACCAAGGGCTGCCGTTACAGGGGGCCCCCCAATAGCTTACATGTGGTTGATCTGCGATTAATTCACCATCAATATGTGGCATTGTAGAATAAATTTCTAAATCCTTCTTTGCAAGTTCCCATTCGGACTCACTCGGCAAACGAAATTTGAAATTTTCACTTTCAGTGTTAAAAATATCAATAAACTCTTCAATATCTTCTTGAGTAAATTTGTTAAAATTTGGAATCACGTTTTTATTTTTAAAAACATCATTCCATAATTTTTCGGAAATACAATTTTTTGTTATTTCAAATTGATATTTTATTTCAACATGATGCCTTGGTCTTTCAGCAGCGAAAAATAAACCACCATTATTTTTGCCAAGACACACTTCTCCAGGCATTATGTTAACAAATTCAATTTCCGTTTCCATTTAATCAGCCTTCCAACCAGGTCTCCAAAATTTTAAATTATCTAATAATTCATTCCATTCTTTTGCATCTGCTTTTAGTAAATAAAATGCTCTTCTATCTAAACCTTCGATTAATTCTTGATCAATTTCTTTTAGTTTTGCTGCTTCTTTCCATTCTATTTGCATTTGTCTGATTAATCTTTTACCTTCATGTGGTGTATCAAAATTTTTTTCACAAACTTCTTGCAAATTTTGCAACCAAATTCTTGTGCCTTTAACATGAATTTTACTATCATGTTTAATATCCTTTTTTTGAGGTTTCTTAAAAGGCCACCACTTCATTGTACGCTCCTCTAATTCATTATTTGAAAGTCTTCGGATACATTAAATCATTATGTATGATTATCTCGCAATAAATAATGGGCAGAATTATAATTCATCTTCATGGGAAACCCAAAGATAAATCACTAAATTCATTAATTAAAAAATATTCAAAAAGGTTGGAATTAGAATCAGTAAAAATTATTGAACATGCAGATAATCTCTCTCCTGATGAATATGTTTCTAAATTACTAAAATATGTGAAAAAAGGAGAATTAATATTGTTAGATGAAAGGGGAATAGAATTTGATTCTTTGAAATTCTCCCAATTAGTAAATTCATGGAAGTTAAAATCAGAAGATACACATTTAGCAATAGGCCCAGCATCAGGATTTCCAGAGCATAAATTATCGAAAATTTCCTTGTCACAAATGACCTTCCCCCATGAGTTAGCAGCAGTATTTTTAGTAGAGCAAGTTTACCGTTCTATGCAAATAATCAAAGGAACAAAATATCACAAGTAATTAAGTGATAATTCAAAGAGGACTATTTCAAGGGGAGATTAATGACCTTACTTTATACTGTTATTTCTTTAATTTTAGGTGGGATTTTAATTTGGATGAGCAAGAGCCAACCTTTCCCAGAACATTCTCAAAAATTTGGAATTTTATTACTTACATTGGGATGTTTAGGTTTCATTGCTAATCAAGCAGAAAGAGAGGTAGGATCTACGATAGAACCATTAATTTTAACAATTCTAGGAGGAATTGGCGTAGTTGTAGGATTAATTCATGCAGTCAGAACTCGTATGGATGTGCTTATTGCTCCATCTTCAGGATTACTTTTAGCAGTAGGTGTAATTTCATTATTTTCAAATGAATGGGAAAAATTATCTAACTTTGAACAAATTTCAGCATTTACTTTAATTTCAATAATTATTTTATTAAATATTTATTTAGTTTTTAGAACATTATTGATTGGAAAGTTACCTTTAGCCTGGTCTCAATCGGGATTAAGGCAATTAAGAAGAGGTATTGTATTTGGAGATAGAGGTGCAATAAGTTGCTTTGAAAGGGCTTGGGATGTGGATGAAGAGCACTTGAATGCAATGGCATATAGTGCACTTTCATTAATATACAAACATTTTGATAATGATGGAGAATATGAAAAATGGAATAAGAGATTACTTGAATTAGGCGGAAAGGAATCAATAGATGCAGCTTGGATTTTAGAGATTGAAGATGCTCTTGGGAAAATTTCTCCAAAATTGATGCAATAATACAAATTCTTTTTATATTCTTAAATCAATAAATATATTGATGGAGGCGAAAAGAATCAATAATAATGAAAAATGGAAATTGAGCACTTATATCTGGATGAGTTTAATAGTGTGGTTTTGTGCTAATTTAATTAGTCAAGCAGCATTTATTGGCAAATTTGGAGAACCATATGGCCGGGAATTACTCAATCAAGAATTAGGACCAGTTTATTGGGGATTAATTCTATTTGAATTATCTATATATGCAATAGGAATCTATACCGTGGGAACCAAATTAAAAACTAAAAAATCTATAATATCTTCCTAATTTGTAACAACTGCTTTGAAATGTAAGTGTTAGTCCCCAGCATGGTCCGCATCAATCGAGTGTACACAGGTACTGGCGATAAGGGAGAGACATCATTAGTAGATGGTTCAAGAGTTTCAAAAGATCATCCAAGATTACAGGTTGTAGGAACATTAGACGAATTGAATTCTATTTTAGGAATGGTTTTAATGGAAATTAATAGGATGCCTACAAAACATTCAGATGGGGGCCTAAGAAAAAATGTTCTAGAAATACAGCATATCTCCTCTTTTGGGTTAAAAAGAATCCAACAAGAATTATTTGATATTGGCGCAGAATTAGCATGTCCTATTGATAATGTTCCAAAGGGAATTCAATTGCTAGATCAAGATGTAGGTGATTTATTATTATCAGAAATGGATTCAATGCAAAATGAATTAGAACCATTAGAGTCATTTATTCTTCCTGGAGGAGTTGCTCCAATTGCTACTTTACATTTAGCAAGAACAGTTGTTAGGAGGGCAGAAAGACATCTTATTCAGTTAATTAATCAAGAAGGCGAGCAATCAGTTAGAAGCTTTGTTAAGGAATATTTCAATCGATTATCAGATTGGTTATTTGTATTTGCAAGATGGGTTTCTAAAAGATTAGATGAGCAAGAATTTCTTTGGGTGCCAATAGATAAAAGAATCAAAACAAATTCAATTTCTAAAATCATTGAAGAGCAACAATCAAGGTTTGATATTGATTAGTTCATCAAGAATTCTTTCGCATCTGTGATTATGCTTTTCGTCAAATCATGAGTCACTTGTGTAATTGCAGAATCCCAATCTAGCCACATATAATTCAGATGCTCTTCCGAGAGTTTAACTTTCATTTCAGTTGTTTTTGCAAGCAACCACCAAACCTTTTTTTGAACAACTTTACCCTTTTTCTTAAATGTATATTCTGTACTTTTCAAAAAACCTTCAACCCAAGAAATATCAGAAATACCAGTTTCTTCTTCTAATTCTCTTAATGCGGTCTCTTTATGGTTATTATCGTCATGTTCTACATGTCCTTTTGGTAAATCCCAATGCCCTCGAGGATATTGTAAAATTAATACTGAGTCAAAATTTACAAGAATAACACCACAAGATGTTTCCATATTGAGGTTGTTATCTCCGTTGTTTTTTGTATTTACTATTATTTTGAATCATATAGTTGAATAACAAGTTAATTTCACCTTGTTTTCAATGAGTCTATTTGGGGGGTTGGAAATTGACAAAATTATTGCAGATGGAGATTTAGACGGATTAATCGCAGCATCAATATTAAAGACATATTTTATGGATGTAAAAACAACCTTTGCACACCCTGCAGAGATAAGGAATGGTAATTTAGACCATATTATTGATCGTAATACGGCAATTTGTGATTTACCGTTTCACCCAAATTGCGGCTTATATTTAGATCATCATAGTACAAATAAGCCAACAGATGCTGAATTAGAAGTTTTTACATTAGGAGGGGGTAAATGTGCTTGGTACCCTGTCGATTCAGCAGCTCGTGTGGCTTTTGATTTATGTTCAAAAGAGATAGATTTATCTCATTTAGAAACATTCATGGAAATGGTAGATAAACTCGATTCTGGAAAAATCTCTCTTTCTGAATTTAATTCCGACAATTCAATATTGTGGTTATCAAAAACCATAAATTTAGAGGATTTAGATTATGTTTATTTATTGTTAGATTGGTTTTCATCAGGTAAGGATGTTGATGAAATATTACATTCAGATGAAGTAACTTCTAGAATAAATAAAATTAAACAGGAACAAACAGAATTAAGAAGAATAATCATTGAAAATGGGGAAGTAAGAGATAGAATTGCAATTGTTAAAATGCAAGATACAGGACATAGAACAAATGGGTATCTTGTAACTTCAACGTTTGGAGATGAATGTGATGCTTGCATAATTATTCATGGGTTTAGTGAGGGAGTGATAGGAGATCATAGCTGCTATCCTCTTTCAGCCTCATTTTATTGTAATAGTTTTTTACATCGTAATCAAGGAGTATTTAATTTGACAAAATTAGCACAGTCTTTTGATGAAAATGGAGGTGGCCATTATAATGCGTGTGGATGTAGGATTATGCCATTAGATGATGGTAAAGTAACCAAAAGAAAAGTAATGCAAAGTGACATTGATAAAAATATCGAAGAATGGTTGAAAATTTGGAGTAGTAGAAACTATGACGAATAATTTCGAATCACTTGGATTATCCAAGACGCTTTTAGAAGCTGTTGAGTCAGAAGGATATACAAACCCAACTCCAGTTCAAGAACAATCTATTCCCCCTCTACTAGCAGGAAGAGATGTATTAGGGGTGGCACAAACGGGAACGGGTAAAACTGCAGCATTTGCATTACCAGTTCTTCAGATTATGAGCCGTTCTAAAACCAAAGGTAAAAGATACATTAAGGCATTAATTCTCTCACCAACCAGAGAATTAGCAGCACAGATTGGTGAACGTTTTTCGGTCTATGGAGAACACTTGAATATTAAACATAAAGTCATATTTGGTGGAGTAAATCAAAATCCACAAGTAAGGTCTTTGCAAAAAGGAATTGATGTATTAATCGCCACACCTGGTCGTTTACTAGATCTTATTAACCAAAACCATATTGATTTAGGAAGAGTTGAATTTTTTGTTCTAGATGAAGCTGATAGAATGTTAGATATGGGATTTATTAGAGATATAAAGAAAGTCCTAAAACTATTACCTAAAAAAAGGCAAAACCTTCTTTTTAGTGCAACCATGCCAAAATCTATTGCTAACTTAGCTGGTTCCTTTCTTCATAACCAAATTATGATTGATGTTAGTCCAAAAGAAATTACAGTAGATCGAATCAAGCAGAAAATCATGTTCGTTAGAAAGGCCGACAAACGTAGATTATTAACCCATCTTATCAAACAAGAAAAGGTGAGATGTGGTATTGTATTTACTCGTACTAAGCATGGTGCAAATAGGCTTGTTAAGCAACTTGACCAAAGTAGAATAAATGCTGTAGCAATTCATGGAAATAAGAGCCAAAGTGCTAGAACAAAGGCTCTTGCAGGATTCAAGGATGGAAGTATCGCCATCTTAGTAGCTACAGATATTGCTAGTCGAGGAATTGATGTGGATGGAATTACTCATGTTTTCAACTATGACCTTCCCAATGAACCTGAGAGTTATGTTCACCGAATCGGAAGAACCGCTAGGGCTGGGCGCTCAGGCATAGCGTACGGATTTTGTGATGAATCTGAATCTGGTTATTTGATTGGGATTCAACAATTAATCGGATATGAAATTGATGCAGAAGTAAATCATGAATTTCATTTTTCTGGAGCAATTCCCAAGCCAGGTCAAAAACCAGGGAAGATTAAAGAAAAGAAACCTTCAAACAAAAAACGTCAAAATACAAATAAACCAAAAAATTATTCAAAATCCAAACGCAACAATAATACTACAAATCGAAATAAATCTCAACAATCTCGTTCAAATAAGAATTTCTCAAGAAAAAGTAATTACTCTCGTAATTCCAATAATCGTTAAACCAATTTTAATTTTTTTCAACAGTTTACTAAAGTTGTAACTATCATTCCCTCACATATGGTCGATAATTGCATTACCAAATTCAGAACATTTGAGTAATGTTGCATCATCCATTAATCTTTCAAAATCATAAGTAACTGTTTTAGCAGAAATTGCTCCTTCCATTCCCTTAACAATTAAATCAGCAGCTTCAGTCCAACCCATGTGTCTAAGCATCATTTCAGCACTAAGAATTAAACTACCAGGATTTACTTTATCTTGCCCAGTATATTTTGGTGCAGTTCCATGTGTTGCTTCGAAAATTGCAATTCCAGTATCGTAGTTGATATTTGCGCCTGGAGCAATTCCAATTCCACCCACTTGAGCTGCAAGTGCATCCGAGATGTAATCTCCGTTAAGGTTCATTGTGGCTAAAACACCATAATCACGCGGACGAGTTAGAACTTGTTGAAGCATAGCATCTGCAATAACATCTTTTATTGTGATTATTGTTCCAGTATTTGGGTTTTTTAGAGTACACCATGGTCCATCATCAAGTAATTCTGCTCCAAATTCATTTTGAGCTAATAAATATCCCCAATCTCTAAATCCTCCTTCTGTAAATTTCATTATGTTGCCTTTATGGACTAATGTTACGCTGTCTTTATCATTATCAATAGCATATTGAATTGCTGCACGAACAATTCGATCAGTACCCTCTACAGAAATAGGTTTTATTCCAATTCCACTTGAATCAGGGAATCTTATTTTATCTACTCCCATTTCATTTTTAAGAAAGTCAATCACCTTTTTCACTTCATTAGTACCCATTTCCCATTCAATTCCTGCATATACATCTTCACTATTTTCACGGAAGATAATCATGTCAACTGCTCCTGGATCACGAACAGGACTTGGAGTACCTTCATACCACCTTACAGGCCTTACACAGGCAAAAAGATCTAGTTTTTGACGAAGAGCAACATTAAGGCTTCTAATGCCCCCTCCCACAGGAGTTGTCAATGGTCCTTTAATTGATACAAGGCCATTTTTCATAGCATCTAATGTAGCTTCTGGCAACCATTCACCCGTTGCATTGAATGCTTTTTCACCTGCTAAAACTTCTTTCCAGTGAATTTGTTTTTCGTCCCTGTATGCACGACTAACTGCAGCATCTACAACGTTTTGCATTACTGGGGAAATATCTATCCCAATTCCGTCTCCTTCTATAAAACAAATTATTGGATTATTGGGGACTAAAAGATCCCCATTATTCATTGTTATTGCATTTCCATCCATGTTCTCATTGTGAGCCGACAAGAGTACCTTACATCAATTCTCCCATTAGGGATTATAAGTTAACTTCAAAACATTGAATAATTTGCAAAGAATAATGAATCACGTTGATGTCAAGTGGAAAGAAGGTTCTGTTGCTTTATGTTCAGACACAAAAGGTAATGAAATGTTATGTGATTGGGATAGTGACAATTCATTATCTCCAGTTCAGATAATGGTTCAAATGGTTGGAGTATGTAGTATGGCAGAAGTCGTAGTTGGGATGAAAGAGAGGGAATTTGATTCACTAAAGGTTGGGATTGATTATGAAAGAAATAACGAAAATCCACGTTACGTAACAAAAATGAATCTAATTTTCAAATTAAATACTGATTTAAAATGGGAAAAATTCATTAGAAGATTAATTGCTCAAACATTCGATAAATATTGTTCTGTTGCTTCAACAATTTCAGGAGTTACTGAAATTACTTGGGAATTAGAACTTAATTAGAATTAATATTCTTATTTTGCATAATGTAACTTTTTTCATATTCATTAGCACGGTTTTGATCCCAGTCTATTAATTCCTTTGTCATTATTCTTTTATATAAAAATGGAGTAATTAAGACTAAATATAACATTGATAAATAGCCATAAGGCAATAGAGGGGCATTTTCATGACATGGATCAAGCTCCCAAAATTTTAAATTTGTTGCTCTGTGATGATCAGAATGTCTTGTAACATTACACAAATAAATACTACTGAGTAAATGATTAGAATTCCAAGAATGCCTCATTCCAACAGGCTTTCCTTTTTCTCTCACTAAGCCATAATGTTCAATATAATTTATAGCTTCTAAGAGTACTTTTGCAAATGCAGCACATAATAAGAAGCATAACATACCAATCAAACCACCAAAAATAAACGCTAATATTGTAATACTTAGGCTTCTTAAATAACCAATAATCATCCTATTATGGGTACTAATAAGATTGAGATTCCTTCGTTTTAGTCTTTCTGCCTCAATTTTCCAACCACTTATTTGTTCTTCAAAAGTAGCTTTTAAGATAAAAAGATAGATGTTTTCTCCTCTTTTAGCTGAGGCAGGATCTTCTTCTAAACAGACATCTTTATGATGCCCATAAACATGTTCGATAGCAAAAGTACAATCCCAAGAAAAAGCAAGTAACCAATTTCCAATGAACATATCGAATTTATCTTTCTTCCTATGTGTTAATTCATGCCCAGGAACAGTACCAAGTATGCCTATGGATAAAGTAGTTTGAAATATTAAAGCAAATTTATCTATTACTGTAAATGAATCTTTTATTTGTATGAAATCAATATTTAAATTCGAATTTAATCCATTAACATACCAACTAGGAGGGTCACTACCGAAAATTGATACAACTAGGAATATTAAACAAAACAAAATTGGTAAATTAATATAGATTGAAAAATTTAATATTGTTGGATAGTTAAATTTTTGAATTTCTTTATCTCTGGGTAATATATAATCTCCAATTATTAGAAATAAAGACCAGCCCAAACAAAAATAAGTTGGATAATTTTTACCCATCAAAAAAAATAAAATAGTGAATATACCTGTTAGGGCGGGAATATAATGTTTAAGATATTTTAGCATCTTTAATACTCCTCATTTAAAATTTAATTCATTTTCAAGTGGTTGAAGAATGGACAAATATTCTTCAAATTCAATATTGGAATCATTTTCCATCCATACTCCTTCAGCAAATGTATTTGATTGATTAAATTCCTCGGTAAAATTGATTCCAAAAATCCATTTTTCTTTTGAAAGACCTTTTTTTACAGCCTTGGATCCTAGACACATAATTTGTGATTCTAACTCCTCAGATTCTAAGTCGCTAATAATGCCATCAACCCAACTTTTTAATTCAACATCACCAGTTCCTTCTCCTCTCTCGGTTCTCTCTTCTAGAACCATCCTTGCAAAGCTATCTTCAATTTCTTCCCTCAATGAAGATTTTAATCCCATTGCATCATGTAATTTTTCAATAATTAAAGCCCCTTTTTTTGACATACTTCCGTCAGACCAAGCAAGATCCAAAGCAGTCCAAAAAATTGTTTTCAATTTTAATCCTCCAACATTTCTCTTACCAATTCCATGTGTGTTTCAAATGAAATATCTAACTCCTTCCTTTTTCTTGCTAGTAATGCAACTTCTGATGGATCAATTATATCATCAACCCAAACAGTATCTAACATCATTCTATACATTTCAATAATTTGTGAGTCTGATGTAACAGTTTCTTTTTCAGATTCAGTATCGCTTTCTTCTTCATCATCAACAGAACCTAATTCTATTGTTTCCACTTGAAGTTCTTCATCATCAACTTCATCCATTAATTCATCTAATGGATCTCTATATGTGCTTTCTCCATTTCCCGAGTTTGTATTATTTCGCCCTCCAATCAAATCAAAAGGATCAACTTCTTCATCATCAACTTCTTCATCATCAACTTCTGAATCCCCAAGTGAAAAAGCCTCTTGGCTAACTATTGAATTATTTTCAATATCTTCATCATCCTCTTTAGTTTCTATAAGCTCCACAGGAATTACTTCCTCCTCCTCCTCCTCGCCTTCAAACCCAAATTTTAGTGATGTATCTGGTATCTCTTCCTCATCATCTTCGAAAGCAGCAAGTGGATCATTAGAAGTGGAATTATTGCGTGGCTTTTGTTCATTAAGTGTAACATTAATTAATTTTGTAAGTGCATTTGTAATGCTAGAACTTTCTATTAAATTATCTTCTATTGCTTCTTCAATTCTATCGATTGCAACAGATACAACAGCGTCTCTTTTTCCAGACCAATCTCCATTGCCTCTAAACTTTTTAATGTGCTCTAATGCATCAAATTTATCTTCATCAGTTAAATTTAATTCATCTTGAACTGCTTTGATTATTTTTAAATCTTGGTCAATTACACCTTTCCTTTCAAATGCAATCACCATTACAGAATGTAGTATACGCTCTGGCTCAACCATGCACTCCCTAGCACCTTTAGCAGTTAATACAAGTGGTCAATATGTTTAATTTACAAACTCAATTGAGCGATTTTTTAATGTTTTTAATTGGTTATTTACAGCGGCACCAAAAATATGTTCTGAACGTACACCTGTTAGAACAACCATCACTCTTAATTCTTCATGCATGGATTCATCTACTGTTGCCCCCCAAATAATTTTGGCATTTGGATTAATTTTATTTCTAATTACAGAGGCGGCTTCTTCGGCTTCTCCTAAAGTAAGTGAAGGTCCACAAACAACATTGATTAATGCACCTCTTGCATCTGAAAAATCAACATCTAAAAGCGGAGATTCTAGTGCTTGCATAGTTGCTTCTGTAGCACGGTTCATGCCCGTTGATTCTCCTAACCCAATCATTGCAACTCCGCCTCCATTTTCCATTACACTCTTCAAATCCATAAAGTCTAGATTAACTAAACCATCTTTTGTAATCAATTCTGTAATCCCCGCAATACTTCTCATTAACAATTCATCAGCTACCCTAAAAGCAGAACTAATTGGTAAATCTTTCACCCCTTCAACATGTAATAATCGTTCATTAGGCATTACAACGACAGTATCACAAATATCTCTTAATCGTTCTAATCCCCATTCTGCATGTTGTCTTCTCATATTTCCTTCCGAATTAAATGGATAAGTTACGATTGCAATTGTTAATGCACCTTGCTCTTTAGCTAATTTTGCAAGAACATGTGCACTACCTGTTCCAGTTCCTCCACCAAGCCCACAAGTAACAAATGCTAGATCAGTTTCTTCAACAATAGTTCTTAATGCACGTTCAGATTCATAAGCTGCTTGTTCACCTTTTTCAGGGTTCCCTCCAGCACCATGGCCTTTTGCAGTTCTTCCAATAAGCAGTTTATTTGGGACTTCCATTCGTAAAAGATGTTGGGCATCTGTATTAATTGCATAACCAATTACATATTTATCGTCAAGAAGATTTTCCTGAGCTAATCTATTTACAGTATTGCTACCGCAACCTCCACATCCATAAACTCTAATTCTTGGTGTTAGTGTTCTTAGTAAATTTTCAAGTGCTTGATCGTTACTTGGAAGAGGTGCTGCTTCAGCAATAGCATCAATTTTAGGTTCTCCTTCTAATTCTAATACACGCTCTATGAGGTGTCGCATATCCCAAGTTTTTATCTTGGTGACTTTGAATATGTCGCTATTATTGCTAATAAATAATCGATTTTTAGAGTAAAATCATCTTGCCATTAATCTGTTAGTCCATCTTCAATAACACTGAATACAGCTTCACCTTCTGGTAAATTTGGACTATCTACTAGTCTAGCAATCCTTCTTCCAGCCTTTGCTTTTCTCAAGTAAATTCTGAATGCAGATGCATGACTAATAATATGTCCACCAACAGCTTTTGTAGGATCTCCCCACATAGCATCAGGTTTTGACATAACCTGGTTACAAATTAGTACTACTGAATTATTTACATCTGATAATTGTTTTAATTCTTTCAAATGTCTGTTAAGTTTTTGTTGTCTGCTTGCCAGCATTCCTCTACCAATGAATTCTGCTCTGAAATGACTAATTACACTGTCAACAACAATCATTTTTACATTAATTCCACTAGCTGCCTTTTTTACTTCATCAACAAGTAGCATTTGATGTGCTGAATTATATGCTCTTGCCACATGGCATCTTTCTAAAACTTCATCAGGATTCAATCCTTTTGCTGCAGCCATTTGTCTAATCCTTTCAGGTCTAAATGTATCTTCAGTATCTATGAAAAATACATGTGCAGGATCATTTTCATCTGACAACCCACCTTCTTTTAGTGGTAACATTGCATTAACAGCAAGTTGGTGACTAAATTGTGTTTTTCCTGAACCGAATTCCCCATATAATTCTGTAATTGATTTTGTTTCAAAACCACCACCTAATAATTCATCAATACTTTGACATCCTGATGTTAATTTTAGAACTTCCCTACGTTTTTCTAAGATGTCTATACCACTTAGGAATCCACCAATGCTTGCCATTTTTCTAGCACCATTAATAATTCTTGAACTTACAGCTTCACCTAATTCTGCTTGATCTGCAAGATCTGCAGGGTTCATTACTGCTATTGCCATTAAATCATCAAAGCCAGCTTCTCGCAGCTTTTCTGCTGTAGCAGGACCTACTCCAGGTAAGTCATCTATAGTATGTTCAGGACCATCACCCACGTTAACCACTAGTTCCTCTTGTTCTTCCACTTCTTCTTCTTCTTTCTTCTTTGCCATTCTCATCCCTCTATTTCATCAGGTCTTAGCATGGTTCAGTATATGAACTAACTAAAGAGGGGTAATATGAAAGTGAAAGTGAAACTGAAACTGAATTACATCACAGAATGATCATAACTAATCCCAAAAACAGTAGCTGTATTCACATTTTCATCACTATCTAGTGTTATTTCTATTCTCCAATCAATTGTAATAGGCATTTCTGCTTGATATTCAAAGATCATTTCTTCACCGCCTTGTAACTCTTCTGTAGTTTCATTGATTTTATTATCTTGTCCATCATACAATGTAATTGTAACTGTTACAGGGTCATTACTACTAATTGGAGGTAAATTTAGATCATTTGGGTTTTCAACACTACTACTTACATTAATCCACATTGGAATGTCTGTAGATGGGCCGATATAATCTATCCATACTACATCAGGACTCGCTGTATTTTGATTATTATGATCTTGATTGTAATCTATTCTAATTTCTTCTGTGACACTTCTCTCATTATCTTCCGAATCCATTGCAGTAATGATTGCTTCAAACACCCCATGGACCGAATATTCATGTGTGAATACCCCATTCTCACTACCATTTGAATAAATTAAATCTGAACCATCACCTGGATTAATTGTAAATCCTGTAATATCTCCACTTCCAGAAGTTGTGTTACTCAAATCAAACTCAATAGATACAGGATTGCTTTGTTGTTCAATAGTTTCGTTACCGTTTCCCTTTGTGATTTCTAATGTGCCCGAATTAGCTGATAAAATAAGAACAATGTCTATTGGACCTGAATATTCTTTATTTTCTTCTCCTCCACATCCACTGAATGCTGAAAAAATTATTAATAAAATCAGTAGCGCCGTCATAGTTTTTTGTGATTTAAACATACTTTTCATTACTGTGTGTGCACTACTAGTCCAAAAAGCCACCGTTTTCATGATTCATTTTTTTGCATTTTACTTGAATATTCAAGTATGATGGGCTTCACGCTCAATATAACGAGGTGGGGTAGTCTGGATATCCCGTCGGGCTCATAACCCGGAGATCGTTGGTTCAAATCCATCCCTCGTTACTTTTGTTAATATGAGTAGTAATCTGTTTTTACATTTAATGAATCAATTGCCTTTGCTAATTTGGCATTAGCCGCTTGAGTGCCTTCATTAATTGCTTTTATTTGTAAATTAATTTTATTAAGACTTTCTTTTAATTGTTGTTTGTAACGGTGGTCTAATGAATTAACATTACAAATTTGTTCTATTCTAGAAATTAATTGAGTTACATTTCTAGCGACATAATTTTCTGGTTGAATTATAAATTCTCCATTTTGTAGAATCACTGGACCACAAGACGTTAATGAATAAATTAGTTTTTTACAAGATGATTTTGAACGATTTAACTTTCCTTTTATAGAGAATCTTGCTTCAAGCATTAACACACAAATTTCAACATCTAATGGACGTAATTTATTTGCTTTATTTAATGATTTAATCGCCCTATAAAGATGTTTCAAACCAATTTCCGCGCATGCTAAAATGATTTTATCATTCGCAACGGTGGTTATATTGGAATCAAACATCTCATTTTCTTTTTCTTTTTTTGCCATTTTATTTAGAACTTTTCTTTGTTTTTTCAATACTAAACAGGCATTTTTACACAATTTGTATTTCTCTCTCTTTAATAAGATTGACGCATTACCTCTTAGTGCATTTACTAAGAATTTTTGTTTTTGTATTTCTTTATTTTTTTCATTTA
>PAAW01000004.1 GCA_002699515.1 Methanobacteriota archaeon
ACAACAACAGCCTGTACAACAACAGCCTGTACAACAACAATATTCACAACAACCTCAAACGAGAAATACAAATGTTAACCAATTGGTATCTGACCTAAATGATAATCCTAGTGGATCTAATGTTGATACCTCTTTCCTTGATGAATTATTGTGAAACTTATGAACTTGGAAAATAAATCTGTTTTCACCACACTTGGTTGGAATGGAAAAAAGAGTTTTTTTGCATTAAATGAGCACTTTGAAAGGCTTGAAAGTCAAGCTAAAATCTTAGGGTTATCATTTGATGAAAATATAAAAATGAAAATAATAAAACAACTGAAAATTAAAGATTTAAAATTTGATAATTATAATTATTCAAATGAACTATACAAACCTCCAGGATTAGTTACAATTAAGTTAATGGAAAATAATAAATTTTTAATAACAGCACGTTCAAATGAATACAATATTAAATGTAAATTTATTGATGCAATTACTGTAAATGCTACTAATGAGATTAAAGAAAATAAAGGAATGAAATATGGAGACCATTTACCTTATAAAAATGCATTTAAAATCGCTAAGAAAAATGGTGGTAATGCAGCATTACTAGTGAATGATGATGCTGTAATTGATGGAGACAGAGGGACATTGATCGTTTTAGATAAAGATGGTACTGCATGGGTTTCTTCCAAAGAATATGGCTCAATTAAATCAATAACTATTAAATTAATTAAAACACATCTAAGAAAAAATGGAATTCCTCTATCATTTGGAAAAATAACAACTGAATTAATTCTGCGTTCTACTGATGCAATTATGGTTGGAACTGGACTTGGAGTGACTAGAATAAATTCAATAGACAATAGAAAATTCGAATTCTCAAATTCTATTTTATTTGATAAGGTGAAATCCATTTTCTCAGAGTTAATAGAAGAAAAATGGACTGAAATTAAAGATGTTGATGATATATGAACTCTAATAATAGAATGCCTTGTTCCGATAATGATTCGATAATTCTGGGATTAATGGAATTATTAAGAATGAATAACTTAATTGGTGAAACAAATGAATATGGAGGATCTGACGAATTACTATTTCATTCAGGGGGCCCATTGACAAAAAAATCAACTCGGAGCATTATTATTGGCCCCTCTCAATTTCGTTTTAAAACTAAACAACCATCTACAGATTACTTACCCCCTAATAATGAATCAATTAACCCACTTAATGGTATAATTAAACTTGGACCAAAGCCACCAAAATTAACTTGGGAGGTAGAAGAATGGAATTTGAATAAATGGGTTTTAATTAAAAAAATAAACGGTGAATCTTTTTCAGAAAGCCTTTCTAAATTAGAACAATTTCTTCCAGATAACCATTCCGCCCCTGGTACAATTTGTGGGGCTTTTGCATATGACCTATGCCAATGGACTCAACCTTTGCGTCTAATTAACCTGCCAAAAGAAAATTCATTATTGGGATTGCTTTATTCAATGGAAAGATGGATTATTCACGATAGAGATGATGGCTTTCTTGAAATAGGAGGAGATAAAAATGATCCGTGGGTAAAAAAGACATTTGAACTTATCAATTCCATTTCAGATATTAATGATTTAATGCCAAATTGGCCAAAAAACAAACCTATGAATAATCCTAATGAAATTTCTAATTTTACAGACTTAGAACATGAAAAGAACGTAATAAGGGTTCAAAATTCAATAAAATCTGGAGAGTTATATCAATTAAACTTTGGTAGGAAATGGAAAGGTCCGTTAAATGAAGAACCTTGGACAATTCAATTGAGATTAGCTAAACAAAATCCTGCACCATGGTCTTGTTATTTGTATTCACAGGATCTAAATTTTAGTATTTGTTCATCTAGTCCCGAAATATTAATTCAAGGAGATGGGATTACTTTTTCTACGTCTCCAATCAAAGGAACAAAACAAAGAGGGGCAACAAAAGAAAAAGACGAGGGGTTTATTGATGAATTAATTAATTGCCCTAAGGAACGAGCAGAGCATTTGATGCTAGTTGATTTAGAACGTAATGATATGACAAAATTTTGTAAATTAGGAAGTGTTTATCGTGAAGAATTTCAAGTTGAGTCTTATGCCCAAGTACATCATCTTGTAAGTGATATCAAAGGCATACTATCTGAAAAATATAGTGCATGGGATGCTTTGGAATCCATGTTTCCTGGAGGGAGTATCAGTGGATGCCCAAAAACTGTAACTATTGCTGCAATTGATCAACTGGAAGGAGAACCTCGTTCTTTTTGGACTGGTTCAATGGGAATAATTAATCACAAAAATAATTCGCTTGCATTAAATATTCTAATTCGTACACTTGAAGCACATAAAAATAATTCTCAATGGGAAGGAGTTGTTCAGGCAGGAGGAGGCTTAGTTATTGGTTCAAATCCAAAAAGTGAAGTTAAAGAAGCAAAATTAAAAGCTGCTGCACTAAGAAAAATAACTGGTTGGCTAGATATTGAAAGTAAAACAAAATTCCCTAGTAAGCCTTTATCTAATTATATAATTAATACAAATAAAAATATTCTTAATGAATCTAATATTGGTGATGTTTCCATTTGGCCTAAAAAAAATAATTCAAAAAAAGTTGTTGCCTTCATTGATAATTTGGATTCATTTTCTTGGAATATTGTAAATGATCTAGCGCTTAAAGGGGCGAATGTATGTATAATTCCAGGCAGAGAGAATAGTCCCCAATTCAATGAAATTATAGAGAAATTAGCACCTACCCACATAATTATTGGTCCAGGTCCAGGCAATCCTCACGTCTCAAAACTTACAATGGAAATTGCTTCAAATGCACTAAAAGGAAATTGTCCTCCCCTATTAGGAATCTGTTTGGGGCATCAAGCAATAGGATTAGCAGCGGGTTGGAATCTATGTAAAACTCCTACAGGTGCCGTTCATGGAGAAGTCCATATTATTGAGAATATTAATTCATCATTAATTAAATCAAATAATAAAATGACTAGGTATCATAGCTTGACACTAATTAAATCAAATGAAAATAAAAGTGGGTTAAAGATTGTTGCTAAATTGAAAGGTGTTAAAGATTCAATAATGGCTATCGAACATAAAAAATATCCTATTTTCGGTGTACAATTCCACCCAGAATCAGAAGAAAGCGAAAATAGAGGTGAGATTTTTAAAAACTTCTTGGCATGTTAATTTGATAGCGATATTGAAGAAGTGTATCGTATAGGAGGGGTTGAGAGAGATGCCTACATGCAGACATTGTGGATTCACCGGGAATAGAATGAATTTTATTCATGGTAACGGGCCTAGAAAAGATGTGTGTGCAAATTGTGGAGTAAATAAGGGGCTAACTAGTAAAGAAGATGCAGCAAATCTATTTTCTAATGAAGTTGCAAATGCAAGAATGAATCTTGTTTCAAGAAGGTGGGCTCCATTCTTTTGGATTGTTATTCTTTGGAATGCATGGTATTTCTTTTTGAGAGAGGTAAATATTTGGAATTGGGTAATTCTTGGAATATTAGTATTAATTACCTTAACTTTACCAGTATTTCTTTTAATTTCAAAAGCAACATATACCGCAAAAATGGATGAAATTACACCAGAATATAAACGCCCAGACGGACATTAATTATTCTCCAGTGACAATCATAGTTAATTGTTGCAAAGTAAGGACGGCTGTCGTAAATCCTAAGAGTATCGTATCTGATCCAGAAATAGTAACAACTAAAACAAGTACTTCTGCTAATAATCCTGCAGTTAATAATAATTTAATCGAATTTACTCTTTTAAATAAAAACCATTTAGACAATTCATCTTCTGAAATTGTGTTATCAAACAAAGTCATTTTTACTCTTGAACCTCTAATCATTCCAGATTTTAAAAGTTGCAACCTAAATTCTTCTTCTGCAGAAGAAACTCCTGGCATTCTGCCCCCAGAAAACATATCTTTCATACTAAATAAAATCCATAATGTTGATATTATATCTACGCCTCCAGCCCAAATAGTTCCAAATAATGCTAAATGAAGTAGTAAATCATCTAAATCTTCTCCAGCAGATGTACTTGTTCCTTCGATTAATAAATTTAGAAGTGCTACAATAAAAAATAGTAGTGCTGGAAGAATTACTAACCCTATCCACACTACTTTGGCAGCATCATGGCGTGCAGCATCAACGATAAATTTTCCAGCAGAATCTGTAATCATTGATGCTAATAACAAACCTGATAAAATACCGAAAAAGGACATGTTTGATAACAATTGATTCTCAATTTTGCCTGAATAAAGAAATAATGCAAATGAAAACATAGATATGAAAAAACCACAAAACGCAACCGATGTATGAAATTTAGGTTTAATTAATTTAAAAGAAAATTTTCTTTTTTGACCATACATGGACACTCCCCCTAAATACTGAGATTAGTCGTACTTTGTAATTATTTACCTTTATTGTAATTATACTTTAGAATGTATTTTGATTACATCTCCATCATTTAATTCATGTTCAGATCCAATAATTCTAGATGTTTTACCGTCTACTGCTTTAATAAAACCATCTCCTAAATCTGTATGAACTTCATAAGCTAATCCTTTTGCAGTTGTTCCTTTATCCACCAATAATGCATCAGGTAAAATTTTGCCATCTCCATCAGTCCATTTGTTTTCATCTTGAACTGGATAAACCACTATCTTCTCCAGACTTTCAAATATAATTTTATCAATCAATTTTGTGAACCCCGTGCCTCCAATTTCAGACAAGGTTGATTTTATTTTTTCTAGGCCATTTATTTGGTTTTCTGATAATTTCTGCTTTCCAACTTCTGTAATTATAAAATCTTCAGATCCAAAATTATACTCAATTAAATTAGCATTATTTGCTCTTCTTAATGCTAATTCTGAATCTGCAGAGGTTGGGAAAATTATACTATTCTTATTATTTACAAACTCTATTAATTTATTTAATTCTGATTCTTGTGCAATGTCTGCCTTATTTGCGGCAACATATAAAGGGAATATTTCCTCTCTTAATTTCAATGCCAATCTATGTTTTTTGCTTTCTTCCCAATCCCAAGGGTTTATTGTATCTTCATTTATTTTAAATTTATTAAATCCAGAATTGATGTGCTTTTCTTTTGCCCCTATGCCATTTAATGTATTATACAAATACGACATCAAGCCTTTATCTCCATCTGATTGTGCCCTTCTAACTCCACGAACCCAACCTTGATTGATAATACTTAATATCCAAGATGCTAATTCGGAAATTAAAAATTCATGCTCTTCAATAGGATCACAGGCTCCCGTACCAATTGGGTTACCATCTAGGTCAGTTAAACAAGATGCATCTATCACCTGAATAAGTGCGTCACATTGAGAAAGATCAGATAAAAATTGATTCCCTCTACCTTTGCCTTCATGTGCTCCAGGAACTAATCCCGCTACATCAACGAGCGTTACTGGAATTAATCTAACGTCATTTTCACAAGATCCAGTTCTGGGGGTACATTCAATTGTCTCAGATTGCCTTCCTGTGTTCTCAAGTTTTTCTCTAAGTAATTTTGTTGGACAATCGTGTCTAGCTTGAATTAATGTAATGCCTACATTTGGATCTATCGTTGTAAAGGGATAATTAGCAATTTCAACATTTATTTGTGTTAAAGCAGCAAACATTGTTGATTTGCCAACGTTTGGCTTTCCCACTAATCCTATTTTCATTCTACCACCTATCGAGATTGTACATCCCTAACTGATATTAATCAATATTTTATTCTTCTGAATTTAAACGTTCTAAAATATCTTTTTTAGTACCACTAGAATCAATTCCCCTTTCTTTAGCTATTTCAACCAAATCTGCTTTCTTTAATTTAGATAGGTTAATCTCTTTATCTGGTTCTTCTGTTTCTTCTTTTTCAGATTCGATAATTTTTGCAGGCATCATATCTTTGGTGAATGCCAATCCCAATTCAGGAAGATCTATCATTCCGTCTCCATTAATATCTAATGCACTGACTAGCCTATCAACTTCATGTGGCGGTAAATTTGCTAATCCTAATTTATTTAATCCCTCTCTAAATTCAAAGGCTGTTAAAGTCATACTAGAATCTTCATCTAATTGTTTGAATACATCAAAAATCTTTAAGTTATTTGATTTTAAATAATCTGAAAGTTCCCACAAAATATCATCAGCTGTATCTGTAGAAACACTAATGTCAACTCCATCAGTATCATGCAATCCAGCACTAACTCTAATTTTTGTTTCACCTATTTCTTCTTCTGGGACTTCTTCATTTACTAATATTTCAGTATCTAATGATAATCCCTTGCCAAGTAATCCTCTTATTGTATAGGTTCCAGACATCAATGAGAATTTACTTGCACCAATTGAATTACCTTTACTCATCACCATTGGCTGACCTCTTGAACGTGTTAAAATAAATTGATGTGCTGCAATAAATGTTCCAATTGTAAAGAAATAAAACATTACTGCAACCATTACACTAATATCTTGTTGTGCTTTAACTGATGCTAAATATCCTGTTTCTTCAACTGCTTGATTAACAAAATCAGTCATAACAGACATTAAAGATGACCCTATTGCACCTACAACAACAAACCAAAATGCTAACTTCTGCCTACTTCTCTCATAATTCTCTAATTCCATGGACTCCGGAAGCATTGCATTTAATGCAGCAAAAGCTGCCAATCCGCCTACTCCCCATAATAATAAATGATCCATACTCGCTCCAATTCCCGCTAAACTAGCATCTCCTCCAAAGGTACTAATTGATGCAAATAAACCTCCTATTGCACCTAGTGGAAGTAAAAACATAGATACCATTGATGCTGCAGTAGAAGTTGATTCTACCATTGATTCCCATCTTCCTTTCATTGTGGCAATAATATTGAATGTCATTGCAAAAATTGGCACTAAAGCTAATGTACTCCATAATGAAACTTGAATTGTAAGTATATTATCATCAGATCCTAGGCCATGGCCTGTGTAACTAGTAAATGGGGTAAGTGTGAAAAATATCAAAACTATCCCAGTCACAGAAAGTAATTTACTCCAAAGAATATTTCCTGTATTTTTAGGAATTAAGAAGGTAGCTATCGCCATAGACATTGGCACTAACCACCATCCATGTAATGATTTAGATATATTCCATGCAACTTCCTCACTGCCCGTCAAGAAATAGCATAAATTGCTAAATGTACCATAAATTAAAGCGCCCAGTGACAAAATAATTAACCAACTAGATGTGCTCATTTCTGAATTTTTATTATCATAAATAGTCATTAAATGTGCTGCCAATACTCCTAGTGCTAACATTCCATACGCTGTAAAAAATGCTGATGCATGAGTAGTATGTGGTGCTAATGAAGTAAAACTTATGACTACTAATGCCAGTGTTAAAACAAACCAAAATATAGAGAACATTGATGCTCCTGCTTCACTACTTATTTTACTACCTAACATTCTGTTTTGAATATGAAATCCTGCTCCAATTAATGTCATTCCAAGAAAACCCCAAAATGTTGCAATATATGCTGCGGATGAAAGATTATCTCTATCAAAATCTCCAACTGCAGACATCAATGCTGTAGAATCATAATCTAACCATAAATTTAGGAATGTCAAAGTTGCTGCTATAGGCATCCAAACTAATCCTAATGTCATCCAAGTTGTTGCTGCCGAGCCTTTCTTTTTAGGAAATAAATCTACAAGCCCAACTGGTGCTTTTTCCATTGAAAAAAATGCTATTTCTCTCAAAGATCCTGAAAAAGACCCAAGTCCTCTTGATATTCCTAAGAATAAACCAATTATAATTAAAAAATAAATTATTGTACCAATCGCCATAATTTTTCACTTACTCCCTAAAGACCTCTCCAATAATTGATGCCAATACCGTTGCAATACTTACAAAAATTCCCAACATAAACCACCAAATTGAGTTGGTTCCAAATAATCCAGAAAATGGTGAAAAGTCACCAAACAAAGAAAAAGCTTGGGTGGAAATTGCTAAAACCCCAAGGACTAAAATTCCTACTATTGTTAGTACCACTCGCGAAGATTCTGGCTCTCCTAAACCTTGAATTACATCTGGAAGATTTTCTTCTGCGCCCATGTCTACACCTTAAAGTCGTGTTTGGCGAACAATAATGGCGTCATAAACATTGACCAAAGACCAAGGCAAATTTGACTCTAATTGCGTTTTTTTTAATATGAAGAAAATAAATTTTCAATATTTATTCTACGATTCAATCCGACCCCAATGGGTACTGGAAGATTTTGATCACTGTGAATTTCTTCCTTCCATCGAAGGATGCATTTACAACTTAAATCTGTGAATTCATCCAATGATCTACTTACTGAATATCTCTCTATTGCTGCTGCTACCTCTGTATCGCACTTACCACAATTATGGGCTCCTCTAGGCTTACCTGCTGCTGTAGGATGTACAATCACCCTAGACAGTATTTCTCCATTTGGTTGTACAAAATTATGAACAGACTTGATTAATTCTACTAACGACCATAGCCATGGTGGCCTGTAATCCCCATTTCGATACAACCTATCGATTATTGTCCCTCTTTGAATATTCATGGGATTAATGGAAATTTCATCTGAATCGTCTACTACTGATTTAACCCATTTAATGCATTGAGTTAGTGCTTCTCCTTCTGACATAAAAGGTGGTTTAAACATCAAATAAGATTTTATTCTTAAATTATGCTTTTTTAATTGTTCGACTGCTTTATGCCATGATTTTAATGTAAATCCTTTGTTAATATGAAAACGAAGTACTTCATCATCATAAGCTTCTAATCCGATTGCTACCGTAAAATCTGAATTTAATTTTTTAGCCCAGGATAGTTTTTCAGAAGTTAATTGTTCTGTTCGAGATTCAATGACAAGGTGTTTGCCCAATTCATTTGTTTCCTTCAACACAAACTCTTGAAATTGAATTGGTATTTCTCTATCTTCTAATAAACTTCCTGAAGTATATACTTTGATCATTTCTACTTCTTCAAAATTATTTAATTTTTCCTTAGAATAATTCCATTGTTCATGTAAATTTTCATTAGTTACATCATCTCTCGTATCATTAAAATAACCGCAAAATGTACATCCTGAACTCCACCACCAATGGCACCCTTTTGTCCTTAAAATAACTGTAGCAGCTTTGCAAACTTCTCCATCTTTAGTTAACTCTGGTGTAACGTAAACAGTTGCTGGTTTATTTGCATCCCATGACATTTTTTTCTCTATGTTATAAGAATAATTTTCTGGTGCTTTGATTAAAAAATGTAATTTTTTAGATTCTTTTTTTTCTGAAAATAATCCATTCTCACTACTGGGAGATATATTGACCATTTTTTAACCCTCTATGATGCTTGCAAAACTTTCGTATGTTTGAACTTCTCGGAAATAACATCATTGTTTACGAGTAGTATTACAAACTCGATGCATATGGAACTACATGAGCAACGTAGTCTCTGGTGAAGTTTTGAATAATGCTGAAGAATCAATAAATGACATTCTAAATAGTATGAAACCAGAAGAAAAAGATGCATTGAAAGGTTGGTATTGGTATGATTGGGCTAATCAAGCATATGCATTAACAGTAATGACTGTGATTGTTCCTGCATTAATGGCAAATTTGTATAACACTGCAACTGGTACACAAGGCGGTGCGGGTTTTTATGCTTTAATTTACGGTATTGCTATGGCAATAGTAGCTGTTACAGCCCCCGCATTAGGAGTAATTGCCGATAGAATTCCTGTAAAGAAAAGTATGTTGTTTTGGTATACTGTAGTTGGTATTATATTTTGTGCTGCAATGGGAGCAGCACCATATTTTGGTGATGGCGGATATAAAATCCTTGCATTAATGTATGTTCTTGGTTCAATTGGTTTTTCTGGAGGTAATACAATTTACTATGCATTTATGCCTTATCTTGCTCCAAAAAAGGCGATGGATCATGTTTCTTCTTGGGGATATGCATACGGATTTATGGGTGGTTCTATCCTTCTTTTATTCCATTTAGTTGTACTTTTAGCAACTCCTTGGGACTCAAACTTTCAACTTGCAGTTATTTTCGTAACTTCTGCCCTATGGTGGTGGGGCTTCGGTGCTTTGATGTTCTTCAAAACACCAGAACCCCCTGTTCTTGATGAAATGGAATATCAAGGCGTTGTTTCATCTACAAAATTTGCATACAAACAAGTATGGAAAACTTTGAAAGAAATAAGAAAATTTAGAGTTTTGTTTCTTTACATCGTTGCTTATCTATTATTCTATGATGGAGTAAATACAATCAATGGTATGGCTAGTGCATTTGGAGAATCAGTATTAAGAATTAATCCTACCATGAATATTGCCTTACTTCTAACTGTAAATGTAGTAGCAATTCCAATGAGCATTATTTTTGGTAGAATTGCAAACAAAAGTGGTACAAAATTTGCATTAATGCTTGCATTGGCAATTTATTGTGCAGTTGCAATTACCGCTGTTGGGTTTGCCCCATTAGAATTAGAAAATGACCATAAAAGATATGATTTTCAATATGATTGGGATGAAAATACTGGAAATTACACCCTTACGACATTGTATGATAGGGGAATTGATGGATGGGTTTCAGCTGAATCAGAAGGAGATGCTGAATTCAGAAATGCATTTGGAGAGTGGATGAATTTTGAAAGTGAGGATGAAGAAAGTATTGGAGGGTTTAAGATGTTTCAAGGATTTTCAGCTCTTCTTGTCATCGGTATAGCGACTGCGGGTGTTGGTTTTGGAATGATGGCTTTAATGCGACAAAATCTAGGAAAAATAGGATTGATGATGATTCTAGTTCTTTCAGGCGGAGTAATGTACGGATCTGCAATGATGTTTAGTGAAGACGTTGAAGCGCAAGATAAAGCATCATCTTCAATTACTGAAGTTGAAGCAGTTTCTATGATTGCTGCATTTGATAATGCTACTGATCACCGGTTCTCAATTCATTTCAATGGTGGCCCAATAGACATTGCTAATCAATCTGAAATTGGAGAGAGGCATCCTACTATGGTTAATCAAGGAGGGATGTTCGATTGGTGGCCAGAAACAATGAGAGATTTAGTTTGGGAACCTCTTGGAATTGGAGTAAGCCTTCAATGGATCATTTTAGGTTTCTTTGTTGGTTGTGTAATGGGAGCAGCGGGAGCTCAAGCAAGATCAATGTTCACAATGCTAATCCCTAAAAGTAGAACTACAGAGTTCTTTGGTTTCTTTGGATTTATTGGTAAAGCAGCAGCTATGCTTGGACCATTCCTTTATGCTGCTGCGGCAGGTTGGTTTGATGATCGTGTAGCCATAATGAGTATTGTAGTTGTAATTGTGATTGGTTCTTATCTCTGTTCCAGAGTAGATTTAGAAGAAGGAATGAGAATGGCTGATGAAGAAGATGAAAGAGTCATGGCATTAAAAAACTCAATAACTAATAATGATTCTGAGTGATTTCATGGCTAAAAAATTACGTGGATTTAATTGGATTCAAATAATTCTTTCTATGATTTTGATGCCAATAGGATTCATAATTTGGGGTTTAGCGGCGACTCCAGGCATTCTTCTTTTTGAAGAAGTTTCTAGCATTACAGAATCATGGGAAAGTTGGCAAAGAGCAATTTCATTAGGCGCGACTTTAGGAATTGGGGCATTATTATGGTGTATTACAGATTTACTATTAATTGGAATTTTAGGGAGAATCATAAGACCTAGCCTTGATGATGCAAAGGCCCCAACAGAAAGTTGGTTAACAATTCGTTGGGGTTTTCTTTCTATTTTCCACCGACTTGCACTACCTGCTCTGCAATGGATGGTCCCTTCCTTTATTGGAAATATTTACTATAGTTTAATGGGATGTAAAGTAGGAAAGGGTGCTCAAATAAATACAGCACACCTAAATGATTGCTTTATGGTAGAAGTAGGTGAGAGAGTTGTAATTGGTGGTGGTGCTTCAATTAATGGTCATTTATTTGAAAGGGATGGTATTCACTTATCAAAAGTTAGAATAGGATACAAAGTAGTAATTGGAGCCAGTGCTATGATTAATCCAGGTTGCACAATTGGAGATGGTTCAGTAGTTGCAAGTCATGCAGTACTTCCAAAATTTACTAATATCCCTCCTGATGAAATCTGGGGAGGGGTTCCTGCAAAATTTATTAAAAAAATAGAGAAATAATCTATTCTTCTTCTGCAATTTCTGCTGCTCTTGCTTCAATTGCTTCAGCCATACGTTCTTCAATTGCCCTTTGCATGTGTTGAGATTGTCTTTCTGCTTCCACTGCTTTTTCAATCATTGTATATCTATCTTTAATTGCTTTATTTAAATCTTCAAATAATGCCATATGCCCAACATACCAATCGTCTCTCGCTTTTAATTCGGTAACTGCAAGTCGTAAATCATTATCAAGTTCTTCAGATATTCCAAACACTTTTGCAAGACGGTTTTTTTCTCTGATATATTTTTCTTCCATCTTTTCTAATTCTGGTTCCAAGAATTCTACTTGTTTACCTGCTTTAGCACCGCGCATTTCAATTTCTCTTAATCGGTTATCTTTTTCAGTTAAAAGTGCTTCAATACCTTCTTTTTCGATCTCTCTATCTACAATCTCTTTTTCAAGTACTTCTATCTCAGCTTTTAAAGTTGTAATTTCCTGTTCTTGAGCGGAAAATGCATCATAAACTTTGAGTACTCTTTCTGTTTCTTGTTTCAATGCTTCTTCTAACTCTTTAATTCTTAATTCAGGTGTAATTGTACCAGTTGTTATTTCGTCGGTCATGTATTATCCCTCTAAGTCTTTGAACACCCCAAGAGTTCGACCATAATAACTCCGACGCTTGAGGGTTCAATTAATTTGCATTATCTAAAGGGTTTTCAATCAACCCTATTTCACTTTCTAATGGGCCACATAACTTGATTGGGCCTGAATTATAAGGACATTTTGAACAAATTTCTGATTTTTCTGGAGGTTGTCTTCTAATTTCATCTATTTCGATTTGATTCAAAGATGATTTAGCAATCCAATTTAATAATTCGTTAAGATCTTGTTGCTTATTTTTTTGTTCGGAATCATTCCAAGAAACCAATCTTCCTGATGCTGCAACATAAATGCTAGGAGGTAAAATTTTTCTCCCATCTTTACTATTCTTTTGTATTGAATCTAGTACATGATGGTATAATGCTAATTGAAAACTATGATTTTCTAAAACCTCCTTTTCTGAAGAATTTAATTTAAATCTATTTTCTATGTCATCTACAGGAATTTGCAAAGGGGTCCCATTCAAAGAGTCATATTGATTAAATCCGTATAAACTTCCTTCTGTTTTAATATCAACAGCCATTAAAAATCTATTATTTGATTCATCAGATAATGCCAAAACTAAATCTATTCTTCCTGAAAATGAAATTGATGTATTTTCTATTATTGCTGTTTTTCTCGAACCATAAGGAGTCCATAATTCAAGTTATATTCCCTCTGGATCTAATGAAATAGTACATTCAAATGGCATTTCGGTAAGTAAGCCATCAATTGAATAACCTCCCACTTTTTTACCAGAGCATAATTTACCTAAGGGTCCATTTTCAAATAATTTAGATAAAATTCCTAACCTCTCTTTAGTAACCTTCTCATCGGCATCTATTGGTAATAATTCATTGATGATCTCTGAAACTACCTTATTATCAAGTAATTTTGAGTCTTGTTTTCTTTTCCATGTCAGTGGTAAATCAAAATTATTACTAATTGCAGGGTTTCCAATCCCAACTTCTACTAAACGATGGAATATTGTTCCAAAATCTGCAGGATTTGGAAACTTAGTTTGCACTATATTTTCAGTTTTGGTATAAGGCAATAAAGACTCTGAATCAAGTCCCAAACTTGTGCTTAGCCAATGTCTTCTCTTACAAGATCCTGCAGCATCTAATTTATGTGGTGCTAATCTTAATCCCACACTTCTTGATAATTTGTTTTCAAAATTTTGGAATTCTAATATTTCTGAATCCAATAATTTTTGTTCCTTTTCTAACTTATAAAAGGGCGTGATGTTACCTATTTCATTTGAAAAACAATCTAATGAATGGAAGATTGTAAGTGATTTAAGGCCTTTTTGGAAATAAGAATTTTGAAATAATTCAGCGGGTTGTAATGCTAAGGAATTTCCAGGCTTAACCCATGGATTATCTTCTGAATTAATCGAATTAGATGCAATTCCAGAAAATATCATTTCTCCAAGTGTTGGATTCTCTTGATTAGGTAATTTCATAATAATATTATTTGTTTCTGATATTTTTGCTCGTGTATTATTATTCCCTCCCACTAAAATCAAATGCTTCTCCACTCTTGTTAAAGCCACATATAACAATCTGCGATATTCTGCCTGAATTTGAGATTGTATCAAATATTTTGAAAATTGCCACATTCCACTTTGAATTCCTTCTTTACTTGACCAGGGTTTTAATTGAGATGCCATTAACTCTGGAGTTACTACTAATCTATTACGCATGGTTGTATTTAATGAATGATGAGCATCATTAAACAATCCACACAATACTACTACCTTACATTGTAAACCCTTAGCCGCATGTATTGTCATTACTCTAATTGCACCTGAAAGTGGCAAGGTTTTGGCAGGAAGTTCTCCTCCATCTTCTCTTAAATCTTCCAAGGCAGACATCAATAATGTGCCTGAACCTCCAACTTGTGAAAATATTACACTAACAATTGAAATAAATTGTTCTGCTAATTGACGAGCTTCAGATGAAGGATATATTGAAAGAATATCAGAAAAATCTAAAGTATCTTCTAATAAGGTAATAAATTCTCTATTATGTGATAATAAATTCCAACGAGTATACATATTTTTATTTGGCCCTTCTTCTACAGATTCAATTAATAATTGAAATATATTTTCATCTGCCTTCACTTTTTTGATTAATTGGTGAAGTTGTTTGTCATTAAAACAAACTAATTCCGATCTTAACAATGCACTCATGACTGTAGGATTATTTGGATTGACTGCAGCATTAAGCAAATTATACAAAGCTTGAACTATTGGTTGTTTTAGTAATCCTTCTTGCCTATCTACAATAGCAGGAATGCCCCAATTGTTTAAACGTTCCATTAAATCAGATATATGTTTTCTTTTTTGTACAAGTATCATAATATCTTCAGGTTCTATTTTTTCGTTTGAAGGTATTTTTAACCATTTGTTTTCATCATCAGCACCTAAAATTTTACACTCACTTCCATGTATCAAAGCATGTAATCTTGCTGCAAGTAATTCGTGTTCTCTTTCAAATGGCTTAGAATCATTATTTTCTACAAAAGGATCTAATGGAATAATTAAATTATTTTTATCTTCATCCTTATTTATTTGATTAACTGGAATTATCCATTCTAATTTACCATGTTCATTTTTCAAATCTTTTGAAGGAGTCAATGATTGTGCTCTAGCATGCCAATTACCACTAATATAATCATGTTCTTCTGAAAATAAATCTTCAAAAATCTCATTTAAAGTTAATAATAAATCCCCATCAGTCCTATAATTCATTGATAATTTTAAATATCCTTGTTCACGTTCAGTTTGAATATTATGATCTAAAATTTCATCATTATCTCCTAGAGAATATGTCAATAAATTTTCATTACTTCCTTCTATTTTTTCTTCTAAGACATTACCCGTTACAAAATGATTTGATTTTGTTTTGGAAAGAATTGGCCTAGGGTCTCTGCCGAAACCTATTGAAACCCCTTGTTTTTCTCTTAAATCGATTAATCTTTGTTCATTATGCATCTCAATTGTATTTATTTCTCTTATCATTTCAATTGTATTCAACATTACTGTCACTTGTGCTTGTCTAAATCTAAATATGCTCTGTTTTAAATCTCCAACGACACAAATTGTAGGATCCCAAGGGGACTCTGGAGGTTTGGGTTCATTAGATTCCAATTTTCTCCTACCAAATAATCTGCATAAAAGTCTGAACTGTTGAGGGTTTGTATCTTGATATTCATCAATAATAAATGTTCTAAACCTTCTTCTTAATGACTTTACAATCTCAAGCCTATTTTCTAAATCTGTATAAACATCTGCGTTTTCTGATGCTAATGATAATGCTTTCTCGATGTGGATATCTTCCCAAGGATTTAATGGCAAATCATCTAATAAATCTATTACTCCTTCTGGATACCAGGTTCTACAAATATCGGGGCATCTGGCTAAAAGTAAATCTTCTGCTAATCTTTGAATATCTGAATAATCATGCATTTCCCTTGTTAGTTTTATTTTTTTCAGAATAGAGTGGATTCCATGTTGAACTGTAAATAAATCTTCAAGTAAATTTAGTTGAAGTGGTATTGAAGCAATTAATGAATTTTCTGGCAAATTTACATTTAATGGGAAAGAGATTAATTCACTACCTCTTAATGCTCCTTCTGGATGTTTAGGAAATGCCAATGTTGGATGAAATAGCCAAGCACAATAACTCATTCTTCTTAATTGAGAAAAATCAGGTTCATTTAGAAGTGCAGATATTTTTTTACCCACCTTAATAATTTCCTCTTTGGCTCTATCATTATTTTTTTTACCTTTAACTGCTGAAACTGATTTTATTCCAGATGGCCATTTTTCTGTATGGTGATTGGGCAACATACCCTTAGGCATTGCAGAAGATTTAGATTTCATTTCCAAATATTTTTTTTCTGTTGTAATTATATATTCAAAATGTGAAAACCATTGTAACTTTTCCCAATCATCATTTGGAATTCCTGATCTTACTAAATCATCATATGCAGCGTAACGGCTATTTTCTATCAGGGCATTTGGTAAATCTAGTTCGTTGCCAAAGTTAATACATCCATTTAACCAATCTAAAGCTAAGTAATGTAATTCATCTATTCTTTTTAAACCTAGGTTGCTTATGGATAGTATCATTTGTTGAATATACTCTTTTATTGCTTCAGGTTTATCAACATCTCCATTAGATAATTTTTTGATTTTTGATTCAGATTCTTCTACAAATAATGATTGTTTTAATAATTCATTTAGCATTTTTTCGGCTATATATCTTCCACCCAATCCTGTAGATAATCGATTTCTTGCCATGATGAATTTAGAATGTTCTGAAGTAATTCCTGCCTCAAAAGCATCATTTTCATTCCTTATTCTCCAAGCCGATTTTATAGCCGATTTAGATAATAATGGTCTTGCCTCGTCACTTACATTTTCTTTGGTTGGTGTTTCATTTACTAAACCCATCCAAGGTTTCAATAAAGAAGAGAAAAATGAATCTATTGTACCAATTGGAGCTTCATCTAACAATGAAAGCATTTGTTCAATTAAACCTTTACGATTAATTCTAGGATCATCTTCATCTTGTTGTTTTTCAAATAATAATGCCCTTATTCTATGCCTTAATTCATCAGCTGCTTCATTAGTGAAAGTTATAGCAACACATTCAGATGGTAGCAAACCTCCCCATTCTTCTAAATCAATTTGTTCTCTTTTCGGAGCCCTCAATGACCCTGGCCCATGCAAAGGCCTTCTAGGTGATTGAGGAAGTAATGTCGTTGCTCTTTGGACATCATTTAGTAAATGTTCAATGTACCTTAATGCCATTACTGTTGTTTTTCCTGTACCTGCTCCTGCAGCAATGGCTACATGTTTATCAATATCTAGGCCTAAGCGCTGACTACGATTTAAATTATGTTTCAGTTTCAAAAATCTCCCCTCTTTTCTAATCCTACTCCACAAATTCTTCTTACGCTACAATATTCACAATGTTTTCCAGGTGTTGGATGAACGTTACCATTTTTAGCAAAGTTTGATGCTTTTAATGCGACTACTAATTTCCAATAGATCCATGCACGAAACGGGTTAGACTTAGCAGGTAAAGTTTCATCTGGAAATCTATACATCTCATGCGTATATTCAGTTATATCTCCTACATCTAAATAAGATAAGAGTGTTTTATATTCAGGATCTATTTCTAAACAATTAGTAGTAATATCTCCAACTTCAGTAATTCCTACCCCAATAACTAAATCTCCTGGATGTGCTAATTCCCAAGCTCTTGCGTATAATGCAAGTTGAAAATCTTCAAAAATTGCTTTCTTATGTTTTTCTCCCAATTTATCTTGACTTGGGCCTTCAACACTTTTTGTATCTCGAATTATAACCAATCTTCTAGGATTCCAATTCTCTAATGAAAATGGTGCTATGGTATTATCTCCTCCTTCGTTAATTAAGTTACCATTTTCAAAAGGAACTAAATCAATACGGTCAATCCATCCCCTTAGTAATAACTTATCTGATGAAATTTCTGGGAGATAAATTGATGTTGGATTATTTTCACTTAAATTCCATTCAAATGCAACATTAACACTATCTTTTAATTTTAATTCCGAAAGTAACATTTGACCAATTCTTCCTTTAGGTTTAATGGGTGGCATTTCGTTATCTATCCAATCTTCAAATTCATGTAATGTCATCCCTATGAAATCTCTCCTACGATGTACTGACATTGCATCAGTACGCCATATCCATGGAGTTTTTTGTGAAAGTATTTTAATGAATTCAGCCATTAAATGCTCTAAATTAAATGATTCATCTAAGATGTTAATCATAGAGAAATCATTTCTTTCTTCCCCCACTTCAAAACCTAATTGAGAACAAATTAATTCAGCAAATGATTCATGTAAAGTAATTCCTCTAACTCTGATATCTAAATCTTCATTCATTATTTCATCTTTTGACAAATACAATTCTGATTCTAACCACCCCCTTCTTGGGCATTGAATCCATTTATTCAATTTACTAGCTGACCAAATAATCTTTTTAGAAATACTAATTTTTTCAGAATGTCCACTTCTTTGATCCAATAATTTAATTCCTAATGGGTTAGATTCTAATGGCCTAGGATCAATACTCGGAGTAAACTTATTCGCACTGTGTTTCCTTCCAATTACTGGCCAAAAAGGATATTCTCGAGGTGTTTTTGCATCTTTTGGATATTTTTTGGGAGGGTTTAATTTTAATTTTTCACTTGAAACAAAATTTCTTTTTTGCTCCCATTTAAGATAGTCAGATACTTCATCTAAGCCACGTGGTTCTCGCTTAATTCTATCATAATGCATTTGTTTTTCATGAATTATCAAAGGAGAGCTTGCATTCAATAATTGAATGTTTTTTCCCTCTAATGTTCTAATAACTCCTGCCTTTTGTTTGTTTGATCTCAAAGTTGAACCTGTATAAGAAGTAAATGAGAGGTTCTCTTTCCAAATTATTTTTTCAGGCGTGAATACAAATATTTGTTTATCTTTAATTAATTGTTGAGACCATGCATTTTCTGTATCTTTCAACCAATCTGGTATTTGTTGAGATTTGTTCTTTTCTTGATTTAACCATTCAGCAAAAGGAGTACAAGGAAATGTCTTTGAATCTATTGATGGGTCTAATAAAAGAATTTGTTTGCCGCTAAGCAAAATATGATTGAAATAATGCCTCGCTGCACGTATTTTTTCATCTGGATTTAGTAATCCTGCTTCTCTTAATTCTTCAAAATCTAACCAGGGGAAATAAGGCATTGATAGATCCCAATCATCATTACCTAATCCTACCACTATTACTAAATCAGCATTACAACCAAGTGCATTTTCTGGAGATAAAATTCTTATGGATTCATCTGAACACCTTGATTTAGACATTGATATTGAATTAATTAATTCAATTGATTCTTCTATCCAATTCACCCCATCAAGAGGATGTTTTAATCTACATGCTTTCTGAATATTTCTTAGATTATTATGTAAATGAAGGTATTTTTGAATTCCAACAACTGACGAATCTGGTACATTAACATCCATCCAAGAGTTCCAATCTAATTTGTGTACAATGTCAAAAAGCCACTCATCACCTGTATTTGTAGATAATAAAATTGGTAATTCTTTTTTAGAATCGCATCCGATTCTGTATTCTTCTATATCTAATGCCTCTCTATCTGATTTGTTAAGTAATGGACGAATTAAATTTGCAATAGATAATACCCACCATTGGGTTTGCTCTCTTAGTTTTCTTTGAGTTTTTTCGTCCACAAAGGGATTGTCAAATTTTTCCCTACTTAATGCATATAACCAATCATTTAGTGAGCCGCCGCCTCCTAAAATATGGAATGTTCGTGCAGTTTCTTCAAGTAATTTACAATCTGCAACTGGCAAATATTCTTTATTTTCTGGATGTTTGTGGATAAATAGATAATCATTTTTAAACATGTAATTATTTTGATTTGAAATCATTTTTAATTTGTCAGATGACCAAGCATCTTGGCCAAAACCTAATTTCATTAATTCACCAAGGCAATGTAAGACACTAAGAAATAATTCTTGAGTTTCATCTGAATTAATCTTAATTCCAATTGATTCAAATAATCTTGGCCATTTTTTCCTATTCTCTTTTGGCCTTGGATCAATAATAATTACTTCATTATTGGAATCAAAATTATTACTGTATGCGGATAATATCCCATGTATGGCTTCATCTGTTTGTAAAGAATTAAACAAACCTAAATGAAATATTTCTGGTTCTGCTTTTTCTAAATTTAATTCGTGCTGCGGAATCCATCGAGGGATTGATTCCTTTGTTTTACAAACTTCAACATCGGCGAGAAATGCTCCATGTTCACCCAAACGAAAACTGCCAAAGTTACATAATTGGTGGATTGGTTTATATTTCGAAATAATTTGTAATAATTCTAATTTTGCGTCGCTTAAAGTAGGGCTCATATCTTGAATAATAATCCCATCAATTTCATTTAAACTAAATAATTCAATATCATCATCCTTCTTTAATAATTTTATTATCTTATTTAACCTTAAACGTGGATGAGTTCCAGACATTTGTTTCTCTACTTTCGACAGTACTTTTTCATATTCAATTACTCCTGGATCTGCCTCCCAATCTAATGGTAAATTTCTTTCACAAACCTGCTGATGTAATTGATCTAACATTCTTGTCTTTCCCCTTGACCAAGTAATTTTTAAATTGGAATGTAACCTTGGAAAACCTGCTTTTTCGGCTACATTTACACAATTATTATGGATTATTTCAAACAAAATGCCATCATCATTAATTATTGCAGGTAACCTTAAATCGGAATGTAAATTATCAATTAATCTAGGTATTGTCAAATGAAGACTTGAATCAATTGGAATATTCTCCATAGAATTTAATGTCCTTAACGTTTGTTTTCTTGATTCTTCGTTTGCATAAATAACTAAAATTCGTGAGAGGGGGGTATCATCTGAATCTATCCACTTTGCTAATTTTAATTGGTGTTTAATTAACCAGAGAGGTAGATTTTTTCCTGGGGTTGTATGCTCAATAGAGATTCTATTTTCATTTATTTCGTTTTCCATTGTGCCACCTCCCCCCACTCTTCACGTCATGGTTCTTGAATCCTTTCTTTGTATTATTCATAAATAGTTTCATCAAGATATAAAATGAACCAATAAATAATTATAACACCTAAAGTGTATACGAAAGTATATGAGCAATAGAAAGAGATGCGTGATTATGATTACATTTATTCTATTTATTTGTAATTTGACTGTTGTTTCAGTAAGTAGTGAAACTGAAAATGATTCTAACAGAAATGCAATTTTTGGAGGAATTGTAATTGATCCAAATGAAAACTTCAGTAGTTCTATTAATACGAAAGATGCTTCGTCTGTTGCCCATATATTCACTGCAACATGGTGTACTCCTTGTGTTGAAGTTGAACATGCAATAGAAGATGTTGCAAATGAAACTAATGTTACAATGCTTACGTTCCATAGATTCGCGGGGGAAACAGAAGATCCTTTTGGATCCGAAAACGCTGAAAATTGGTGGAAAGAATGGTTTAATGAAGAGAGGCCATTGCAGCCTACAGCAATAATTAATGGTGGGGATTCATTAATTGGAGCAAGTCAAGGAAGTTATGATAACCTTTATTCGAAAGCATTAGAAAAACCTCTTTTAGAATCAAAAGATCAGACTCAAGATTCTATGATTCATACTTTTTTTGAACAGGATTCATCAGAGTTTTCATGGGAAGTTCTTGATGTTGATGGGTGTGAGGATGTGAAAACATTCATAAATTTTGTAGAAGATATTGCATATTTTCCTAATGGTTCAAATGGATTAAAAAACTATACACATATTGTACATCATGTAAAAGAGATTTCTGGTGGAAGTGGAACTGCAGACATAAGTCATGAATTATCTGAAATAAAATCCTATGATGGAGATGATTTGAAACTAGTAATTACTTTTGGATGTATGAATCCTCCAAATGATTCAAACGATTCAAATTCTACTGAAGAATCTAAAGATTCAAGTGGACTTCCATTTATTGGATTAATTCCAACCATTATGTCAATATTGGTTGCATCAATGATAATCTCAAGAAGAAACTATTTTGAAAGCATTAATTGAATTAACAATATCTTCATCAGTAATATGAATATGCGTAACAGCACGCAATAAATCATCACCCAGTGCAAGAACATGTACATCCTGTTCTGATAATTTCTCTACTAATACTTCTGCATTAATATCTCCAAGGACCTTGATGTAAACCATATTAGTTTGAACTCCTTCTAAATCTACAGAAAACAGGTCTATTTCATTAATAGCACTAGCTAATATTTTTGCACGTTCATGATCTTCTGCTAATCTAGAAATATTATTTTCTAATGCAAAAAGTCCCGCAGCAGCGATTACTCCTGCTTGCCTCATTCCTCCTCCAAACATTTTTCTCCAGCGATGAGCTAAACTAATGAATTTAGAAGACCCTACCAAGATACTACCTACTGGAGCCCCAAGGCCTTTCGACAAGCAAATAGAGATTGAATCATAATCCCGAACTATACGGGCTGGGTCTGTTCCTGTAGCAATAGCTGCGTTGAATAATCGAGCACCATCCATATGCGCTGCACATTTATTATCGTGAGCAATCTTAGCAATTTCGTCTAGATCTTCTTGGGGGTAACAAGTTCCTCCTCCTCTATTCGAGGTATTCTCTACGCATACTAAAGAACCATTTGGGAAATGCCCAAGACTACCCTCTCCTTTACGTATTGCCTTCTCAACATCTTTGGGTTTCATGATTCCAAGTTCTCCAGGTACTAGGGCTACTGAACATCCAGAAAGTGCTGCATAACCTCCTCCTTCGTATATGTAGATATGACTAGTACTCTCAGTAACTATCTCATCTCCTGGATTCGTGTGAGCTCTGATTGCAATCGCATTAGACATAGTTCCTGATGGTACAAAAAGTGCGGCTTCTTTACCAAGTAAATCTGCAATCATATTTTGAAGGTGAATTATTGTAGGGTCATCTCCTAAAACATCATCACCAACTTCAGCATTTTTGATTGCCTCTCGCATCTCAAATGTCGGTTTAGTTACAGTATCACTACGAAGGTCTACCATGACCTGTCGACGAAGAATTGATACTTAACGTCATAGATGGAATTTTAAATAAAAAAGTATAGTAAATGTAATAAAAAATAGCAAGTGTATTTTGTAACACGGCTAAAATTGAAAAACCTTCAAAATAGGGCCATTTAGGGGGTTTCATACAAAACACTTGATAAATGATACGGTAACCGACATCTAATCGGCTTAGCCGAGAAAAATAAAAATGGACGTGAAAAAACGATGGGCATGAATATAGATAAGAAAAAGCTAGGCATGGAGTTTTTCGGCGTTATGGTAATTGTGATGGTTGCAAATTCAGGCAGTCAACACCCTATGTTAACTGGTCTAACGGCTGGTCTAATGTATACCATGGCTATGGGAATTTCAGGCGGTCACTTAAATCCAGCAATTACGCTAGGTTTGATGGCTACGAAAAAAATGGATGCACAAGAAGGTGGGCAGTATATTGCTGCTCAAGTATTGGGTGCAATGGCAGCATTCTTAATGGCTGACATAGTACTGAATGAATCTATTGCATCAGCAGCTACCACTGGTGGAGCGATAGAATTGTGGCAAGACATGGCTGCTATGACCTTTGCAGGTTTCATACTGATGGTTGTCTGGATTACAACTCTGGATGATAACAAAACTGGTTTTGCAATGGGCGGTTTTGCTGTTGGTATGATTTACTGGATGCTAGATTCTTCAGGATTCGCAGCATGGAATCCAGGAGCACACCTTGCACAAGGAATTTGGACAACCATAATGGGCACAAGCAGTATTGATTTTGCTACATTCTGGATGTTCTGGATTTTCCCAACTGTAGGTATATTACTAGGAATGGTAATTTGGGATTGGTTTGAAGCAGAAGAAGATGCAAAAACTGATGTCGTTGCAGATGATGAATAAACAGAAAGCATCTGTTGAATAATACATACCCTCTAGGAGCCGAGGCTCCTAGGGGGCTTTTTTTTATCCTATAACAAAGGTAAGTCTTTCGTTAATGCATCAATTAATCTTCTTGGGCCAGGTCCTAATCCCAAAACAGTAATTGTTCCAGAAGGGATCTCAGTTTTCCCTGCATCTGAAATCATTTCTGAAACTAAACCCAATGTCCTTGCTTCACCATACATACGCTTCATTTCCTCTAAATTACTTACCTGGCAGACAATTTTTCGAGAACCTGTATTACGCCACTCTTCTAATAATGTTGGTTTTAATTTTCTTGCTGTTAAAGCACAATTTACAGCAGCATGACTTGCTTGTGCTGCTAATTTGCCTGCTGATAACTTCAAATCTTTCCTAGTGATAATTACCATAGAAATTTCAGAAGGGTTTCGGCTCATATTCACTCACCTCAAAATTTAGATTGTTTTCAATTTTTCTAGACATTATTTCGGTAAGTGGGTTAGATAACCAGATCATAAAAGTAATGTTTCCAACTACATGAAGTAAATCATAAGGTATTCCAACAATCAAATATGGCATTAACATATCAAAACCAACGGAATGTAAAATAGAAAGTGATACGAACCAATTGAATAAAACTCCTGATGCTCCTGCAAATAAAATTAATTTCATTGATGTATCAAGTTTATTAGAAAATAATGCACCTGAACAACCAATTATTGACCATGCCGCAGCCTGATAAATTGTCCAAACCCCATTTCCTAAAATTAAATTGGAGAATAAAGCGATAATTGATGCTAAAAAGATTGATTCTTTGGCCCCCATTCTAATTCCTGCAAGTAAAACAATTACTGTTACGGGTTGAACATTTGGTATTGGACTCATTAAAATCCTTCCAACAATCCCTAAAAGCGCTAAAAGCCCTAAAATTATGAATTTATGGCCATTAGAATAATTTTTTTCAATCTTCAAAAGGCTCCAACAAATTACACCAAGTAATGATAAATTTAGCAATACTGATGCTACTGGATTCAAATCAAATACATGGTATGCTACCATCTTTCTCAACCTCAAGAAAAGGCATTCCTACTTGATTATTCCTAAGAATGGTTTCACCAAGTAGCAATTTTCCAGACAATTACACTATTTTCTAGCATCACTAAATCTCCAATTCCAACATCTGACATTGCCCCATTATGATATAATGCCCAATAAGCGCCAGTAAAGTTTCCTGTAAGTTCATTTGCATTTAATCCAGCGATTGTATGTACGTAAGGGCCCCAATCACCATCATCATACCCTACTTCTAAATCTCCATTAGTAACATTAGTTGCTTCCAACATAAAATTAAATCCAGCAGTATAATTCTCAAAACCACCAACACAAACCCCCGTAGTACGATCTTCGGAATAATTGACCATTCCTTCTGAATTTTCATCTATTAAAATCTCTGAACCACTCACATCAAGATAGGTTCTACCCTCCGTAAAATTAGAAGCTGTCATATTTGAGGTTACATCGTCAACTGGAAAATGAATACAAATTACTTGTTTATTTTCCCATTCACTTGGTAATCCATAATGTGTATTGTTCTCCGTTGTGATTAAGCTTGAACGAACTTCTTCTGTTGATTCCAACCATAATTTATTAATTTGAGGAAATGAAACAATTACTACTACTAAAATTACTGCTGATATCACGTGTCTTCTTCCAAAATTTTCTAACATATCATTTTCCCTTGAGCCGTTCGCTTAACAATTTACTAATAACTTTGCCGTCTGCACCGCTTCCTAACTCCTTAATTATTAATCCCATTAATGGCCCCATTGCAGCCATTCCTCTCTCTGCGATAAAATCTGCTCTTTCTTCCAATATTTTCTCAACTGCTGCTTCTATTGAACTTTCGTCTGAAGGCTTTAATCCCAATAATTCTGCTTTTTTATGGCATTCTTCGATAAATGCACTCAGGTTACCTTCTAAATTAGTTCCTCCTTCAAGTATCATAGTTATCCCTAGTTCTACTAACCCATCTCTAGTTACTCCACCCGCCTCTCTTACCAGTAATAATCCTGCTAACATTTGTATACTTACATCTTCAAGAGGAATGTTTGCTCCTTTTGAAATTTGTACTCTACTTGATTCTAATAATAACGAAGCCCAGGCTTTTACTGGTAATTTTTCTAAATCTAATTTGCCTGTAGCTCCTGCAAAAAATTCATCATCTAATTGTCTTGAGACTAATTGTTTTTGTTGATCTGATGAAATTTCAAAAGGACTTAATCTATCTAGCCTCTCATTTTGGGTTAATGGTAACTTATTAGAAATTTCATCCCAGTGTAATTTAGTTAATTCAAATGAAGGTACATCCGTTTCTGGGTACATTCTAGCGCCTGTTGGCAATGGCCTCATCGCAGTTGTAGTTCCATCTTCTGGCGCTCCTTTCTTTACAACAACATTTCTTACTTCTTGGATAGATCTTTGCCATGCTTTCCTTGCTCTCAAGATCACCGATTCCAAAGCTAATTCCGCTTGCCACTCTGGTGCAACACATAATGCGAATGCGTCTGATTCACTACAATTTGCCACTTTTTTAATATCTGCCACATTACTTTCTGTAATTCCATAAGCAGGTAATTCGTCAGAATGAAAAATACCTGCAACTCCTGCAAGTTTAGCTGCACCAGCTAATTCTCTACCTAATCTTGGTAATTGTGCTCCTCCTGAATCTAATGTTTTTGTTCCTAATCTTCCTGATAAAAATGGTAACTTAACACACAATATAGAGGAATTATTTTTCAATGAATTTTGAATCATTTTTGATTCACA
>PAAW01000029.1 GCA_002699515.1 Methanobacteriota archaeon
AAATGAAATGACGATACCAAGTTGTGGTACGTCTGTATCGAAGAACATGGTGATCTACGGAAATGATCCTTGTTGCAAAAACAGACAATAGTGGCTACGAATGGGTCCCCACCGGACTTTTTTGGATGATGGATGGACAACCCCGTAGTCCTCAACGCCCTGGTGAATGGGTCAGGCCCCTGAGGAAACAATGATGCAGGCCGTTAGTCATCAGGGCCCCAAATTACCTAATTTTATCCAAAAACTCAAGTGTAATTCCAATTTCAGTTGATTAATGGCAAGGCCGTTTGAGAGAGGTTTACTTGGAGGGACTTTTGATCATTTTCATCTTGGCCATGAAAAATTAATTTTAAGCGCATTAAAACAATGTGAGGTCTTAGAAATTTGGATTACTTCAGATAAAATTGCATCCCAAAAAATAGGAGGGGTTCAATCATTCGAGGAGCGTAGTTCTTTCTTGAAAGAATGGATAAAAAACAAAGTAGAAACTCCAGTCAAAATATTACCTAGAACCTATATTAAAAAACTGGAAGACGATGTAGGGCCTGCAGAATGGAGAACTGATTGTGATGCTATAATTTGCACAGAAGAAACATTATCTGCTTGTGAAAAAATTAATTCCACTAGAATTAAATCTAATTTAAACCCATTAAATATAATTATAGTGGAACATTTCCTTACTAAGGATGGATCTATCCTTTCTAGCAGTTCAATTAGAAATGGCACATATACTAGAGTGGGGGATAAATGGATTGATGAATCACAAATTACTAAAAATTTACAAATGCCGAAATCTAGTGAAAAATCATTAAAGAAACCATTTGGGACTCTTTACGAAGGCCCAGAAAATGATACAACAATTGCAATAAATAACATGATTAAAGACTTAAATCTCAGAGAATATTCTGGAAAAATTGTAGCAGTCGGAGATGTTTGTGTTTCTGCATTAAGAGAGGTTGGAATCATTCCTAATGTTTCTGTTATTGACGGAATGACCAAACGTAAAATGCTTCCAGAAAATCTAAAACCAAATCAAGAGGGTTATGACAAAAAAATTCAATGTAATAATCCCGCAGGACAAATTACCTCAGAATTCATTAGTTGTTTAGTTGAAGCATCAAAATCAGAAAAGAACATTTTGGTTAATGTCAAAGGAGAAGAAGATTTAGCACCAATAATCCTACACTTAGCATTACCCTTGAATGCATTACTAATATATGGACAACCGAATCAAGGGATTGTAGCATGTTTTTCTAATGAAAAAGTTAAATCAAGATGCAAAAATAGATTGAATGAATTTATTCAAAATTAATTATCAGAAGAAACTTCTGATTGTGCATCAGCTAATTTTCCAAATGCCCAACCAAAAACAATACATGGTGCAGCAACTGAATAAACTCCTGGATCAACCCATCCAGAATATAAAAGCCCAGTTACTATGTAAAAGATTAATCCAAGAACCATAAACCATACAGAAATTGTTTTTCTCAATCCTCCATCAGTTGAAACATCAACTAATGCTGGCCAAAAATTGTCTTTAACTCCCATAAACCAACCTTTCATTCCGCCCTCGACATTAGAAATAATTCCTCTTACACTCAAAAAGCTCCCGATTAAACAAATAATTATGAAAATACCATCACTAAATGGTCTAAATGCGGTGTTATCTGTAAGATAATTTGGTTCTAATATCCCAATAGTAAGTATACTTCCCCAAACTACTTTATCTCCAGTAGGTGTAGCCATTTGAAGAATATTCAGTAACCATAACAAAATACCCCAGCATGATAGTATAAACAACCATCCTGAAAATCTCGCACTTGGCACTAAAAAACTAGTCGAATCCCCATCTGCCGCTTCACTCATTAAGCCATGCGACTTAGCAACTCGGTTTAACAATTGTCAAAGCCTTGATTGTAATTTGAATCTTCCCTGAACTACTGGAATCATCCCTTGATCTGCATTACGCATGATTTCAGAAGCAATTATTGTCGCTGGAATACAACTATTGATTTCTTTACTTCTTCCGTATCTTCCACGACTTACTGTTTTGGCACTTATTAGCCCTAGCATGTCCAAATTAGAAATTAAATCTGTAACTCTTCTTTGTGTAAGGAAATTAACACCAGCAAATCTACATGCTTGCTTGTAAACCTCATAAACTTCTCCAGTTGCAATATTATTCAATCCATTTTCTTCATTAATTAATACTGAATACAATACTAATTTTTGCTGAAATGGCAATGTAGCAATAACTGGAGTTATCTGATCACATTCAATCTGATTTTGTGCCATCCTAACATGCCTTTCACATACCAAATTTGACCCTTCTTGGTCTGCTTTTTCTGTTGAAACCCTAAGTAAATCTAAAGCCTTACGTGCATCTCCATGTTCTTGTGCTGCTAAAGCAGAGCATAATTCAATAACTCCATCATCAATTGCGTCTTTTGAAATTCCAATTTCTGAACGCATTCTCAAAATATCCTCAAGGTGACTTGCCTTATAGGGGTTAAATATAACATCTTCTTGACCTAATCTACTCCTTACTCGAGGATCTAAATAATCAGTGAAAGTTAAATCATTACTGATTCCAATAACACAACTTCGAGCATTCTTTAAATCAGCATTCAAATTAGTTAGATTATATAACAAATCATCTCCTGACTTTTTTACTAAATGATCTATTTCGTCAAGTACGATGACGTGTACTCCACCCATTGCATCCATTCTTTTCACTAATTTACCAAACACTCTATCGGTTGGCCAACCAGTAAATGGAATCTTTTCCTCGAAATCTTCAATTAATGAATTGCCTAAATGTGCAAGTACTCTATATTGTGTATCAATATTCCTACAATTTAGAACCAAAGGATTGACTACACGATTAAGTTCTTTTCCTTTAGCAACTAATTGATCACAAATAAAACGAATTACAGCAGTCTTTCCAGCTCCCGTAACTCCATATAAGATCATATTCGATGGAATGTGACCTTTCAAAGCCTCTACAAGATTGAATCCAATAGATTCTATCTCAGAATCTCTATGAGGTAATTCATTAGGAACATGGCTATGTCTAAGAAGTTCTTTGTCTACAAAAAGAGATGATGTGTCGAGGGCAGAATCAAATATATTTTTCTTCAAAAAAAGGCCCCCAGTGTGATATTCATGATTTATCGGCTCCAAAACAGGTAGTGTGCTGGCAGAGCCTACTCCGAGGCCATATAATAAGCCTAACCGATGATGAAAAAATTCCAGTGATAAAGTGAAAGTGATTTGACTTTAAATGGATTTATTATTTGATATATAAATGCAGAGGTGAGTCTAGAAAAATAACAATTTACTATCATAATATTCTTAATCTTCCATCAGCCCATTCAAATTTTTGTTCATCACAAACTTGTAAAACATTATCTGGTAACTTAGGCAAATCATTGGAAAGGTATGGTTTTTTACCACTATTTATGTCATCAGCATAATGATGTGTTGCCAAAAACATTGTTTTGGGAAATTTATTGGCTAACTCTTTAAGTGTTTCAGGCCTAAAATGAAAAGGGGTATTTACGTGGTCGGGCACACCTAATTCAATTACAACAACATCACAACCTATTATTCTTGATTCAATTGATTCACACGGACCTGAATCTCCTGTATGCATTAATCTAAATCCACTTTCATGAGTTAATAAATATCCATGTGGGTCTACTACTTCATCATGAAATACTTCAAATCGTTCAAAGTTCCAACCATTTACTCCCAAGATTTCACCATTAGGTTTTTCATTGAAAATCACATTAGTTTCCATTCTCTCTAATAATGAACCAGGATATGCTAGTTCACATATTTCTTTTAATTTTTCAGTACCATTTTCTGGACAATGTACATTTAATTTTTGATTTGCTTCCCTATCGGAAATATACTTTTGATCTAAAACTAAAAAAGGAAAACCAAAAAAATGATCACCGTGCCAATGAGTAATCATAATTGTTTTAATATCGCTTGAAGTTAACTCCCTTCTTCTTAAACTAGCAAGTGCTGTAGGAGGGGTGTCAATTAGTATTTCTTCATCAACTAAAAGTAATGAATGAAAGCGTCCTTGAGGTAGAAAAGCATTTCCAGTTCCGAGAAATTCAAATCGGACCATGCTAAGGACAACAGCCAATCACATATTGGTTTGACGGAGAATCTTGATCTAATTCAGGTGATTAAATATGATTTGCACTTAACAGAATAAAATCCTAATGGCGTTATGTTCAAGAATGCCCTACTGTTGGAACATAATATCCAGTGGGAATAGAGGGTATATTATGTCTAAGCAAGTGTTAATATTATTTGGTACACAATCAGGAAATTCTGAAGATTTAGCGTCTCAATTAGCGAAATCAGCAGAATCTCATAATTTAGTTCCTACAGTTCAAGACATGGAAGAAACTACATTAGAACAAATGGCTTCTTCTGAAAGAGTTTTGATAATTTGTAGTACTTGGGGAGAAGGAGAAATGCCAGATTCTGCAGAGGACTTATGGGATTCCATCAGTACTGATGATGCTCCAAGAATGGAAAATACTCATTTCTCAGTTTGTGCATTGGGAGACACTAGTTACGAATTTTATTGCCAATCTGGAAAAGACTGGGATAATAGATTAGAAGAATTGGGTGCAAAGAGAGTGTTTCCAAGACAAGATTGTGATGTTGATTTTGAGGAACCGTATGAATTATGGGCTAATGGTGCACTTCCAGCAATTTCTGTAGTAGGGGGAATTACGGTTACAGAATCAGTAGAAGAACCATCTTTAGAGATTGTAGCAACGATATCTAAAGAGGAACATATTTCTGAGAAATTAGAAGATAAAAAAACCGAAGAAAAAGATAAAAAATGGAGTATGAAAAACCCCTATATGACTACAATTAGCGAAAAAGATATTCTTAACGGACCAGGAGCAACTAAAGAAACTCGTCATGTAAGTATACTTCTAGGAGATAGTGGACTAAATTACATAGCGGGAGACGCAATAGGAATTATTCCAGAAAATCCTAAAGACACTGTAGATAATCTAATTGAATTATTAGGATTTGATCCAAATCAAGAAGTGGAATCTCATTCTGGAACAGTTACACTTTTTGACGCACTTAAGAAAGATTATGAAATCCATCGTTTAAATAAGAAATTTGTGAAAGGTTTGCCTGAATTACTTTCTAAAAACACTGGTGAATCAATTGAAATTCAACTTGTTGAAAGTGAAAGAATGAGCTTAAAGGGTGGATTAATTTCTAAGTGGGCGTCCAAAGAAAATTCAGAACGAGTCCCTAAAAGTTATCCAATTCAAAGCACTATCAATCCATCTACTGAAGCAGAAGAACTCTCTAAAGATAATGAGTCAATTGAAGATTATATTTGGTCAAGAGATTATATTGATACTTTGCAACAATTCCCTTCATTAAAATTTGATTCCCCAGAAGAGTTCTTTTCTTATCTTGATAAACTTAAAGGTAGATTATATTCTATTGCATCTTCTCCTGATGCGCATCCTGGAGAAGTACAATTAACCATAGCAATTGTAAGATATAATCATCATCAACGAGATAGAGCAGGACTCTGTACAGGATTTTTAGCAGACGATGTCGATGTTGGAAAAACTCAATTTGGAGTTTACATGTCTCCTACTAAATCATTTCTTTTACCAGAAGATGGCTCAAAAGACATAATTATGGTAGGTCCTGGTACTGGAATTGCTCCATTTAGAGCATTTATAGAACAACGAGAAATTGATAAATCCACAGGTAAAAATTGGTTATTCTTTGGTGATCAACACGAAGCCACAGAATATTATTATAAATCTCAGATTGAAGAGTGGTTAAGCAATGGTGTTTTACATGAATTTACCACTGCTTGGTCTCGTGATCAGGCAGAAAAAATCTATGTACAAAATAGAATGTTAGAACATGGGAAAGAAATTTGGGAATGGATTGACGATGGCGCATATTTTTATGTTTGTGGAGATAAAAATTACATGGCCAAAGATGTTCATGCAGCACTAATACAAATTTGTTCTGAATATGGAGGCATGAATAGTGATGAAGCAACTGAATATGTAACTCAAACTCTGATGAAAGAAGAAAAGAGATACTTAAGAGATGTTTACTAAACCTCATAGACGTTCATATGTCAGGACCGAATATGGGATTCAAACGGATACTCATTGCTAACCGTGGCGAAATTGCACTAAGAATCCTTAGAGCCTGTAGAGAAATGGACATAGAAGCCACGATAATTCATGGGAGAGAAGATCGGGGAAGCCTACCTGTTCAATTGTCTGATGCTGCAATTCCAATATATCGTAAAGAACCTCTCTCAAGTTATTTAGAAATTGATGCTGTGATAAATGCTGCAAAAGAATTAGAAGTTGATGCAGTACATCCAGGGTATGGTTTTCTGGCAGAAAACTCATGGTTTGTTTCTAGATTAGAGCAAGAAGGAATTACATTCATTGGCCCTAATTCTGAAGTAATCTCATTATTAGGAGATAAAATAAGAGCAAGAGCTGCAATGAAAGAAGCTGGTTTACCTGTTGCTGCTGGAAGTAATGAACCGATTAATAATGCAGAAGAGGCCTCCATATTAGCAGAAAAAATTGGTTATCCTGTAATAATTAAAGCAGCAGCTGGTGGAGGAGGAATTGGCATGCAAGTTGTAAATCAAAAAAGTGACTTTGAAAGTGCATTGAAATTATGTCAAAGTCGTGCTCAATCAGCATTTGGGGACAACAGAGTATTTGTTGAAAAATTTATTGAGGGTGCGCAGCACGTGGAATTTCAAGTTTTAGCAGATGGGAAAAATGCAATACATTTTGGAGAGCGCTTCTGTTCAATACAAAGACGACATCAAAAATTAATTGAAGAAGGACCATGGCTAAATGAAGCAGAAAGAAAAAGAATAGGTGATTTAGTTTGTAAAGGTGCTGAAGCAGTAGGCTACAAAGGATTAGCTACATTTGAATTCCTTAGAGATAAACATGGAGAATTTTATTTCTTAGAAGTTAATCCAAGAGTACAAGTTGAACATACTGTTACTGAAATGATTTCTGGCCATAACCTTGTAGAATTAGGAATAAGGATTGCTCAAGGAGAATCATTGCCAATTAGTCAAGATGAAATTGAAATTAAGGGTCATGCTATACAATGTAGAATAAATGCTGAGAGATCTGCTAATTTTATCCCCTCCCCTGGAAGACTTTGGGATTGTCACTTCCCTAGTGGTTATGGAATCAGAGTTGATACTCATGCACATGTAGGATATGATATGCCTAGATGTTTTGATTCTCTTTTAGCAAAAATTATTGTCTGGGGCAGTACTAGAGAGGAGGCAATAAGAAGAATGCGTTCCGCATTAAGTGAAACAAGATTAGAAGGAGTAGAAACATTAATTCCCTTACATCTTAGAATCCTTGATGAAATCGATTTCAATTCTAGAAACATTACGATCCACTACATCGATGAACATCAAGAATTATTGGGTGATTGAATGAAACTATTAATTGTAGGAAGTTTAGCTTATGATTCAATTAAAACTGAACAAAATAGTGTTGAACATACATTGGGTGGCTCCGCTATCTATGCGGGAATCTCTGCAGCAAAACATCTGAATAAAATATCAAAAGATTCCACTAATAATGTAGGTATAGTGGGAGTAATTGGAACAGATTTCCTAGACTCTGATTTAGATAGATTAACAAAACAAGGATTGGATATTAAAGGAATTCAAAAGGAAGAAGGTCTTACATTTCGTTGGTCTGGAAGTTACTCAGGAGATATGAGTCAAGCAATTACACATTCCACCGATCTAAATGTTTTTGAATCATTTTTACCAAAAGTTCCTGATGATTTTAAAAAACCTGACATTACCTTTTGTGCAAATATGCATCCATTAATTCAATCGAGTGTTTTAGATCAAAGTAAACCACATAAATTTTCAGCAGTTGATTCCATGAATTTATGGATTAACAACACTCCAGATGAGTTGTCTATGATCTTAAGACGCGTTGAAATGGCAATATTAAATTCAGATGAAGTAAAAATGTTGGCGGGGTGTGATAATTTAATCGAAGCGGGTAATTCAATTCGAACTGGAAAAGCGCTATCTGGAGGTCAAAAAGAAGGAGAAGGCCCCAATATGCTAATTATTAAAAAAGGAGGAGAAGGAGTATTGGCATTGTTTAATAAAAGTGTAATAGAACTCCCTGCTTTTCCTACTTCAAAAATAATTGATCCTACTGGATGTGGGGATTCATTTGCTGGAGCATTACTTGCACACCTCTCCATAAAATCCAATATAGACAAAGAGGCTTTGACTAATTCACTTATTCATGCTAATGTAACTGCATCATTTACAATAGAAGAAATGGGAGTAGGTGGTATTGAAAATTTAAACAATGAAACATATGAACACAGATTATCAAAATATCTAGAATTAATTGAAGATGAATCAATCTAATCGTGTAATTCCTGTTGTTGAAAGGACATTCTTCTGATCATCATTTGATGCTTTTAATTCTTGGAATGATGAAGGTAGTTTTTGCTCAACTAAATCTGGTGAAATATCTTCAAGGAAATGATTTGCTGAATTATCATCTTTTTCATGTATTTTTCTTAAGGCATCTGCTAATTGTGCTTCATGGGTTTGATGTGCTTGTATTTTCAATGCATCCATTGTTCTATCAGCCACAAACTCATTAGAGGCTATTTCATCATTTACATCTAAAATCCTATTGCGTAAAAATGCAGGTGTTTTTAATGGCAAAGAGGACTTTAATATTCCCCAGACAGTCAACCTTTTTACTTTGGAATTTTGTGATTTTAATCTCTTGAATTGGTGCTCTCCTCTTTTGAGTTTAATTCTTTTCAATCCCTCTGTATTATCAATATCGACTAATTCTTTTTCTTTTCCAGGCTTAATTTCTTCTTTTGCTTGAGATACAATTCCAGGTAATTTAGATTGATTAAATTCATTTTTTGTTACTTCATCGTATGTGTTTAAAGTGGAACCTAATTGATTAATTGGGTTTGAAAAGCCTGTTTGTTGAAAACTATTGAAAAATGGTTTAACTGGCTCATTATTTTCTACGATATTTGGGTGATTAGATTCAAATTTCACTGATTCAGGCATCATAGAGAAAGAAGAGATTGACTCTTCCGCCACAATATTTCTTTCCGTATTTAAGGTCGATTCAAAAGTGTCACCAAACATATTGAACGATTCTTCTTTAGGTTCAGAGTCATCTAAATCAAACCCGAAAAGGTTGAATGATTCATCTTGTGTTTGAGCCATAATTGGATTTGGCACATCATTCGAAAATGATTGATCATTATTTCCAGTCCGGAGAACTTCTGTCCTGTTAGCTACATTTGCCCACCCTGAATGTGCTGGAGGTGTTCTGATTTCACTTTGGATTCTTCTTGCCCTAGAAATTGAACCATGGTGTAATGGTTCCCTATTTACTGAAATTTGTTCGTCAATCTGAACAGAAATTGGAGATGACTCTGCGTTTGTTTTTTGAATTACTTGTTCATCATCTATTGATTTATTTATCAAGTCGGCCATGGCCATCGATAATGCATCGGAACCTTCATTTGTTTCTGTTTCAATCTTTTCAACTAATTCATCAAATACACTAGAAGATGGATACTCTGACATAATTACTTCTTCCACCCCTTCGATAGCATTTTCAAAAGGAATTCCATCTCTAACACGATCTGCAATTACTCTAAATTTAATTAAATCTGTGTCATTTCCAAATAAGGTATATGTTCCTGCTTCACCACTATCTATCGTTAATGCAGATTTTCGAAAGCCTAACCATGAGATTATTATTCCTGCTCCGATTAAACCAGCCCAAATTTGTATTTGGCCCGTTAGTATTCTAATTGATGCATAAATCATCAACATTGCTATTGCTCCACACCAATGTGGAATAATATGGAACTGATGATGTCGCATACCATCTACTTTATTATGAGATAATCGTAAAAAATTCCCATTATTTGATTCTAAAAGTACATCTTCTGGTGTTATAACGGTCCTCAAATTCCCTCGAGACCCAGCCATCTTGAATGTAGAGAATACCTCACCCTCTACTCCTTCTGGCCGAGCCTTTTCTGGCTCAGTCGAATGCATCCTAAAGTGTCAGGGAAACTCTTAGGTTATGAAGTTTAACACACTTATTTAAGATAAATGGCACTATAAATATGTTTTTTTAATCTCCGTCATTCTAATTTATCATATTCAATTGAATATCCAATTATCCTTGGTTTGGCATCTAATTGGCAGATTAATAAATGTGGTGTGCCATCTTTTCTAACCATCAATGGTGAATCCCATTTAACTACTATCTTTTCTGCATCTGCAAATTCAATCCTTCCAACAACAAATTGTAAATCGATAGCAACATGAAGAACCCCTCCCGCTGAAGGTGAATATCTGGCAAATGCAGATGAAATAAATTTTAATTCTGTTTTGTTATGAACCACTACAGACTCATTTTCATTTTCTTTTACGATAAGAGAACCTTGAGATAATGAATTTTCATCAGCATTTCTTAATGCAATTCCAACTCGATCCCCTGCATTTGCTTGATCTACATCATCATCCATGACTTGTAATGACCTTGCAATACCTATCCCGTTAGATGGCAAAATCTTCAAACTATCATGTTTATTTACAAATCCAGATCTTACTCCCCCTATTGCAACTAATCCTACACCTTTAACATTGAAAATTTGGTCAACAGCAACTACAAGTGGATTTTTTATCCTATCTGTTAATTCAGCTTGTTTTTTAGATAAAAATTCTAACAACATTTCCCTTAATTGTAATGCATCTAATTTTTTAATCGGCCATTTCTCTAAACCAGCCTGATTTACTAATCCTTCTAATTGGCTTTCATCAATCCAACCTCCTTCATCTGGATTTGGAATTATAACACCATTAGAGATTCCAGAACAACTGCAAGCAACTAATAATTCACCAAATTTTGCATCTATTGATTTTACTTCTAATACCACAAAGTCACCTAATGTTAATGCCGAAGTTAAAGGTTTCAATTTTTCAGGATAAGTTACAGGGCGAACTAAAGATAAAATTTTAACTCCAGAATCACTATTTTCCTTATACACATATGATTCAACATCCCTTGAATCTGCTGATTTACCAATTTCCTTTGCTAATACATCAGAACCTAGAAATGTTACATTAAGAACGCCCATAATATCACTTTTTAATTTAAACTAAATACAATAATTAGCTATTGTAAATTGCTAATGCTTCATCAACAGATGCTCCATTGCAAATAATTGCATGGCAAGCAGCACACATTTTTACTGCATCATCTAATGGTTTTTGATGAATATTTCTTCCTGTTGCGGCTCCTCTAGCGCCAGAAACATTAACTTGATCCCAAAGTCTACTCAAAAAATCTTCAGGTGGTAAACTTCCACCTCCAGAACAAATTAATCCTGTTCTACCTGCTGATTGAACTGCAACACCTAAACTTTCAGGGATTGTCATTCCATCAAACCCTTCCTTTGGATAGTTGACTTTTGTAAAATCTGCTCCAATACAGCATGCTAGTCCTGAAGCTCCAGAAATTAATTGTGGATCAAATTCATCAGGAACTGCAGAACCACGAGGATAAATCCACGTTACTGTAATTAGGCCATGTTGATGTGCCTCAGAAATTAACATTGATGCTTCTGATAACATTTCAGATTCATTTTCACTACCAAGATAAATTGTATAACCAATTCCAACCACATTAATATCATTTAAAATCAAATTATTTACATCATCCATAGTACAAAGTGACAAACTAATTGGTTCTTTTTGTTTTGTTTTTACCAAATGAGATTTGCTGTTCATCTTTACTAAATATGGTATGTCTGGGTAATCTCTTGCATAACGAGAAATTAAACCATATTGTGCAGCTAGAACACCTATTGTTCCTTCTTCATGCGCTTTGGAACCAATTTCAAACAAATGTCTAGGGTCGTTAGAAGTAAGTGGTATTTTCTTTCCACCATCAAAAAAATCATCATTTAAATGTTCGATTTTCTGATCACATGCAAATAAATTCATTCTACCTGTGCCACAAGTTGCTGCTTTTAGATTTTCAAGAAAATCTTCAATTAATTCATCTGGCACATCTGCTGGAATATATGCTTCTATTGGTTCCATTGAATCCCCTTGTTTCCTTGTCTTTGTTAGTTTTAATAATCTTATTCAATAAATGCAATTACAATTATAGATGAAAATTTATTATTTTCTTAACATCTTTATTATAAACATCAATTATTTGTGATGTGGTTTTTATTCCATTTTCTGTATTTTCAACTCCTGGTAAATATCCAGAACAAACTCCAGTAGCAACAAACAATGCATCATCACTTGTGCATAAATCAGTGGATTTCCATACTTTATGTAAATCACCATCAATCATATTAGATGCTCTTTGTTCTTCTTCTGAATCTTTGAATTGTAAACGACCTTCAAAAACACCACCTACTCCTTGAATCGCCGTTGCGGTAATTACTCCTTCTGGTGCTGCTCCAATTCCAAGCAACATATCATATGGCCCATTTGGATCTGCTGCCCAAAGAGCTGCTGAAATATCTCCATCTGGCATAAGGTGTAATTTTGCACCAGCTTCATTTATTTCCTTGAATAATTGAGTATGCCTCTCCCGGTCTAAAGCAACAATATTTAATTCGGAAATTTGTTTTTCTAATTTGAAAGCGGCTTGTTCTAAATTCCAAGCAACACTTCCTTCTAATGAAATCTCTCCAATTAATTCAGGTCCAGAAGCAATCTTATCCATATAACAATCTGGAGCATGTAATAATGTTCCTCTTGGAGCAGCCGCTAATACTGCAATAGAGTTTGGTGAATTTGTTGCACAATTTGTTGTACATTCTAAAGGATCTACTGCTATATCTACAGCAATGGCTTCCGGATCTCCTTGTCTAGACCCGAGTGGTTCACCAATCCAAAGCATGGGTGCTTCATCACGCTCCCCTTCTCCAATCGCAACTCTGCCATTAAATGGCACTTTATCAAAAGTGTTTCTCATGGCTTCTACAGCAGCCGCGTCTGCTGCTTTTCCATCTCCTTTCCCTCTCCAATCAGAACTAGCAATTGCTGCTTTTTCACATGCCTCCAAAAAATAATGGGATAGTTCACGAACTGACGTCATGAACACCGCAAGGGGTAAAGGATTTCAAAACTCGCCTAGATCTGTTTTTTTTTACTAAGTACTTTTATGTCATTTATTCGAGTTTCTGGATATTGTCCTGAATCATCTTTTTCGTAAGACTTAACCATATCATAAACACATAACAACCCTGCAGAAACACCAACTAATGCTTCCATTTCTACTCCTGTACGATAATTTGCACTAACTTTAACCGTACATCTCAAATTTTGTTCTTCAAAGGTCCAATCAACACTACATCCTTCAATTGGAACAATATGGCAATGAGGAATTATTCTTGGCGTGTCTTTCACTGCTTGAATTACCGCAATAGTAGATGCTTCAATCACATCTCCTTTCTTTATTTCATTATTTTTTATAGCCGAAAACGTTTTTTCTTGCAATCTAATTGTTCCAGTTGCTACTGCAGTTCTACTAACATTTGGTTTTCCGCCAACATCTATTATCCCTTCAATCCTTTTTTCATCACTCATTAACCTAATCCCCCTTTCCAAATAGAACCTGATTCTGTTACTTCTTTCTTCCACAAAGGTGCTTGAATTTTTAGTTCATCTATAAGATTACTACAAGCTAAAAATGCTTCTTTTCTATGGGGTGAACATACATGTATTGCCACAATATTATCAAGAGGTTCTACAATTCCAACTCTATGTGCTATTGCAATTCCACTAACTTCAAATTCTACTTTACATCTTTCAGCAATTTTTTTCAACGTTGGTATTAATTGATCTCTCCAAGCATCAAACTCTAATCGTAAAACCTTTTCACCATCTTCCAAACCTCTGGTAATTCCTACAAAGGATACTATTGCTCCACAACCTTCAAAATTAAGTTTCTTCTTTAATTTTTCAGTATCAAGATCTGATTCGGAAATCTCAATAATGACGTTCTCCACAATTCCACCTAACCAGTTCCTAGTGGACTGATGATATATTATCTGTGGTGAAAATCAACGAATATTTCAAACGAAAAGGGATGTTCGCATATACAATGTCAAATGATTCAAAGCCAATTGTAATAATGGGTGCTGGCCTTTCTGGACTTGCAGCATCTATTATTTTAGCAAAGGGTGGTAGAAAAGTAATTATTCATGACATAAGAAGTGATTCTGGAGCACGTTTTGATGGAGATTTTCAAGGTTTAGAGAATTGGACCACTGGAACTGACTTTTTTGATGAATTAAGAGAATGGGGGATTGAACCTAATGAATTTAAATCTACAGAATTTCATGAAATGGATTTAGCTCATCCTGATGATGAAATTACAAAACCGTGGAGTCCTCGAGTAGCATTCAGAGTTGTTGAAAGAGGTTCAGATAAACATACTATTGATCAAGGACTTAAACGATTAGCAATAAAAGAAGGGGTTGAAATCAGATATAAATCTAAAATCAAACCTGAGGAATGTGATATTATTGCTGCAGGACCTAAAGATACTTCAGCAGTAGCTTATGGTGAAATATTCAAAACTTCATTTCCGAATCATGTTACATTCCAATTGAATGATAAATTAGCACCAGGCGCATACTCATACCTTATTGTAATTGATGGGATTGGATTGATATGTACTTGCTTATGGCGGAAACAATCTAATTCTAGCAGATACCTAAATGAAACAATAAATTGGTATGAAAAGAACTATCCAGAATTAGATAGGACTCCAATAAAAAGAGTAGGTGGAAAAGGAGATTTTGCGATTCATTCTTCATATAAATCGGAAAATAAATACTATGTTGGAGAAGCGGGTGGGCTTCAAGACTTTATGTGGGGTTTTGGAATGAGATATGCAATTACCAGTGGAATTCTAGCAGCAAAAGATATTCTTGGAGAATCTGATTATGAATCTGAAATTAAATCGAGATTATTACCTAAATTAAAAACATCAGTGGTCAATCGGTTCTTAATAAATCGTGTTGGCGATAGAGCATATAAAAAAGTAGCAAAATATTGGATGAAGCATCAAAAAAAGCATGGAGATGGTTTGGTTTTCATGGAAATGTTATACAATTGGGGCATTTTTAGAAGATTTATCTATTTCTTTGCAAATCTAGGAATGCTCAAAAAAGGAGTCACTAAAGACGGTAGATCAATTAGAAGAATGCCATTTAGAAAAGCACTGAAAAGAGATGTGTGGGAACCTAGTGAAAGAGCGATAGAAATAGGGCAAGAATGGAAAGAAATTAGGAAAGATGGGGGGAAAATTAGTTTCTCAAATGACTCAGATTCTAATTCAATTCCAAACTCTTTGGAAGCGAGTGATTGAAGAACTGGTTACTATTGGGCCTGAATATGAGCCTTGAACTAGAAGCAATGCCTAACAACTTAGTAAATTACGGAGTGACAGAAAATGGAATCGCTATCATCGAACTATGTTCCGATTCTGATGGTAAACCATTATCCGAAGGAAAAACCCCTGTAAACACCTATACTCGTGAAATGTGGGAAGACATAGATAGAGCAATTCTCAATGCACGTTTTGATGATAAAGTAACTGTTATTTTGTTAACTGGAAAAGGCAATAATTTCTTCTCCGCAGGTGCAAGTATTAATTATCTTAACAGTTTGACCCCACGTTACAAATATTTCTTTTGTTTACATGCAAACGAAACTTTGTCTCGTCTAGAACAAACACCGAAATTAGTTATTGCTGCATTAAATGGTCATACTGTTGGTGGAGGATTAGAAATTGCAATGGCGGCTGATATAAGAATTGCAAGAAAAAATGCAGGAAAATTAGGTTTGCCAGAAATAAATCTTGGAGTATTAGCGGGAACTGGTGGTACTGCAAGATTAACACGATTAATTGGAAAAGCAAAAGCATTGGAATTAATGATCACAGGAGAATTAATTTCGTTTGAAGATGGTGACGATATGAATTTAATAAATCAAATCTTTGAAAGTGATGCTGATGAATTTAGAAGAGATGTATTGGATTGGGCTGGGCAATTTACATTGCCAAATAAAGCCGTTAAAGCAGTTGGAAACATCAAAAGAAGTGTTCAAACAGGTAGTGAATTACCACTTGAATACCATCTTGCCCTTGAACGTGAGTTACAATCAGACCTTTTCCAATCTAGTGATGCAAAAGAAGGCATTGCTGCGTATGTAAATAAAAAAGTAGCAAACTTTACTGGTGAATAATTTATTTTATTCTTATTCAAAATTGCACAAACTCAAATAACGCTTCCATCTCCGTTGTTTACATGGGGAAACTGCCTACCACATTTGACGAATGGATTACAAATTTTGAACAATGGAGAGAAAATGTCGGTTTTGATGCTAAGTGGGCTGGAGATTTTGAATTAAAGCCCTTATTTGATTGGGAAAGAGCAGGAGATGTTATTGAATTTGGAGATTATGAAGGAAAACCAAAATGGGATAGATCTTTACAAATACCTCATCAGAATATAAGAGATTCTTTATTATCAATGATTACTGTACAAGGAGATACTGAATTTGCATCAGTAGAACAGCAAAAACATTTGTTAGAATCTGCACCTACTGATTATGATCGTTATGCTGCAGCGAGAATTATGGTTGAAGAACAGCGTCATGGGTGGCAAATGTGTTATTTGTTAATGACATATTTTGGAAAACAAGGAGCTCGTGAGGCTCAAAAATTACTTGAGAGGAATGCTCAAACAGGTAGTAGACTACTTGGTGCATTTAACGAACCAATGGACCACTGGTTAGATTTCTTTTGTTACACTATGTTTGTAGATAGAGATGGGAAATTTCAACTAGGAATGTTATCAACCTCAAGTTTCAAACCTTTAGCCGCTAGTATGGGACCTATGCTTAAAGAAGAGTCTTTTCATCTAGGAACAGGAGCAAATGGGTTACGTAGAATTATCAAAGCAAATGTAATTCCTCGCGATTTATTACAGCGTTACATGAATAAATGGGTTTCAACTGCTCATGATTTATTTGGAACTGATAATTCATCTAGTGCAGAATGGGCTTACGTATGGGGAATAAAAGGAAGATGGGATGAAAGGAAAAAACTAGAAAATGGTATAGAAGTAAACAAAGAGCACCTCAATGAAGAATCTCGAAAACATTACCATGACGAAATTGTAGGTGAAGTTGAAGAAAAACTAAACAAATTACTTTCGGAAAATGAAATACCATTTTATGTAGCAGATGAAAAATTCAATAGGAATATTGGGGCTTTTGCTGATAAAAGATATACTGTTGAAGGAGACGAATGGAATGAAAATGACGGAAGCTATGAAGAATATTGTAACAAAATGCTTCCAACTGATGATGATGAAGAAACACTAAAAGAATTATTCAAAAAGGAATGGATTGAACATAGGGCTCTAACAAAAAGAATGATTGAATCTGGAATTGGGCAGTTGCAATAAAATGGTGAATCTAATTGATTCCCACCTCATTATTTGGAATTAACGCAAAATTATGTAATGATTTTTTTAAATCCTTACCTGAATTACTAGAAGTCTCAGATATTAATAACCCTGAGTATGAAAAAATGCTTTATGAAACTCTTGAATTAAGTGGATTTAAACAACTTGAAAAAATAAATGAATATATAGGATTTCATGAACATAACTGGGGAGATGAGATTAACCAAGAAATTATTTCAACTTTAGAAATCACCAAATATCCAGATGTTTCAATGATTGAAAATCTACTTTCATTAGAACATGTAGATTGTGTATTATTATCAAATTGGTTACATTTCCTTAAAAATATACATCCAATTTATGATGAAGATGCTTGTTCTGCATTAAGAATAATGGATCTAAATGTTCCATTTGAACCAAATGATTTAACCTGTTATTCGAAATACGTTTCTGTGATTGATGGTTTGAAAGAATATGCACCAGCGGGTGCATTACCTGAATATGCACTTCCAAGGCAAAGATTACTACAATTAGGATTGGCTATGTGGTTTAATCAAAAAAGGGAATAATCTTGTATTAAAGCGGAATGGGATTCATATGGAGATAAGGGATGTGACGGTAATAGGTGCTGGAACAATGGGTTCTGGTATCGCTCAAGTTTGTGCTCAGGCTGGTTGGAAAACAACTTTGTTTGATGCTTACCCTGAGGGTTTAGAAAAGGGTATGAATTCAATTGATTCTTTTTGGGAAAAAGGAATTTTACGAGGGAAAACCACACCAGAACAAAAAGCAGAATGGGCATCTAATATTCATCCGAATATGGATTTAGTTGCAGCCGTAAAAGATGCTGATATGGTAATAGAAGCTGTTCCAGAAGTCCTTCATATCAAAGCTAAGATTTTCCAGGTTCTTGGTGAAGAGACAAAGGAAGATTGCATCTTAGGGACTAATACTTCTTCTCTATCAATTGCAGACATTGCTGCTGCATCAGGAAGGCCTGATAAGGTCATTGGTATGCATTTTTTTAATCCAGTTCCTATAATGAATCTTCTTGAATTAGTCAAACATGATTTATGTTCTGAAGAGACTATTGCGTTAGCAAAATCAGCAGGCAATTCCATGGGTAAAACAACAATACTAGTCAAAGATGTACCTGGTTTTGCCACCTCTCGATTAGGGGTTATTCTTGGAAATGAAGCAATACGTATGCTAGCAGATGGTGTTGCATCTGCTAGTGATATTGATACTGCAATGAAACTTGGATACAAACATCCCATGGGTCCACTTGAACTATCAGACCTAGTTGGATTAGATGTCCGTAAAGACATCCTCAATAACCTAGCAGAATCATTCTCTGAGGATTCTTATCGACCTCATCCTCTATTAGATGAATTAGTGAAAAATGGAGAGTTAGGTAAAAAAACTAATAAAGGAATTTACAATTGGGATAATGGCACAAAATCTGAAAGGGATGATTTGCCATTTCTTTAAGGAAATATTAATTCTCCACATTCAGGACATTCCATTCCAGGAATAAAAATTCCAATAGTAAATCCACAATTCGAGCATATTGATATGACTTCGTCCATAATTTTCAATACTTTGTAACATGTCCCCAAATTTAAATTCATTGTTAATATGTGATTCTATTATGGAATAATACGACAAAGTCAATAACGGGATGGAGTGAGCGAGAATTATGAGTGAATTAACTAACTCGTCAGAAGAATGGAAATTAGACCTTCTGAATGCATCATTTTTATGCAGTACACCGATACTTGCTCTTATTGGAGTTATTTGGTATACAATTAATTATGGGATTTCGCTAGCGGAAATTAGTATTCTATTCTTCATGTATCTTGCAAGTGGGCTTTCAATAACTGCAGGATACCATAGATTGTTTAGTCATAGATCTCATTCTGCATCATGGCCTTTGAGATTATTTTATGCTATTTTTGGTGCAGCAGCATTCCAAAATTCAGCTATTAAATGGTGTAGTGATCATAGGAGGCACCATCTAAAAACTGATTCTGAAGAAGATCCTTATTCTATACTTAAAGGATTTTTTTGGGCACACATGGGATGGGTAATGATTTCAGAAAAAGAACAAAGAATTGAAAATGTTGAAGATTTACAATCAGATCCAATTCTATTATGGCAAGATAAACATATATTCAAAATCGGTGGATTCGCAGGCATAATATTGCCTGGACTAGTAGGAATATTACTTATTGGAGGAGTTTCTGGATTTTTAGGAGGCTTGATCTGGGGGGGTTTGTTAAGACTTGTAATCGTACATCATGGTACATTTTTAATTAATTCAGGGGCTCATTACTGGGGTAAACAAAATTATTCGACAAAGAACACATCTAGAGATTCACCAATTCTATCTTTACTTACATTCGGTGAAGGATATCATAATTTTCACCACACATTTCAAGCAGATTATCGTAATGGGCATAAATGGTATCATTGGGATCCTACAAAATGGTGGATTAGATTTTTCTCAATAATAAAAATAACAAAAAACTTACACAAAATTCCATCATGGACAATAGAAGATGCAAAAATGAAGACTTCTTTTGAACATAAAGATAAAAAAGTAATTGATAGTACAAATAAAGATGATTTTAAGAAGAGATTAGACGAATGTACACTACAGATGAGAACTATATTGAAAGACCTTACAAAACGACGTTTGGAATATAAAAATGCAAGAAAGATACGAAAACTCGAATTAAAAGAAACATGGAATAAAAAGAAGATGGCAATGAAATTAAAAATCAAAGATGCAAGAAAAAGTCTTGTATTAGTACGTATTGAATTCAAAAATTTAATGAAAGAAATGAAAGCACAAAATAAAATCTCTTTAGCATAATTTCAATCAAAATTTGCTTTCCTTTTTTCCAAAAATGCATCAATACCTTCAGAAAATTCATTAGAAAAACCCGCATCAATAATTCTTCTTTGTTCAAATTTTAAATGGGATTCCAAATCATTATTTTCTTGATGATCAAGTAAATCCTTGCTTGAACGACTTGACTTAGCCCAACTACCCCACTCTTCAGCTTTTTTGATAGACCTTGGAATCAAATCAGAATCAGCAACTAATTCATCTATCGCACCTAAACTCAAACATTTTTCTGCTGACCAAACTTGATTTTCAAAGAAAAAAATTCTAGATTTCTGAGACCCTACTAATCTTGGTAGCAACCAACTTGTGCCACCATCTGGAGATAATCCTAATGAAAAATATGATGCTGCAAATTTCCCATTTTTTGAAGCAACTCTATAATCTGCTGATAATGCTAAACCTAAACCTGCTCCAGCAGCTGCACCATTTACTGCTGCAATCATTATTGTATCACTATTTCTTATTTTCAAGATTAATGGATGTAAAATATCAGTCATTTTTTTAATCCATTTACCAATTGTTCCTTGGTCGTAGTGTTTTCTAAATTCATTAATGTTAGCACCAGCACAAAAAAATCTATCTGTTCCTGTCAGAATAAATGAATGAATTGATTTATCCTCGATAATTTCTCTAATTTTAATATCTAATTCACTCATAAATTCAGGATCAAATGCGTTTGTCGCTGATTCATCTGTTAACTTAACAAGTACTACTCTTTTTGAAATCGCCTCAATTTCAACTGGCATGTTATAGCGAAGAGGGGTTTGCTTTTGGTTATAGAAGGTATGTTACTAAATAGCAAAAAGAAAGATATTGTTTAGAAAATCAAAAGAAGAATCACTTACTGCGATGTATGTATTTAATCAACTAGGGGCAATATTATGAAAAAATCTCGAAGACCTAAATTATTACTATTGGCTGGAGTAAATGGGGTTGGTAAATCAACTCTTTCAATGCAAATAGCAGAGTTTTTGAAAATAAAAAGGGTTGTTTCTACAGATTCAATTCGTGAAGTTCTACGTTCAAATATCGATACTGTTGAATCTCCGGAATTACATAGAAGTACATTTAGTGTCGGAAAATACAATCATCCAATATCAGATTGGGAAGATTGTTGTAATGTTGTTAAAAAAGGTATTAATTCAATAATTGATAAATCAAGAAGAGAAGGGTTAGATCTTATTATTGAAGGAGTACATCTGAAACCTGATAATCAGATTATTAGAACTTGGGAGGAAGAAGGCGGAGTAGCAATAGGAGTAATTCTTTATGTCCATAATAAAGAAAATCATAAAGAAATGATTATTTCAAGAGAAAAGGATACTTGGAGAAATGCTGAAAGATACCTAAGTTCATTTGACAAAATAAGATCAATTCAAACAGGCATACTCGATGTGGGTAAGCCATTAAATTGGAAAACTATCGATTTATCCACAGGAATTAATGCAGTAAATGAAATTGCACACTGGTTTGATTTGGAATGGAATATTGCAGAACAAAAATCATAAAACTTCAAATTCTATAATTAATGGTAATTCAATTGTTGAATCTGAAACTATATTTAATATTGTTACTACAGACACATTATTTTCGTCAACATCTATTTCTGAGTTAGTTAAACTAATTTGCATACCTCTAAGTATTCCATGACTTTTTAAATCATATTCAATTGAATCCAAGGAATCTAAAACTGCATCATTCAAATCCATTCCTGCATCAATACGAATCTGTGTTCTATTCTCTAATGAAGGTAAAATAATCATTTCTACTTCTTCTGTTGTATCTAGAACATCCGTAACATCACTTGTTCTTGGTAAATCATAACCTGCTACCTTCACCCCATATAATGACATTGACAAAAGACTCATTAGCAAAACTAATCCCGCAGCAAGTAACATCTGCCCAGTATCATTATTGATTAAATCATTATTCTTCATGAGGTTCCACCTCCTTGACTCCAAACATCAAGAGCGATACTCCAAATATCTCCAGAGTCCTGAACTATAAGATATGATGTAACACTATTCCCTATAGGTGAACCACTAAATTCTGAAATTTCAATTGCTCCACTATTTCGTGCAATCCAACAATTCGCCTCATAAGTTGAAGGTAATCCTTCTTTCACAAATTCACAAGCAGAATTCAAATTTCCTATTGCTAATAATTCAGATAATTTGGATGTGTGATTTTCTTGGTCTAATGCTGGTTCACTTGCTGATAAATCAAGTGCGTCTCTTCCTGCCATAGATAATGATGCATCAATTATTTCAGAATTAGAATCAGGGACATGAATATTAATTACAAACATTGCTGACATAAAAAATAACCAAAAAAGTGTTAACATCTCAATAATATGTACTTGAGCGTTTAAATCAGTAGAAAGCTTACGCATATCTCCCACCTACGTCAAATCCTCAACATACCAATTGATGGATTTAAACCCGGATTTGCCGGTACGCCGATTAAAGAAGGTATGAACGAAATAAATGTAAAGGAAAGCATTGCTAAAACTAACATCATACCTGCATGTTTGAAACCAGTACTTAGTCTTCCATTCGCCATTAAACCTGCCATAGCACCATTTCCTAATGCTTGAACAGTAACTCCATAAAAGAAAACTACAAGGAAAAGTAAAGGATCTATTGCTCTGATTTGCATGTTCCCAATTTGTGCAGACGAGTCTCCTCCAGAACCAGTATTTGATTCAGCAATCGCTGGAATAAAAACTCTTGACAAGATAACAATAACAATCATGAATACCAAATAAGACACCCAAATTACAGCAATATAAGATGAGATTGTTCTACTCCTTTCTGCTTCTAAGAACTTGATTTCTCTACTATCACTCGCAGCAGTTACAAGAATATCTGATATTTTTCCACCAGCTTTATTCGCTTCGGAAATTAAAGAAACCGCTCTTTTAACTAAAGGAGTGTTTACTCTTGCTGCGAACAGTTCCAATACATCTCCAAAAGCAACACCCCAACTAATCTGATTAGACATCTTTTTTACATCATCATTTAATGCACCATACTCTGAATTAGCAAGTGAAGTAACCGCTACTGTCATTGACAAACCTCCTTTCCAATATTCTGCAAGATCACGCAAGAAATCTGGAAACTTTTCTTCCCTTGCGTTAATATTTTTCTGAACTCTATCCCAATAAACAGAAGCAGGGTAAATCATCAGAAAGAATCCAAATCCAAAGAAATTAATGTAAATTGTAGGGTGTAGTTCGAATCCACCTAATTTAACTTCAGGACCAATCCATTGTGATTTGTTATTCATATAATTTGGTATTCCATCATAAACCATTGCAGTTACTGTGAAACTAAATTCAAAATCTGGTGAACTAGAAACTCCTTCTGGCCATTCTGGAATCATTCTAATCTGATATTCTCCAGGTTCTGCATGTTGAATTACAATACTACAATCTCCATCATCCTCATTTGCTTTTCCAATATGTCTCCAACTATCTCCAATTAATTCCTCATTTGCATCTAATACACTAACCGTATATTCCAATGATGGGTAATCTAATGACTCAGCAATACAATCAACTGTTAATTGTTGATCTGGATGTGTCTTTCCCGCTAATTGTGAATCTTTTAACCCAGGAACTTGGAATGATCTAGCCTTTCCATCCATTCCATCCCATGGCTCATCTAATTCCCATACGGCTGCTGAGGGTGAATCTGTTAATAATGAACAAGTTTCATTGTCTTTATATGATGTTTCTAATCCTAATCTTGCATCTGCAAATGGTTGAGGGTTAGGATTACCAAATTCATCCGCTGCTGTAGTTTGACAATAGGTACTAACGAAAAATGGCAATGCAGCATCATCATTCCCAGGAAAGAAATTACTATTTGTAAACCAGAACCCCATACACATTAATCCAAGAACAATGCTTACAGTACAAATCAAATAAAGATAAGTCATGGTTCGATCATCCTTTGGAAGATCTAAATCAACTTTCAACTTCTTCTTTTTTCTTGCCATAACTACTCCTCACATATTTTGATCTGCTGACATTGCCCAAACTAAATATCCATAAGCAATATGAATCATAGGTAAAAACCCTAGAACTATGAAATAAAGTGTACTTTCATCCATTGTAGAACCTGAACCACTTACCCAAAACATAATTACAAGCATTACCAATAAGAACAGTGGCATAGCTACTGCAACAACAACATAAGATTCAGCAAGCATTGCTAATGTTTCTAAAAACACATGTAACCTTGTTCTATTTTCTCTCATATAATGCTCCGCTCTGTTTAAGAAATATATCTTGAGATTACCTCCAGCAGTAAGGGTACCCTCCATCCCTTGGAAAAACTCTGTTAGCCATGGTGATGCTGCTCTACCAACTGACATTTTAATGGCAGTAACTAAATCAAACCCAAGAAGGTTTGTATCTCTATATATCTGTGCAGAATCATGGGATATCTCTCCATAAATCTCCTCATTCTTTGCTAAAGACCTGAAAATTTTCTGTGGAGTTGCATTGGCTGCAGACATTGCAGCAGTATAAGATGCAGCATATGGAAGGTATTTTTCAATATCTTTTGATCTTAATAATGCTGCTCTTTTTGCGCCACCCATAAATGTTCGATAAGCTATCAATGGGGCTAAACCTAAAGTTAAAACAGGTATTATAATCTTAAAGGCTGCAGGGAATGTTTTAGTGTTATAATATGGGCATCCTCCATATTGAACTTCTCCGAAATCTTCAGAATTAACTCCCCAATTTAGGTTATAATCAATTTCATCAGAATGCCAATATGCCCAATCGACACAAAGTGGTATTGCTTCAGGGTCTTGTATATTTTCATATAATGCAATACCTCCAATTTCAGGCATAAAAACTAAAAAATTTAAACCTACTAATATTCCAATTGTAGCAACTGTTGATAATATGCTTGTAGCCATGAAAACTTCTGGCATTACTGAAAGATTTCCTCTCTCTATATCTTTTGTTAACTCTTTATTTTCTCTTGCTCTTTTTTTTAGGATGCCCCCAAGAAGACGGTGTCCTATCTTCTGCCAGGCATTTAATTCCATTTCAATCTCCTTATTACATTAGGCCATCTACTCGGGCAAGTACTTGTTCGGGTCTTACATAATACTCGGTAATAATTTGAGAAACTTGATCTGACTTTCTAATATCATTCAATACCATCCAATCAAGTACTCTCTTACGAGTTCGTAATTCTTTTCGCATTTCATCTTGCGAATAATTGATTTTGACCATTATTTTCTCTAAAACATATGATTTTCCACTAAAGTCGAAATCATCTCTTGAGGGATCCCATTTGAATACTTCATTTGTAATTATCTCCATTGAATTTGGATCTATTCCTACAATTTCTACAAGTTGTTTGCAGCGTCGTACACGTTTTCCATTAATTCTTGTTTGTATCTGAATTGCACATGCTTCTAATGCTGGAAGTAATACACGAGGAATATCAATTGGTTTGTTTTCTAATCTATGAACTAAAGAAGGCACTGAATCAGCGTGAACAGTTGAATATGCACAGTGACCTGTTGCCATCGCTTGAAACAATACATATGCTTCAGCACCACGAATCTCCCCTACTATGATATATTCTGGACGTTCTCTAAGTGCTGCTTTTAATAATTCGAACTCTCCAATTTCACCTTCATTAGATTCTCCTCCAAAACCTTGTCTTGTTAAACCAGGTATCCAATTAGGTTGAGGGATATTAACTTCTCTTGTTGATTCAATACTTACAATCTTCATTTGCCATGGAATAAAGATACACATAGCATTTAGTGTAGTCGTCTTACCTGATGCAGTACCACCTACATAAAGCATAGAAACTCCTTGTTGGAAAGCAACCCACAAATAAGCAACCATGAGGCTGGTCATTGTTCTAAATGCAATAAGGTCGCATGGAGAGAAAGGGTCATCACGGAAACGACGAATACAAAAAGTTGAACCTCTAGTAGAAATTTCGTGTCCTAATTTCATAACAATTCTAGAACCATCCATTAAAGTCGCATCTAATAATGGTTCAGCAACAGATATGTGTTTTCCACATCTTTGAGCTAGTTTAATGATATATGCTTCTAATTCTTCATCCGTTTCCCATTTAATTGTGGTTTCAACTGATTCAAATTTTCTATGATATCCAAAAATAGGAATGTTTGTTCCATCAAGAGATACATCCTCAATATTCGGATCTGACATCAATACATCCATCTTTCCATATCCCAATAAATCTCTTCTAAGATAATAAAACAATTTAGATTTAGATTTTTTATTGATTTTCATCCCATATGATTTGATTACTTTATCCATAGAGGTTCTAAGGTATGCACCTGCATCTGCTTCAATATCCTCAATACTGGCATTAAGACTTTTTACAAAAATTTCCATAATCTCTTGACGATATTTTTCTTCTTTCTTCGATAATGGTGGTTCAATAACTTGATAGAGAATATTCAATGAACGTCTATCCCTAACAACTCTTGCAAAAGCATGAGGAGGCCTAACAGGATATTTATCTAATTCATCATAATTTCTTTTATCTGCACCAGCGTTTTTTCGTCTCCTTTGAGCCTTCCCACGTCTCTTCCTAGCCAATTAATCACCCCGATACAGATACCGCACCCATCTAATCCCACTATAACCTTTAGTTGAAATTTAA
>PAAW01000030.1 GCA_002699515.1 Methanobacteriota archaeon
CTCATTGCTAAATCTTCTTGTAATTTTTGTGACCTTTGTTTAGTATCTATAGTGCCTAATAATCCAAAATAACTATCATTGAATGCTATTTCAGATAGTTCTCTTGATTCCATATTCCTTAAATCTCTAATTAAAGTCATCAATAATTCTCTTGTATTCTTTTTTAATTCCTTGTTTGTATAGCGAGCATTAACATCTGCTGCTAAAACTCTTAATTCATCATCTAATAATTTAGTTTCACTGGAATATGCTTGAACAACAGATTGAAGATGAATTAATTCGCGTCTTTCTTCAGAATTAAGTTTAGTTTTTCTCTTTAAAAATTGTAACCCTCTTAGGGTTTCAGGTAACATTGCAGCAATCATATTAGATTGTAAGAATCCAATTAATGCAATTAATATGGCACTTACTCCAACAGTAGAAGCAATCGCTGCAGGCTCACCACTCAATAATTTATTCGCAAAATTCCCATCTTCCTCTGTTTCAATATTTTCCTCTTGATTCGTAATTGAGCATCCCTCAAGATCAACTAATACATCCCAAGGTGTGTTTGGACAGAGATCATTTTCATCAATAACTCCATCTCCATCGGCGTCTACAGATTCTTCAGTTTGATTTGTATTATCTGTGGCATTAGTCTGATTACCCTGTGTATCATCTGTTTCGTTGGTATCATTGTTGAGCTGTTGTAGTGAACAGCCGTCAGTATCAACTGAATTATTTTGCATTGTATTGTTGCAAAGGTCATTAAGATCTCCTATGCCATCACCATCACTATCTAATGTTTCATTTGCATCATTAGGGAAAGCGTCGCTATTATCTCCAACTCCATCTCCATCTGAGTCAAATATCTCAAATGCATTCATCGGAAAAGCGTCGCTATTATCTCCAACTCCATCTCCATCTGAATCATGAGTTTCCTCTGCGTTATTAGGAAAAGCATCTGAGTTATCTCCAACTCCATCTCCATCTGAATCATATTGCTCATAAGGATTTGAAGGAAAAGCGTCGCTATTATCGCCAACACCGTCACCATCACTATCGGTATTTTCGCTCGAATCATTAGGAAACGCATCACTATTATCACCAACACCATCACCGTCACTATCTACTGTTTCACTGGCATCATTAGGTAATGCATCAGCGTTATCACCAACTCCGTCACCATCGCTATCGGAATTTTCACTGGAATCACTAGGGAATGTGTCACCTGAATTACTGTAACCATCTCCATCATCATCTGGGCAGCCAGTCAAATCTTGTGTCGAAGTACCAGCATCATTTGGACAATCATCGTTAGCATTGAGTACACCATCGTTGTCTAAATCATCCTGAGAAATGAATTCAAAAGTAGAAGACAGTTGGTGTTCAATACCATCCTTGTCCCATAAAGAGAGGGTGATTGTGTCTGCTTGGCTGGCAACAGGTGTGTTAACTACTATTGTCGAATCATCGACTAACTCTCCGGTTGCATAGCCAAATTGACCGAATTGAACTGTTATCTCGTTAGTGACAGAAACACCGGAATTTTTGGTAGCATACCTGAGAACATTATTGGTATCATCACTATATGCAATGTGGATAATTCCCGTGTCATCGATAAATATTGAACTTGAATCACCTACACTGCCAGCGGTCTCTACATTACTCACTTGCCAATCAGGTGAACTTGGATTCAATGTAGCATATTTCAAATCCCATCCTGCCCATGAATGATAAACGATGTGAGGGTCGCCCGCGACATCAATGGCGATTGCAGGATTGCGGCCTGTATTACCTCCCGAGTCAACAATGGTAGTAGTCCATTGACCATTTGGCGCACCGGTTGAGTATCTCAAGTCTTCTTCTTTGCTATCGTAATGAGCGATGTGGAACTGTCCTTGATGATCCACAGCCATCGAAGAGTAATAACCAGGGTACAGGCTACTAGCTGGGTTTCCGAAATCTACTGCATAGTCACTTGACCATGGTGAAACACCATTGCCAGTAACGAAATTTAATTTTGAAGAATCTCGATTTTGATATGCTATATTTATTTGGTCATCATCCTCTATTACTATTGCCGAACTGCAACCGCGATTACTACCAGATTTAACAGTTTGAGAAGTCCAATCAACACCATCAAACGATGCTAACATTAGCCCATTGCCACAATAAGAGCCATATGCAGAATACGAAACATGTGGATTATTATTCGAATCAACTGCTATGCCAACCGGCCCTACTTTGCCGCTTGAAGATATTTGAGACCATGACCATGTAGTACCATCAAAATTCATGTAAATGATGTAATTGTTACCTGTTGAGTACGCTACGTGAAGATGATCGTTGTCATCAATCACCATGTGAGTATCCCAGCAATACGAGCCTTCACAGCCCTTGATACTAGTCACAGACCATGAACTTCCATCATACACACTGTGAATGAAATCGTAATTATCACCTGCAGCAGATACGATATGAACATGCCCATTAGAATCTACCACTATGGAATTTTCTTGACCAGATTGGTCAGCATAGTTTGCCGTTGATTTTGCCCATTGATGATTGATTCCGTCATAGGTTGTATTAGTGAATGCCAAATCCATGAAACCGCTGCCATAGATGACAATTTCTTCACCACCACTAGTCCAACCTGAAGTAGGTGAAATTGTTGCTTGAATTGGACTTGAATAACGTAAACTATGCGCTGAATCTTCGAGAATAGAACTTTGCGACATCATTGGTGATATAATAACGCCTAGCAATATCGCTACCAAAAGAAAAGAACAAAATAACGTCCTTACCAACTTCATCATGATTTCTCTAAAGGAGTTTATTAATTAACTATATCGTAACGTCGATGTAACTAATATTACAAATCAGTGATATATGGGTGATGAATCGTAAGGTTAGTTAGGTATGGAAATTAATTGTGATCCTGTTTATGGCAAGGTTGACAATCTCCTTGAAATATTGACAAAATCAAAGTCTTTGCATATTCTTCTGGAACTCTATAAATCAAAAGGTTCAATGAATTTCACTAAACTAAAATTTAGCGTAGATTCTTCGGGGACGACAGTTTCAAGACGATTGAGTGAACTTGAGGAATGTGGGTTATTGAAACGCGAAGTAAGTGATGCAAACGCCATTTCCTATACATTAACAGAAAAATCAATATCATTAGCACCTATTATTCAATCAATGTATGACTGGTGTCTAAAGAATAATTTCTCCTTTTAATTATGCTTTGTTGATTCTCCTAAGATCTATAAAAATTTCCTGAGTAATGTGTGTTATTTTCTTGTAATTATCGTTAATAGATCACCATCTTTTAATCGGTGTTCTAAACCTACTCTTTGCCAATCAAATTTTGCACTAGGTCCTTTAACTCTAGAATATCTGAATTTTCTTACAAAATCTCTGTGAAGTGTATTACAGATATCTTCTACAGTACTTGTATCCTTTACAATCAAAGGTTCTACTAAATCTGCTTCTTGTCCTTGAGGTTTCAGGTATATGCTCATGAATCCTAAGTTTTCATAAATAAAATCCTTTAATTCTTCAATTCCGTCTCCATTGAATGCAGAAATTCTCATTACTGGCCAGCCATTGGGTAGTGCTTTTTCAGCTGAAACTAATTCTTCCTCATTTGCTAAGTCAATTTTATTAATTGCAATAACTGCTCTATTGTATATTCTATTTTCGGCTAATGTGTCAACAATCATTTCTGCATTAACATTGACACGTAAAGTAACTAATGCTGAAACGATACCAAAAGAACGTATAATATCTGCAATTTCAGTTTCACTTAAGATAGTTTGTTCAACAGTAGATCTGACATCTATTCCTCCCCTCAATGTACGTGTAATGAAAACTTGAGGTTTTTTCTGATTTAATCTAATTGCAGATATTTCTAATTCCCTATGTAATACATTGAAATGTGCTTGTTGGAATGGGTCTACAACAAATAGAACCATGTCCGAATTTCTAATTACTCCTAGAATTTCTTTACCTCTTCCTTTTCCTTCAGCAGCACCTTTAATCAATCCAGGCAAATCCAAAATTTGTATTTTAGCACCTCTGTGAGTCATAAGTCCAGGAATACATGTTAGTGTTGTAAATGCATAGGATCCAGTTTCTGATTTAACATCAGTAATTTTTGAAATAAGTGTTGATTTACCTACCGATGGGAAACCCACGAGTGCAACAGTAGCATCTCCAGATTTTTTAACTTCAAATCCTTTTTTAGGTCCACTAGATTTTGCATGCTGTAGGACTTTTTCTCTTTGGATTTTTAATTTAGCAATTTTTGCTTTTAATTTCCCAATGTGGTGTTCTGTTGCTTTATTTTTTTGAGTTTTATCAATTTCAGCCTGAATCTCTTTAATTTGCTCTTCAATCGTGGCCAATTGATTCTCCCTCGAACAGGTCTCGTATCATTTGGTTATCAATTATAATGTTTAGAAAACAAAGAATAGCGCAATCTGCTAGGGTAGATTAGAGGGGAGCAAGATTAGCATTGAAATGACAGTACATTTGCTTGATACAGTTAGTTTTTCAATGGTTTCTAAATTAGGATGGTCTGAATTGTATAATCAAGCACAGAATGGTACTTTGAGAAATTTACGGCCTCAATTAGATAATGAACTTACAAGGCTTCATGATATTGATTCAGAAGTAGAATTATTAGAATGGATGGATAAATATTCTCTTGAGGATATTGAAACGGATTTTATTTCAACAATTTGTCAAGGAATAAATAAAGGAACATTAAATTTCGAACAAGGATGTGAAGGGTTATATCATTTAATTGAGTTGTGTTGTACTGGTTTTTGGCAAGTATGGGAAGCAAGATCTTATTTGTATTTTGAAAAAATATTAGATATTAATGTGGACAATATAGAGGAGTTATATGCACAAGAAGTTTGGGATAGTTTAATCAAAAAAATTAATGAGATTTCAGCCAATGAATTTACCGAAATTGTTGTTATGGATTGGATGAGGAGAAGAGAGGAATTAGGTGAAACATTAGATGAAACAAAAGATCCAAGAATCTTGCCTACAATGACAAGTCATAGTAAATCAACAACTACATTACATTATTTATTGCGCAATTGTAGTGATAATGAGGATTTTGAGATAATTGTAGGAAGAGACCATTTAAAGAAATCACAATGGGGGCATGGAGAATGGAATCTTGGTAATATTATTCGTAGAAACGAGAACTTCAAATGATTAATTTTTCTCGGCAGTATATGACTGATGAAGATTCACCAATAGAGGAAGTAGTAGAATTAGAAGAAACATCAGAAGAAATTACAGAAGAAATCATTGAGAAGGAACTTACAATCGAGGAAAAATATGTACAACTCGAAGAAAAATTAGAAAAAGCAGAAGCAGAAGTAGGTTACAGAGATGCAGAAATCATTAATGTTCGAAAAAGACTTATTGCAGAAAAATCAACATTAATTCGCTATTCGGGATTTAATTTAGCAAATCGAATGTTAAGAGTTTTAGGAGATGTGGATAGAGCATTATTGATGATAGATCAAGAAAATAATTCGCCAGAGGCTGAGGGTTTAAGACTTATTAGGACTAAATTATGGCAAGAATTAACTCAAGATGGTGTCACTCATATTGTTGCATTAAATTCAGAATTTAATCCTAATATTCATGAGGCAATTACAACAGTACCCCCTACAGATGAATTTCCAAGTGGGAAAATTGTAGATGTTCTCGAAGAGGGATATTTGTACAAAGACAAATTATTGAAAGCATCAAAAGTAGTTGTTTCTAGTTAATCATCCAACTCTTTCTACTGGTGGTCCAAGAAATGGTAATCTGCTTAAGTGGTCTTTTTCTAATAGCCAATCTATCACTGGTTCGGGAATCGTTTCAAGTAATATTTTTTTAACTGAATCAATTTCTTTTACCGTTGAAAGCATTTTACATGTTTCTCTTACTCTCCAACCTTCAAAAGAAATACGGTTTTGTAAATCAAAAAATTTTGTTTCCCAATTAGAATTTTCATATAATTCCTGAGTTTTTTTATCACTAGTAAGTAATAATCCAGAATCTCCATGATATTTACTAGCATGTTCTACCCATTTTGGCGGATCGTTGATATCGGGAATTCCGATTATTTCAATTTCCCATTCGGGATGTACTTTATTTTTCCAGAGTTTAATCATTTCAAATCTTTCTTCTAAATTCCAAGGGTTTTCTGGAGATTGAATGCGATTGGATGAGCCAACCACTATCCGAAGACAGGAGTTTTCTTTTTGTTTATATGCCCATTCAATCAATGCAACATGACCTTTGTGTAATGGTTGAAATCTTCCTAATACTATTGAACTTGGAGATGGTTTTTCAGATGGTGCTTGAGGATTCATCTCCAAAACTTCATTATTTATTTCATCCATTAAAAATAACTCTCCACATCAACATCTGGTAATTCAATTCCAAAATCTCTAAAGCATGCAATCATTCTTTTACAGCCCTCAATCATTTCAGATGTTTCTGTGGTACCCATTGACCCCACTCGAAACATTTTTCCTTTCATATGCTCTTGTGCTCCAATCACGTATGTTTTGTATGTATTTGCTAATCTATTTCTCCATTCATCATTAATACCTTCTGGGTATAATATTGCAGTTACAGTTGTGGATCTTTGTGATGATTCAGCGAATAAATCTAATCCTAAATCTAAAAATAAATCTTGTACTCCTTTAGATAAATCATGACATCTTTTCCAGCGATTCTCCAAACCTTCTGTATTTAATTCTCTCAACGCAGAAACCCAACCCATTGTAAGATTAATGGCTGGAGTCCATGGTGTTTGATCATCTTGAGCTTTTTTTAATGCAGAAATTATATTTAGATAATATGTGGGAATGATTTCGCCATTCTGATGTTTCTTTTTAATCGAATCTATAAATGAATTATTGATCGCAATCGCAGAAACACCACTAGGTCCAGCAGTACATTTTTGTGCACCTACTACTATGGCTTCTGCACCCCATTTTTCTGGAAAAACAGGTAATCCTCCAACACTGGTAATCCCATCAAGGATAAATGCAACTTCATGTTTTTTTGCAAGGATACTAAGTGCTTCAGCATCTTGAGTAATTCCAGTAGACGTTTCATTATGGCAGAAAGCAATTGCCGAATACTTTTTTGTTGCTAATTCTTTATCAATCTCTTCTAGATTGAATGAGCATCCCCATCCAAATTTCAAATTATTAACATTGGAAAATGTATTGGCTATTTCAGCAACTCTTTCACCAAATTTACCATTAGTGGGCACTAAGATACTATCTTCTTTAGTGAATCTATTTGCAATAACCATCTCCATTGCAGCAGTTCCACTCCCACTTACTACAATAATCGAGTAATTGTCATCGCCATGGAATGATTTTTCCCCTCTTTCGAAACTAGAGTTTGTAAGGTTAAATGCTATACGAAGTAGTCCATTTAATTCAGCCATAACATCCCTATATTCTGTGCCTCTGGCTGTAATTACAGGATGAGACATAGAATTAAGGGTATTTTCAGACATTTTCACAGGGCCTGGAACTAAGAAACAATCTCCTTCAATATTTATTGATGGCAAATCTGAAATCTTCGTTGTATTCGGTTCTCCCATGATACCTACTATTAACGAGGGTTATTCAATAAAGCGTAAGAAGGCCTCATATGCAATCACTTAAACGGCTCAAATGTGGTAATTAGAATAGGATTGGCAATGCTTCAAGGAGCACGCCATGAACATGTGGAAGCATTGTATAATGCCGCATTGGAATTAGAGGTTGAAATTAATGTAATTCCATTAAGATCAGGTAACAATATTCTAGATTCAAGATTAGATGGGATAGTATTGCCTGGTGGTGAATCAACTACGATGAGAAAAGCATCAGAAAGTCATGGTTTATTGTCTTCAATTTTTGATTATGTTGATGAAAATCCTCAGATTCCGATCCTAGGGACTTGTGCAGGTGCGATATTACTTCTCAATCCTGGTTCTGGAAGAAGTGCTTATATTGATGCAGAAGTAGATCGCAATGCATACGGTAGGCAAAGAGACTCATTTCAATCATTACTAAAAATTAAAAATTTATCAATACCTTTAGCAATCAATGAAGGTAAAGCAAAAGCACAAATCTTGGAAGGAAATCATTGGCCGTTATCTGTAAACCAAGAAAGTAAAAAAATGGACGTTGAGGAGTTTCAAGGTGTATTTATTAGGGCACCTAAGTTTACAAATATCAACTCCAGTGTACAAAAAGTTGTATTTAATCAAGAAGAAGTTGTAGGTCTTATCCAAAAGAATAAATTAGCATTATCATTTCATCCAGAATTAACAACGGATTATAGATTTCACCGTTGGTTAATCTCTAAAGCATCTGAGAAAAAATAGACTGTGGTTTTTATGGAAATGAAATTACCTGTAATTAGTGCGATAGAACCTCCAGAGGTCGGAGAAACACAAGGGTGTATACAATGTCAAGCAGGCTCAAAATTAGTGTTATTTGTCACTGGAAAGTGTCATTGGATGTGTGATTACTGTCCACTTTCTGAGAATCGTAGAGAGATTGATATTATGTATGCAAATGAAAGGCCTTGTAATGATTTTTCTGATGTAATTGAGGAAGCTAAGGCGATGAATGCAACTGGAACAGGAATAACAGGAGGAGATCCAATGATGGCTAGAGAACGTTCTATTGAAGCAATTAAAATATTAAAGAAGGAATTTGGCTCAAATCACCATATACACCTTTACACTAGCATACCTTTCAATCCAAAATATGCAAAAGAACTCAAAGAAGCAGGTTTGGATGAAATTAGATTTCATTTATTAAAATTTGAATTAGAAAAATACAAAACTGTAATTACAGAATGTGCGAACGAAGGAATTTTGACAGGAATTGAACTCCCTGCAGAACCAGATAAAGGCGTACTTTTAGAAAAATTATTAGATGAATTAAGAGAGGTTCCGATTTCATTTGTGAATCTTAATGAATTAGAGATTACTGTTGGTAATTACGAAAATATGGAATTACGCGGATTTAATATTAGTAATGAAATAACAGCAGGTGCGGAAGGAAGCGCTGAATTAGCTTCAAAATTAAAAAAGAAAATAAATTTAGGAAATTATAATTATCATCTTAAATTTTGCACTTCTCAATACAAAGATGCAGGTCAATTAAGGGCGCGTTTTTCAAGAAGAGCAAAAGCGAATTTACAACCTTGGGAAGAGATCTCAGATGATGACACGATCATTTTTGGAGCAATATATTCTAAAGTTGAAAATTCACAAGAATATATTGAAGAATTAGTTAATGAATTTGAAATTGATTCTGGATGGATTAATTGGAATGATAATGAACAAAGAATAGAATTGCCGATCTCATTAATTGATGAAATTTGTGATGAACTTTTATTGCCTTGTGCGCAAATAGAAGTACATCCAACTCATGAAAGATTAGAAGTTGGTTTAATATGGCTTAATGAATACCGAATTTAAGATCTCAAACCAATAAGGTCAATAGATGGAATCTAATGCGAGGTGTGAATTAAAGTGCTAGGCAGTATTCAAAGGCGTACTGGTATGAATTTATCAGTTTTTGCTGAAAAGCAAACGTGGTTAGCATTTTCAATATCAATAGTGCTTTTTTGTGTAATTGCATATTCTGGATTAACTGTTTTTGGAATGACGACTTCAAAATTTGGTGTTAGTGATGATGCACAAATAGCCCCTAATTTTGAAATGATTTCATTAAATAGGACTGGAATAGAATCTGATTATACAAATGATACTGGGTGGTTTGAATTAGAAGATCATCGTGGAAAAGTAGTGATACTTGATTTCATGGCCCATGATTGTCTTGCTTGCCATGGAGTTCAAGCACACCTGGAAGAAAATATGCCGATATGGAATGAGATGGACACAGAGTATGAATTATTGATTGTGGCAGTAGGTGCTTGGTATAATGAGCCATTTTCTTATTTGAATACTTCAGATGAGGACGGAGGGTACCACGTCCCCTATTATTTCACAGGGAAAGGTAGCGTTGAATCAGTAATTGTAAATGAAACCACAGGAGAACGAGGCGATTTAAGGGAGTATTACAATGCGTTGACTATTCCTGTTGTTTATGTCATAGATCACGAGGGGTATTTGATAGCTAAAAATACAGGAACAGGTTTAGAGTGGGATGAATTTGATTCAGCAGTAATTTCTGCATTAAATGGTGATGCTGATGATCTTCGATTTGGGCTTTCTAAAGTAGATACATCAATGATTGGAATATTCACTTTGGGATTATTGTTATCTGTACTTGTTTATTTTTCTCCCTGTGCATTCCCTGTATTGCCGAGTTTCATTACATACTATCTTTCTCTTGGTTCTAGGGAAGAGGAATTAAAGGAAAAAGGAAAAATAAAAGGAAAAATGCCTAAAGCATGGGTTATTGGATTACTTTCAGGTTTAGGTATGTGGACCTTTTTCATTTTTATCGGAATAATTGCAGTAATTATGGGTGAAGCGTTTGAAAAATCAGGAATAATTACTCAGATAGCTTTAGGAATTGCAGTATTGTTAGTGATACTTGGTTTTTTCATGTTAACTGGTGGAACAGCACATCTTATGGGGTGGGTTCAAAGATTAATTGACAAGTGGAGCACAACAGAAAACGATGAAACATTTACTCCTAGAAGAAATATGTATCTTTATGGAATTGGATATGCGGCAGCATCAATTGATTGTACAGCGGCAGCAGTATTGCCATTCATAATTTATCTTTCAACTCAAAGTGGAAATTCTGTGCCTGTGGGGTTATCTGGATTGATGCTTGGATTATTATTGCTAATGATCACCGTTACAGTAGCAGTAAGTTTAGGTAGGCAAGTAATGATAGATTTCTTGAGAAAATCTACAGGAATGATAAAAATGGTAGGCTCTTGGATGATGATGTTTGCAGGTATTGGTTTATTGATGCTGATGTCTAACCCAGGATTATTAGGTTAATTTTCTAAATGTTCAATTATATGCTCATGATTCTTTTCAATGTGAGTTATACATTTTTTAAGGATTAATATTCCAATAGTGGCGAAAATAATTCCAGTAACAAAATCAAAGAAATAATGTTGCTTAGTAGTCATTGTACTAATTGCTATAGTAATTGACAAGGTCCAAATGAATGTAGGAATAATATATTTCTCAAATAATTTAAATTTATTTAGTATTACAGGAACTTTAAAGACTCCTTGACTTTGCTTAATCCATCTCAATAAAATCCAAGATAAGAAAATTGAATGTAATACATGCAGTGATGGCCATGAATTATATGGAGGGTCTGCCATATACAGAATTTCATACAATGTTGAAACTAAACCTTCTCCCGTATCTAGGCCAAATCTTGTGTCTACTTTTATTGGCATTAATACAAAAATTATGAAACTTAATGTGGAAAGCAACATCAAAATTTGATAAGCAAAGATACATTCAATCAAACCTTTTTTATTTAATGGTACAGAAAGAGCCATTGCAATAAATAAGAAATAATATGCACCATAAATGAATATTGATTCTTTAATATAGGGTATGTTTTCATCTATTATGGTACTTGATGAAAAAATAGTATATCCTCTCCAGTCTGCAAGGTTATTTGTCAATGCATATATTGTTGAGATATATACTGTAGAAATTAAAAAAGCAGCTATAGGTAATGAGAGCGAGAACTTTTTCGATTGAAATTTCCATATAGGCCTCCAAAATGGCCATGGTGAGAAAATAAATTTGTTGATTAATTTCTTAAGAATTTTTTTCACCCCTCGAGTGCATCAATAATTAAATGTGCTCTATCAATTAATTCAATGGGATTTGTTGCTAGAACGTAAAGTGTTGGAACCCATCCAAAATCACCTTCGTCAATTAATATTTGAGCATCTTTTGAAGAGTTATCAGGAGTGCTTTTTGGTGCAAATGCAGTAATCAAATCTAAATTTTTCGCAACTGTTTTTATTTTTTTATTGAATTTCTTAGGTAGTGCAAGATTTAGTATTGCAGTGGCATTTGAACCAAAATTTCTTGCTTTAAGTAATACTCCTGCCAAATGCCTACTTGCTCCAAATTCAGGCATTGATAGATATTTAATTTGGTCATTAATTATCCATAGTCTTCCTGGGAATGCAGCTACATCATTAATGTCTAAAGCATCATTAGTACATGCAGCAACATTCATTCCTATTGCTGGTTGCCATTTTTCTATTTTTGGAATTACAAACCTTTGTGTAATCCATTCTAGGCGTCTTAAAAGACCTGCTCTTGCTTGACCTCTGTCTAAATCTGTTCCAGTTAAGATTTTATCAAATCGTATATTTCTCCCATCATCAAAAAGAAACTCAATAACATAACGTTGTTGTTTTAATTTTGCTTCTGGTCCTAAGTTGGATAATAATTGAGTCATTTCAGTAGCCCATCCATCTACTACAGATTCATCAGCACTGCCCTTTAGTTTTGGTAATGGCCTACCTCTTTGTCGACTAATCGTGCTTTGAGTCATCCCGATCATTTGTGAAATATTTTGTTGACTCCACCCTTGTGCTTGTAATGATCTTGCAACTTGCATTTGTAATCTATCTAGCCATTTAGTGCCATCTTCTCCTAGCATATGTGGATGAGATTGATAGGGGGTTATTCAATGTGGCGCAAATCTTATGCAATCCGCATACTTATTTTTTAAGATCTACAATCACCGGTTCAAGATCCTCAGATGCAGGGTCTATCTGAGCCCATGAAAGAATAAACAAATCATCGCCCACTTGTGCATGTCTAGCAGCTGGACCGTTTAGTGCAATGATTCCACTCCCTGCTTCTCCTTTGATTACATATGTTTCAATTCTAGATCCGTTGTTGATATTTACAACTTGTACTTTTTCATTTTCAGAAAGAACAGCCCTATTCATAATGTTCTCGTCAATAGTTATACTTCCAACATAGAAAAGTTCAGTTTGCGTAACTTTAGCATATGCTACCTTTGATTTAAGTTTAGTAATGAGCATCTTATACAAACCTGCGATTAATAGGTCCTATAAATTGAAATCGGTTTAGGTATGATTGAATACCGTCCGCGTTTAGCAAAGTTTGATGGTTGAACACGGTGCCACTTTGTTACGTACAGCATGCTATGAACAACATGTTCTTGCAGGAGCGAATTTAGTTAACTTTCATGGTTATGAATTACCAATGTGGTATACGAATATAAGGGAAGAACACCTTGCAACTAGAACTACTGTAGGTTTATTTGATGTATCTCATATGGGGTTTTTTAGGATTAGCGGAATTGGTGTTCTAAAATGGTTTGAGTCATTAGCTACGCAAAGAGTTACTTCAATAGATAATGGCAGATGTGCTTACACTCATTTTTTAGATACAAATGGAGTTATAATTGATGATATGATTTTTGCAGTAACAAATGATGATGAAATGTCAGAAATGAATGACAGTTGGAGCGTTACAAATTCTGAAACAATTTTAGGAGTTCCAAATGCTAGCATGATATCTGTTATGTGGGATTGGCTTCAAAATTATCTTCCACAGGATGGTTCAATAAAAGTTGAAAACTTATCTGATCATACTAGTATTCTTGCATTACAAGGGCCTTTTTCTAAGGATTCCTTGATTTCAGTATTGGGTGAAGAAAATCATGTTGGGAGATTTAAAGGGCAAGCAATAAAACCAAATGAATTTGGAATTACTGGTTGGATTCAAGGTACTGGATACACAGGAGAAGCAGGATATGAAATATTCATTCCAAATGAGCAGGCATCATTATTATGGGCAGAATTATTGAAAGACGGATGTAATTCTGGAATTGTTCCTGTAGGATTAGGTGCTAGAGATACTTTGAGGTTAGAAAAAGGATATTTGTTGTCAGGTCAAGATTTTTATTGGACAGGTTTAGGAGATTCTGAATCTCATAAAAATCTAATAAGAAGTAGTATAGAAACTCAGGTTCCTTTTGGGTTAGATTTAGAACATGATTTTATTGGTAAAGATGCAATGTTGGAAAAAGGAGCACAAGAAAAATGGTGGGGTATTCGGTATGAAGGAAGAGGGCCAGCACCCAGAATGGGACATATTGTATTTGTAGAGGCAGATCTAGATTCAGAACAAATTGGAATTATTACATCAGGTGCACCAAGTCCAAGTTTAGAAAATAAGGGCATTGCAATGGGTTACTTTAGGGATGTTAAAGAAGGACAAATTGTTTATGTTGCAGCAAGTAAAAGAAAGTTAGTGCCAGCAAAAGTCATGCCACCTCCATTTTGTTAGTGAATACAAATATTGATACTTCGTTTTGAAATGGGTAGTGCATGGACCAGTTACCTAACTTGGGTAGAGAGGCTGAAATGTTGAAGTTAATTGGATTAGATTCAATTGATGATTTGTTTTCAGATATACCAGAAGAAGTTAGATTTAATGGTAAATTACCCCTTAGAAAACCTCAATCTGAGGAAGAAATATTACGTGATGCAAGAATCTTGTTGAGTGCTAATGTTACATCAAAAAATAAAACTAGTTTTTTAGGTGCAGGATTATATCGAAACTTTGTTCCTTCATTGGTAGGTCAATTAATTGGGAGGGGAGAGTTTCTTACATCATATACTCCCTATCAACCAGAAGTTAGTCAAGGTATGTTACAAGCAATGTGGGAATTCCAAACAATGATAAGCGAATTAACAGGATTGCCAGTTTCTAATGTTAGTGTTTATGACGGTTCTACAGCAGCAGCTGAGGCAATTACTTGTTCTGTAAGAGTAAATAACAAGAAAGCAACACAAAAAGATACAGTTTATGTTTCTGAATTAATTCCCCCTCATAGATACTCTGTAATTGAAAATTATACTCAAGGGGGTGGTATTATTATTAAGAAATTAAAGCATGATAATAATGGTTTAATAGATCTTGATGCCCTCTCAAATGCCAATGGATCTTGTGCTGTTTATGTAGAGCAACCAAATCCAATCGGTATTTTAGACGGAGGAATTAAAAAAATAAAACAAATAATTGGAGAATCTACTTCATTAATTGTAGGTGTTCAACCTACTTCTTTGGGAGTATTAGAAGCTCCTGGGAATTATGGCGCTGATATTGTTGTTGGCGAAGGTCAACCTTTGGGAGTAGGAATGACTGGAGGAGGGCCAATTTATGGGATATTTGCATGTTCTAAGAAATATTTGAGACAGATGCCAGGAAGAATAGTTGGTAAGAGTATAGATGACAGAGGACAAACTGCTTTTTGTTTGACATTATCTACAAGAGAGCAACATATCAGGAGGCATAGGGCAACATCAAATCTTTGTACAAATGAAACTTTAATTGCACTTATGGGTGCTATGCACATGTCTCTTTTAGGACCTAAGGGAGTTGAAAAATTAGCACTTAGAAATTTTGCCGCAAGGCAATTATTAGAAGAAAAACTTTCACAAATAGAGGGCATCACAGTTCCTTATTCAGAATTAAATCATTATAATGAATTTGTGATAAGGTTACCTATGAATGCACAAAAAGCATTGGATTGGCTTGATGAGAATGGAATTATTGGGGGATTTGCATTATCAAATTGGTATAGTGGATGTGAAAATGATTTATTGATTTGTGCAACCGATCAAACTACATTAAATGAAATTGAAACATTCAAAACAAAATTAGAAGAATTACTAAGGGGGATTAATAATGAGTAATGTTTTTGAATTTGAAGGGATAGATGGAATGGGTTATTCTCAACCAGAATTACTTATTGAAAAATCAAAAATTAAATTACCATCTGATTTAGTTCGTAAAGAATTGCCACGTTTGCCATTGCTTTCAGAGCCTGAAGTTGTAAGACACTATACTTGGCTTTCAACAAGAAATTTTGGAATAGATACTGGATTTTACCCACTAGGTTCCTGTACAATGAAGCATAATCCAAGAGTTAATGAAGTAATTGCAGCAATGCCAGGAATCGCAGAATTACATCCTTTACAGCAAGAATCTCATCAACAGGGTTTGTTGGCAATTCTCTTTGAAATGCAAGAAATGTTGGGTATTTGCGCAGGAATGGATACAGTTTCACTTCAACCAGTGGCTGGAGCTCAGGGTGAATTTACAGCAATAAGATGCATTCAAGAGTATCATAAATCAATTGGTGAGGCTCATAGGAATAAAGTGATAGTTCCTGACTCTGCTCATGGAACAAATCCTGCAAGTGCAGCAATGTGTGGTTATGAGATCATTGAGATACCTTCAAGAGAGGACGGATTATTAGATTTAGATGCCTTGAAGTCAGTAGTTGGGGATGATACTGCAGCAATGATGATTACTAACCCAAATACGCTTGGGATCTTTGAACCAGAGATTTCTAAAGCAGCAGAGATAGTTCATTCAGCAGGTGGCCAGATGTATTATGATGGCGCTAATTTTAATGCGATTCTAGGTAAAACAACACCTGGTTTGATGGGCTTTGATGCTGTTCATTATAATTTACACAAAACCTTCAGTCAACCTCACGGAGGAGGTGGTCCTGGTTCAGGCCCAATAGGGGTAAAGTCGCATTTAGCACCATTTTTGCCAACTCCTCTAGTTTCTAGAAGAGAAAGAAAAGAAATTGATGATGTTGGTTTGGAAGGTGATTGGTGGTATGTGTTAATTGAACCTTCAAACTCAATCGGAAAAGTCCAGCAATGGATGGGTAATGTTGGTGCAGTAGTGAGGTGTTGGGCTTTTTACAGAAGATATGGGTTCCAATTAGAAAAAATGAGTGAACATGCGGTTTTGAATGCTAATTATTTACGTCATAAGATTATGAATCCAGAATCTAATGCACTTGATGCTATCCCTATTATGCCATCGGAAGGTTCCGAGGCGAAATTCTGTAAACACGAGTTTACAATTAGTGCATTGCCACTAAAAGAACAATCAGGAATTACTGCAATGGATATCGCAAAAGGACTTTTAGATAAAGGATACATGGCTCCAACAGTATATTTTCCTTTAGTCGTACCTGAATGTTTGATGATCGAACCAACAGAAACAGAGTCAAAGAAAACATTAGATACTTTTGCTAAAAAATTCCACGAAGTATTAGCAGAAGATTATGAAACATTACATAAAGCACCAATTACTACACACGTTGGTAGAGTAAATGAAGTACAAGCCGCAAGGACTTTAGTATTAAAATATGAATTTGAAGAACAATAAGTTATGAAATTCTTTTAAGGATTCTACTTATTGTTTCAACTTTCCTTTCAGTAATTTCTACACAATTAATTAATTGAGTAGATGTATCTACTTTTGTATCATGGTAAATTGTTGCCCATGGATTCTCAAAATTATGATAATCTCCAACTTTGAGATGTAATTCTACTCCTATATTATGATTTATTTTCTGTTCCATTTTTGTTCTGCCTCCTCCATTATTTAATATAAATTCAGCAATATTCATTGCATTAATTGATGCTACGAATCCTGATTTATTGGTAAACAATTGTGATTTAAATTTGCATTTTTCAATAAGTATATGAGGATTTTCGCATAGTTTGTCTGCAAATGTCTTTTCAACTCCTTGTGCAATAATCATTTCATTAAATTTCTTTAATGCATCTCCATTTTCCAGAGCATTTTTAATTTTAATTAATCCCTCTTCTTTAGATTTTCCAAGACCAGAAAGGTGGAGTAATTCTGCACCTTGGGATAAGATTAATTCAATGCAATCAATTGGGCCATCTCCTTTTAGAATACTTATTGATTCAATAATTTCAAGAGCATTTCCAGACATAAAACCTAATGGATTATCCATTTCAGTTAATAATGCTACAGTTTTAATTCCCATTTCTTTTCCCGTATTTACCATGCTTTTTGCTAATTTACTGGCTGAATCAATATCTTTCATGAAAGCAGCCGAACCAACTTTGATGTCTAGGACAAGACAAGATAATCCTTCTGCTGCTTTTTTCGACATTATAGATCCTGTAATCAATGGAATTGATGCAACTGTTGATGTTAAATCGCGCATAGCGTATAGAATTCTATCTGCTGGAATCATTTCATTAGTTTGTGTAGTAATTACACATCCTATATCATTAACAATTTTTTTAATTTCATTGGGGTTTAATGCAGAATTATATCCTGTAATTGATTCTAATTTGTCTATTGTGCCTCCTGTATGTTCAAGTCCTCTTCCAGCAATCATTGGGACTTTTAATCCACATGCAGCAAGTGCAGGTGCTAAAGGTATGCTTATTTTGTCGCCAACACCTCCTGTTGAATGCTTATCTACAATCATTTGTTTATTTTCCCATTCGAAAACAATACCTGAATCTCTCATGGATTCAGTCAGTATTGTAGTTTCTTTTGTTGTCATCCCATTAAGGTAAATTGACATTAAAAGAGCACCAATTTGTTCAGGTTGAATGCTATTCTCTGATATTGAATCAACTAAAAATTTTATCTGTTCATTAGTCAATTCATTACTATCTCTTTTGAGTGCAATTAAGTCTGCAATTCTCAAAATATCAACCTCTTTATTTTGCTAGGCCTATTTCAACTAACCTTTGATGCAAATATGTACCTGCATTGATACTGGGGAACTTTTGTTCTCCTCCACTCATTTCAATGAATTTAGGTAGCGGCGTTAAATCAATTTCATTTCTTGGATGAACAAACATTGGCATTGAAAATCTACGCATATTTGAATCATCCGGATTTACAACTCTATGTGTTGTAGATTTGAAAATACCATTGGTGATGTTTTGAATCATATCTCCTGAATCTACAATGATATATTCAGGTCCTGTTTCAACTTTAAACCAACTGCCATCATGATCCATCACTTCTAATCCCGATGCTGTTGAAGCACAAAGAAGTGTGATGAGATTAATATCTTCATGCTGAGCAGAACGTACGCTGTTAGGGTCCCTATCCTCTGGAAGAGGTGGGTAATGAATAATTCTTAGAATTGTATTTCCATCATAAGCCATTGAACTTAACCAATTTTCTTCCATTCCAAGAAATAATGAGCATGCATTTAGTAATTTTATACTACATTCTTCTAACTTTGAATAAAGTGCTTGTAAGTTTTCTTTAAACTCTGGGATTTCCTTGGGCCAAACATTATGTAAATAATTGTCATATTGGGGATGTTCTTCATTTATTGTTCTCCCTATTTGGTAAAATTCCTTCAAATCAGGCGCAGGATTATCTTTAGAGTGTTCTTTTCCAAATTTTGTATATCCTCTTTGGCAATGTATCTCATTTTTTTCATATTTTGATTTTTTATCATAATCAAAATCGAAGAATTTTTCAGAGTTTTTATAGCAACCTTCGAGTAATTCTAAATCAATTCCGTGATTCTTTATTGCAAAGAAACCAATGTCTTCTAATGCTTTACCCATTGCATCAATGAAATCTTCTTTATTTTCTTCGAAATCATTGAGATTTAATTTCACCAGTTCGCGGGCCATTAACACTTGCTTTTTCTTTTATTTCATGAACTTGTCGTGAAAAAAAGGTCAACTATTTTCATTATACCATTCTTTTAGTTGTTCCATAGTCCAACCTTGAGCAAGATAAGCTTCAATAACATCTCTAGTCCAACCTGGCATGTCTATTGATTCATCATTTTCATCATATTTTATTACTTCACCAGCATTTAATACTGGAGATGAAAATACTGCTTTACGATGTTCATCTTCGCTAGTGGTTTTTCCAGTGACAGCATCTAATACAGGTGATGTGAATGCTGAAGTTCCAGATTCATTCAATTCTGGTTCTTCAAGTCCTTTTGCTGCGCTATCTACAATTTCGTTTTCAAGATCAGCGAATACTTCATTTGTAGAATTTTGTTTATTCATAAAGAAAATAAGTAATGAACCAATAAATGCAATTGCAGCAAATGACATTAGCCCCAAAAGAAGTAATGATTGAGCATCATCAGCAGCAGCACCATTTCCTAATCTATTTTCATCCTCTTGCTCATCATTTATTTTTTCTTGAGATGGTGTGCATCCTGTACTTCCAACTGTACTTCCAGGTAAAGTTTCAGGGCATTCGTCTATGGAGTCGATAACTCCGTCATTATCTGAATCACTACATCCATTAGAATCAACAATAGCACCTTGAGGAGTATCGAGGCATGAGTCTTCAGAATCGATAACACCATCATTGTCTATGTCTTCTTCAGAAATCAATTCACATCCGTTAGAATCAACAATTGTATTTTTCGGAGTATCAGAACATAAATCTAAAATCTCTCCAGAATTATCGTAATCGTATATTCCATCACTATCTGAGTCAAGTGGACATCCATCTATATTCAATGAATTCCAGAATTCTTCAGGTGTATTTGGGCAATCATCATTGATGTCTACTACTCCATCCCCATCGGTGTCTGTTGTAGTGTCAACATCTACCTCTTCTAAATTTGCTCCACATTCTGTTTCATTACCGTCATCAATTCCATTTCCATTAGCATCTGAATTAGACATTGCTTTACGAGCACTAATTCCTTCGGATTGAGCAAATGCTAACTCAAGTAAATCAGAGATACAATCACCGTCAGTATCTGGGGAAAGAGGGTCACCACCATTGTTGTATTCTTCTAAATTATTTAATCCATCAGAATCTGGGTCGTAAGAATGTTCTGTAATAGCAGTACCAGGAATTATTGAAGTTGTTCGATTTAATCCAAATCCTACTTCCCAATGATCTGGTAATCCATCTCCATCAGTGTCCGTCCAAAGGTCTAATCTATTCCAATCATCTAACCAACTTTCTATGTAATATTGTGCAAAATCATGATGTGTGATCATTATACCGTATTCTCTGTTTTGTAGTAGTGAATTTGAACCCCAATTCATCGACCCAATTAATACACTTTCAGAATCAACAATCATTCCTTTGTTATGGAGCTTTAGAATTCCATCTCCGCCAGACATCATAATAGCAGCAGTATCGTATCCATAAGTATGATTCCAGACTTCATTAAATAAATTTGTAGCCTGTTGAACTTCTGGAGATTCATCAGCATAATATTCGTTGATTATTAATCTGATAGAAACACCTCTTTCTGCTGCTCTTTCTAATGCACCAACAACTAAACTATCACCCCATGGATTTGATTCATCAGACCAACCATGCCACCAATCTAAATCTAGATATTGTAGAGATAATAAGATTGATGAATTTGAATTGTCAATTGATGAAATAATTGAATTTGCACAATCGTCTGGGCATGATAATAATTTTGCTTCAATATCGCCTTCGTATTCAGGAATCGAATAGAGTGGTGGGTCCATTGGTAAATTCGAAGTAGGTAGTCCAGACCAAGAATCTGGTTTGTCATATTGTGGTTCATTTGGATCATATGATTCTACGTGCGGATGTGCAATGTTTTCATCCCATGCCATCCGACTAAGTAATTTAGTAGCCATTTCTGATGAATTAACAAAAACTCCCCATTCTCTATTTCCTTCTTCACCCCAAAGGATAGTTTCACCATTTACTTCCCATTGTTGCCTATTGGGGAAACTTGAATCTTTGAAGTTCCCACTTCCTAACCAGATTTCCTGACCATCTTTTACTGCAGCTTTGGCATGGTTGTAAGCATAAGGTTGAGGGGCCTCAGGAGTTCCTGTCGTAAACCAAATAACCTGAACTCCTGCTTTGTCTAATTCGTAAACAATACCTCTGGTAGTACTCAAATCATAATTTGAGTAAGGGTACTTTTCAATTACTAATGTGACATCAACTCCTCTTTCAACTGCACTTATCAGTGAATTTGCCAATTGTAAACTTGTGAATTCATACATGTGGACATGTAGGCTTGATTGGGCACTATTAATCCAATTAATTATCTGATATAGTCCGTCACTTGGACCTAGCATTGGAATTATTTTTGCATTTGAAAGTATTTCTGATTCAAAATCACAATGAGTGCTTCTGCCGAATTTACTCCAACTATTTTCCCAGTCGGAACTTGAATTTGTATCTGGTAAATCCTCACAACCATCTCCTCTAATAAATACAATTGTTGGTTCATTTGAAATTGAACTTGGTAAATTAATTGCTGGGCCACTCCAACCTTC
>PAAW01000005.1 GCA_002699515.1 Methanobacteriota archaeon
CCTACATCTTTCTGCAGCCCATTTTGTTATAGAATATAGTGCTAAGAAATCATTTCCATCCACGCGAAAACAAGGAATATCGTAAGAAAGACCTCTCGATGCAAAGTTAACACCTCCAGTAGCTAGGTTGCTGTGTGTTGAAATGGCCCACTGATTATTTACTACATTTAAAATTATAGGGGGTTTGAATGCACTGGCAAAATTGAGGCCATAATGGTAATCTCCTTGAGCACTAGTCCCGTCACCTAACCAAGTAATTGTAACTTCATCAGTACCTTTGTAAGCACTTGCCATAGCAACACCTACTGCTTGACTGAATTGAGTACCAACTGGGCTAGAAATTGAAATAAATCTACCTTCTTTGTAGGTATAGTGTACAGGCATTTGTCTACCCTTTACATTGTCTAATTCATTTCCAATACAATGGCAAATCATCGAAACCATGTCTCTACCTCTGACAAATTGCGCACCAGGCTGACGATATGAGGGAAAAATCCAATCTTGCTCTTCCAAAGCCATAGTTTGAGCGATTGCAATTGCCTCTTCACCGAGAGACCTCATGTAAAAAGAAAGCTTTCCCGTCCTTTGCATCTTCAGCATTCGATCATCAAATATTCTTAACTTCATCATGTATTCTAAACCCATTCGGAGTGTGTCTGGATCTAACTTTGGATCCCATTCTCCTTTCGCATCATTAGAATCATTTAGAACCCGCAATAATCCATATGCGTGTTTTTCTGTATCTTTGCTTGTACATTTGAGTGGGTCTAATTTTTTTAAATCTTCAGGCTGAAAATCCCAACTTGAGAATGTTGGTTTCTCACCAGGTCTAGCAGGTGGATTTCCTACCCGGAAAGGAGTGGATTTGCTTGCCTTATCTCCTTCACTCATAATAGTCCCTCTTCCCTTCTCTCTTTGACTGTTTCTAATTTCTGGTTATTTTTCTATAAAGAATACCTGCACGATAAGATGAACGTACTAAGGGCCCACAAGCAGCCCCTAGGAATCCCATTTCCTTGGCCAAAATATCCCATTCTTTGAATTTTTCAGGATTAGGAAATCTATCTACAGGTAATAATTTTTTATTGGGTTGAAGATATTGTCCTATTGTGATGATGTCGCAATTAACTTCTCTCAATAGTATCATAGCTTTGATAATTTCATCATCTGTTTCTCCAAGGCCTACCATTATACTGCTCTTTGTGATGATTTCAGGCCTTAATTCCTTAGCCCAGCGTAAGATGTCTAGAGACTGATTAAATGATGCTCTCTTATCTCTAACTCTGGAATCTAATCTAGGGACACATTCTACATTATGGGCAAATACATCTAGTTCTAGATTCTTTAATAGAACAGATAGTGCGTTTTTATCTCCTGCTAAATCACTACATAGTAATTCAAGTGATGTTTCAGGGCAAACTTCTCTTACTTTTTCAATGCATTTTCTATAGTGTGCTGCTCCACTATCGCTCAAATCATCTCTATTAACTACTGTAATCACGGCGTGTTCCAAATTCATATTTTTAACAGCAAGAGCAAGGTTTCTTGGTTCATCTTCATCCAATGGTGGAGGAGTTTTTATAGAACCTACTGCACAAAACCTACACCCTCTCGTACATTCTTGCCCTGCGATCATAAACGTTGCAGTACCTCTGCTCCAACATTCATGGATGTTAGGACATCTTGCTTCAACACAAACAGTATTGAGTGTATTTTCTGTAATGGTAGATTTGATTTTATTAAATGCGTTTAATGATTCTCCAGTAGGTAATGATACTCTAAACCACTCAGGCAATCTAGTTTTTGGCCTTTTCTTAATTGATGAATCCGCATCTTGCAATACAGGTAGACGTTGTCCAGCCATCCTAATCAGTAGACCCTATATCCTAAGTCTCAAAAAGTGTTTGTTGTTTAGAGTTTTTAAATCAAGAACCTTCAAACGTGTTAAGCATAGGCAACAACATGGACCGAAGAGACACTGAGTCAACAATTGAATTCAATAAACTTGTTTTGATTACTGGTTCTGCAAAGAGACTTGGTGCGGCAATTGCAATACACTTTGCAAAAAATGGGTATGATGTTTTAGTTCATTATAATAATTCGAAAAAAGAAGCAGAAGAAGTAATTTCTACTATTCGTGGGATGGGAGTGGATGCAGCACTTATTAAAGCCGATTTAACTACTGAATTAGATCGATTTATTAAAGACGTAAAGAATACAGAGATAGTAAGGAAAAGAGGAGGGATTGATGTTCTTGTAAATTCTGCTTCGATATATGAAGAAATAGAATTTTCATTAGTTACTCAAGAGAAATGGGATGCTATGCATCAGATAAACTCAAAGGTTCCTTATTTTTTAATCCAAGGGCTATTACCTGAACTAAAAATTGTTAAAGGTTGCGTAATTAATATGGTTGACACCTCTTATAATCGTCCTTGGATTAATTATAGTAATTATTGTGCTAGTAAAGCATCCTTGTATAATTTGACAATGAGTCTGTCGTATGAATTGGCCCCAGAAGTAAGGGTCAATGGGATTGCTCCAGGGGCTATTATGTTCCCAGAATGGCTTAATGAAAAAGGTAAACAAGAGATTATGGATCAAATTCCTATGAATAGAGAAGGAACTGTTGAAGAAATTTCACAAACAGCATTATTTTTAGCAGATGGTCCAAATTATATCACAGGACAAATAATTAGTGTAGATGGCGGATTAAAATAATAAATTCATCAAAAATACGTAAATAAAAAGTGCATAATCATATATCTCTTGTTACTCGGCTTTTCATGGGATGGCTTCAATCCACAGCAATAGACCTCTCTGATTCTTCTGTAGGAGGTAGTTTTTCAGGCAAGTCATGTATTTCCAGTGAAATGGAATTAACTGCAGATGATTCAGGATTACATTTTAAGGTAGGCGTAGCAGAAAAGATGTATGAAAAGGATTCAATTCAGGCATTAAGAACAATTCGTGAAAATAATAATTTACCTGCTTTATGGACTTTGCAATTAAAATTAGATAATGATGAATGGGTGGATATTTTAGAAAGTTATGATGAAAACTCCTTGTTGAATATGATGAATGGAATTGCTGCTAAATTATTACTTCCTCTAAAAGAACATACTGGGCGTTTAGTCAGAAGGGATGAACATGGAATGGGAGTAGTTGAACAGTTAGCTAGATATCCCGATCGATGGCCAAGACCTGAAAGGCTTCCATCTATACAATTTGGATTTAGGAAAGGAGTAAATAGCGTATATACTACAATACCTACACGTTCTACACAATCAGCATTAGCATTTTTTTGGGTTTCATTAATGTTTTCTTTTGGTATTGGAATTTCAATGTGGTATTTGAGAACTATTGGAGATAAAGATTACAATCAATTGATTTGGGTATTTTTATTCCCTGTACTGACAATTGCTTATTGGCTTATCTTTAATTCAAATACAGGGCAATTAGAATCAAGACATAGGTTGAATATTTCTGCAACAAATATCTCATTACAGGCTAAATTTTTAGGAATTATCCCTCTGAAATCTAAAATTTGGAATTTAGATGATTTCGTAGACATAGATGCCGATGAAAATGGAAGATTAACATTGTTTGTCGGAGGACGTAGATATTCAATGAAAATGCATAGGAGAGAAGCAGAATGGTTTGTTGGCGAGGTTGCAACTCAGATGGAGCAATTAATGGTAGATAGAATTAATGATGCTAGAGAATCTATGAACCTTGAACTAAAAGAGGCATTTAAGAAATTTGATTCTAATAATGACGGCAATTTATCTACTGAGGAATTAGAAGCCGCTATTGAAGAATTTGGAATCGGGCTTTCAAAATTACAAATGAAGGTTTTAATGAGAGATATTGATAAAGATTCAGATGGAAAGATAGATTACAACGAATTTGTAGACCGTTTTTCTTCAATCGATTCAAATGAAGGTACAGAAGAGGAATAAGTGCTGGGGGTGGGATTTGAACCCACGAAGGCTTCGCCACCGGATCTTAAGTCCGGCCCCTTTGACCACTCGGGTACCCCAGCGACCCTCCGTAACCGAACTAGTTTTTCAACGAGTAGGATACTATTGCTAAAATTACCTACTTCTGTACATAAGACGGCAAACCGTTTAATGCTCTACTCGTACGGTTACTTGTTAACGGGTAGTAATAATGTCGCGGTTTTTTTATCAATCGAAAGTAATGGTGCTTTGTTTAATGATGTTTTGTTCAGTTTTCTCTTCAGTAATTTCCGTAGAATCTAAAACTGAAGATTTATCTATTTCACCAGTGGTTAAATATGCAGATACTCCAAATCAAGATTATCGATTTTATTTTGATTCTAAAACCCAGTCTGATATTGATTCAGGGGATTTCCCTACATCTGATGGTAAAATAACCACAAAAGAACCAAGTAGCGGAAATGAAGGATCTGTGAGCATTATTGAAAATACTGCAGAATTTACAACACCATATTTACTTTCAGATATTAATATTAGTGGAGTAAATAATGAAATAATCTTCAATGTGTTTTATGAATTCTCGGGGCCAGATGGAGCAACAGCAGAGATGAGAGTAAGATTAACAACCGATACAGGAACGGTTATTTCTAGTGTGACAGAGGAATTAGATGATCCTTGTAGTAATTCTTTCGGTGGTTTGGGAGATAGTGGTTGCGATGATCCAGATGATGAAAGTCTACTCTTAGAGAATGTTGGAACTACCTTAATAGAATCAGATGGATATTTGAAAGTTGAATTAGAAGTCGTTTCCCAGAATAATTGTGATTCAGGAGGTTTTGGCAGTGGAGGGTGCGATGTGAAGATATTTTTTGGTGATATTGAGTCGGATCAACAAGAAACATATCTTAATGTGAGGACAAATACACTATCTGGAAGCACACTTAAAGTGCATAAAGAAGGTGCAGGATGGAATGATGTAGAAACTATTGATTGGTACCCTCATGATTCTGATGAAGATCGCAATATGCAGATTTCAGTTGATATTAGGAGTGCATTTGGTAGGGCAGATATAGAGGAAATAGAAGTCTTTCTTGATGACCCAGATGGAATTCAAGGAATCTCAGAATTTTCATATGTTTTTTCAAATAATGATTTGAAATTAGATAATGGAGGATTAGTAGGGAATGTAATTTATAGTTATCAAAAAGGAGGATTAAAAGCAGGGACTTATCCACTAGAATTAAGAGTGACTGATTTACAACATAATTCGCCAGTAATATTTAGTCACGAACCATTAATCTCTCATACTTATGGTGTTGATTTTGAACTATCAGATGAGCAGGGAGACACATTATTGGTTGCTCCAGATCAAACTAGTAGGCTGGAATTTTCACTAACCCATATTGGTTATGCAGATAATGAAATTTCTGTAGAATTGTCTATACAACCTCCGTTGACAAATGATTGGCAAGTTGAATTTGATCAGCCTGTTGGAGGATATCAGTTAGATTACGGAGGAACTAATATTAAACCTACATTACTCATTAAAGCACCAGCTGAAGATATGTCTACAACACCTACTACAATTAATATTATTGCAGTTCCTAAAGTAAACGGTTCTCAAGTTACAGATGTTTCTCAAATATTGCTTGATGTTGAACAAATAGATGTCTATTCTGATCCACGTTTGTCAATTTTTGAAGATGCCGAGCATCAAATACAAATTGGAGATTCATTAGATGATGATTTTGATGTTAATGCTTCAAACTTCGTAGATTTCGAAGGAATTGGTAATTTTTATCTTGATATTAGAAATACTGGATTTGATGTAGATCAATTCAGGATGAAATTCCTTGAAGTTCCAGATCAATGGGATGCAGCATTTGTGAATAATAATACAGGAGAGGCGATTGTTAAAAATCAGGGAGCATACCCTACAGATGATGTTAATTCAAATGTTATTGAGACCGTTTTAGTTGAGGTTTATCCACCAATAGATCGTGAAGCACCAGATATTGGTAAGATTACCTTAGAAGTGACTAGTGCTAACGATTTAACATTAAGAGCAACAATTTCTTTTACAGTTCAAAGAACCTTTGGTGTGCATTCTACGGTAATTTATGACTGTGATGCTTCACCGTTAGGGTATGTTAATATTGAACTTTCAACCTGTGAAAATCCAGAATTTAATGATGAGACATTTAGGATTAAAGTGACTAGTACTGCTTCTGAATCTGATACACAGATAACTACTTTCCAATTAAAAAATCCTAGTTTGTTGGATAAAACAATTTTAACTCCAGATGGAGAATTAGTATCTCAGAAGGATTATTATGGGACCTGGGACTTTGAAATATATGATAGCAATAGTTCATTAACTACAAATTTAAAATTATCTTCAGGAGATTCTGCTGAAATAAAATTACTCATCACACCAAGTCTGGGTATGCTTTCAGGAGATCATACAATTTATTTGAGGATAATCGAGGAAGTAGAAGCTGATTCAGGAATAGAACCTAAATATTTTGATATGCCTCTTACTGTATTTGTTGGTGAAGATGAACCTCAGATAGAAATTACACAAACATCAGCAAATGAATTGATTGGGATAAATTCGTTTGAAGAAATTGAAATGCGTGTTTATAATGTTGCTAATGTTGAAGCATTAGTATTATTGAAATTAGAATCTACAATAGGAGATAATTGGAAAGTAACTCTAGAATCAGAAGATGGTGGTGAATTATTAACTGTTGCACCATTCAGTGAAAAGAATTTCACAATTAGAATCGATTCACCCTCTTGTATGAGGCATAATGAAGTGTATGATTTTGAGATTACAGCTAAACCACTAGATTTAAATGAAGCATATGGAAAAGAATTTACGACAGTAAAAACAGTAAGAATTCAAACAAATGTAGATAGTATAACTTGTAGGGTCCAGTCAGAATTATTCAGTGAACCAGACCCAGTCACTCTTGGAGTTCTAGGTTCTGTTGTTCTTATGGCCGTATTTTGGTTTTCTAGAAGAGGCGGTGCTGTTGTCTCTGGAATTGAGTATGTATCTGATGAGGAATATTTAGAAGAAACATTAGGAGATGATTCTGAAGGAATAGACACTCTTGAAGAACTTGTTGAAGAGGTTCCAGAACCAGTGATTTATGAAGAAGTAGAACTAGTTGAAGATGCTTAATATCTCCCCCTATAGGGGGAGTCTTGTATGAACAACGTACCATTCCCCTTAAGTCCCTCTTTGTCCGGCTACTGTTGAGGTGAGATGATTTCATACACAGAAATACAGTCAGGCCGCGCTAAAGAGAATGAGATAAATTTGCTAATAATCAAGCAAAGGCGCTCAATTTTCATGATTATAATGCTTTTAGGGGTTACATTTGCTACAATACAGTTTGGATCGTGGCAAGCAATGGCTTCAAGTGACCAAGATGGAGATGGATTAATTACATCAATTGAATATTTATTAAACACTCAGATACAAAATTGGGATTCTGATGGGGATGGACTTCCAGATGGTTGGGAGTGGAAATACGGATTGAATCCATTAAGTGCATCTGTAGGAGATGATGGACAAACTGGGGATCCAGATGGAGATCAGTTAACTAATTTACAAGAATATAATTATGGCCTTCCAGCCAATTGGGATAACTCAAATACTCCAGATGTTTTGGATAATGGTGTTTGGTGGAATGGCACAGTTCCAGTAAATAATTGGAATGAAGAAGATGCACTCCAATACAATCAACCAGGTTGTGGAGATTCTGGTGCTGATGGTGTTGGTGGAGTAATTCTTTGTGATGAAGACCCTGTGGGAGATATTTGTTCTGATGGATTTGATAATGATCATGATGGGCAAATAGATGCTCAAGATTCTGATAATGATGGTGATGCTGTTTGTGGAAGTAATGACGATGATGGCGATGGTTTGATTGATGAAGATCCATATGGCTGGGATACTGATGCTGACGGATTAAGTGATGGTTGGGAAGTTGCTAATGGTTTAGATCCTACAGATCCAACAGGTAATAATGGTGCACAAGGAGATCCTGATGGAGATGGAATGATAAATATTTATGAATTTATAAATCCAAGTTGGGATACTCAATGTAATGCTGCTGATTGTTTTTGGCCAGCACCATCACATTATGCACCTTCTGATGTAATGACAGGAACTGAAAGTCCATGTAATCCAGTTACTGGAGATGGACCTAATGGTTGTGCTAATCTTGTTGCAGAAGTCGATGGTAATACACAAACTAATCCAAATAATCCAGATACTGATGGAGATTCAATTTCAGATGGAGACGAAGTCATGATTTGGTTAACGGATCCTACAGAAGCAGATACAGATGGTGATGGATTAACTGATGGAGTGGAGATTAATAGTGGATATGGTAATCCAGCTCAAGCAACAGATCCTCGAAATAACAACACAGATGGAGATGCATGGGACGATGGAGATGAAGATGTAAACTTCAACGGTCAAATTGACGGAAATGAAAGCGACCCTACGCGTAGAGAAGATACGGGTGATTTTGATGAGGATGGAATCGATAATTGGGAAGAAAATTTGACATGTACCGATTGGAATAATGCAGATACTGATTATGGAGGTGTCCTAGATGGAGACGAAGTAAATCCATTGCATGGTACTGATCCTTGTGATTCATTAGTTGATGAAGTATCAACAATTAGTTCCTGGGGTAGTGCTACTTTGACTCTAAGTGATGCCAGTGCTTTTAATCCTGATGGAGGGAAAGGATGGTATCAAAGTACAACGGGAATTTTAACTGAGTTTGATTATGCAGCCAGAGTTGGGAACCAACTAAATAATGTAAATGTAGCTCCAAGTGGTGGAGATATTGTACTTGCTAAAGATGGCTCATGGTGTAGGATGGATGCAGAAGCAGATGGAACTATATTCACTTCAAGACAATATTGTGATGATGACTATTATGATACTGACGGTGATGGTCTAGCAGACTGGCAAGAGAGAACGGCATTTTTCGGATATTTCTCAAACCATACAAATGTGGATTCGGATGGAGATGGTCAAAATGATTACGATGAAGTAATGGGTGCTACAGATCCTTTGGTTGCATGTGAAAATTCACTAGATGCTGATAACGATGGAGTTAATGACTATTTTGAAACAACTATTGGTTGTAATTTAGTATATATTGGCGTATTAAGCGGCGGTAATGATGTCTACGTAACTGATCCTTTGATTTTTGATACAGATAATGGAGGGGTAAGTGATTATCAGGAATATTTCGATGGCACTAATCCAGAAGATGATCCTTCAGATGATATAAATCCTCAAGATACCGATGGTGATGGGATTCCAGATTCAATAGAAAATCTTACTGGTACAGATTGGAGAAATCCAGATACCGATGGTGGGGGAATGTCTGATTATGCAGAATGTCCTCCTCAATTTTGGTCAACCTTGTGTAACGGTTCTAATTACGATCCTTTCGACCCAACAGATGATGTGACGGATGAAAATGTGGTTTTCTGGGCTAATACTACGAGTAATCTACTAGACAGAGATTCAACACTATATTGGAGAGTTAATACTTATGATAATTATACTGGTGGAGGATATGGAATAGATGCTTCATCACATCCAACACAACTTATGAGTCCAAATTATCTAAACACTACTTGGATTGCAGATTCTGCATATTCTAATGGTACAATAAGTTGGAATATGGCTTATAATTCTCCGATTACAAGTGGTCTTACAGTTCCAATGCCTCACAATTGGGAAGCATTAGATATTTGGGCAGATCCAACTTCAAAACTTGAGCGATGGGATAGAGTTTCTACGGTTACTGCAGATGGTGCACCCTTATTCGAATTAACAACTCAAGCTAAGCAATTGTGGTATGAAGAAGCAGAATTTGATGATTCAGAACCTCATGTTCCAAGTTCATTAGAATTAAATTTACCATCTTACTTCTCAGATGGAGTCTCTAATGAATCGATTGTAGATACAATTACACAAGAAGTAATTGCAGATTCTGGAGAAACAAGTGGTTTTGGAATGGCCTTAGCACTTGCAAACTACTTGAGACAAGGAAATGAAACATTATTTTATCAAATCAATTTCAATGGTTCGGGAGTCGATCCAAGTGATGATATTGTCTGGCATATTCTTAATAATTCAAAAGAAGGAACTTGTTCGGACTTTGTTACAGTATTTGTAACAATGGCTAGACTTGCAGGGATTCCTGCACGTAAAGTTTCTGGATTTGTGAATGGAGAGCAAACAGCAGATGGATATGAAGTTTCTAGCACTAATGCTGGAGTATGGGCTGAAATCCATCTAAGGAGTGTTTCCAATGGTGCAGATTTAGGTTGGATTCCAATAGATCCTTGTCCTCAGCCATTAGAAATCGAATTAGTTAATATGACTTATATTCCAGATACATGGGATAGAGATGGCCTAACAAATATTACAATTGAAGGAGACTTAGTATATTCCAGTAACGGCACAGGAATAGACGGGAATACTGTGCGTGGATATCTTGCACCAGTCCCTCAAGATCCTGATGCATCAGTTGCAACAGACTCTTCAATGTTAGTGGGAACTGCAACAGTTACAAATGCTACAGGGCACTTTGTAATTACTGGAGTTCCAGTGGATGCAGTAATGCCAGGATTCCAAAAGATTGTGGTTGTTAATTCTGCTGAAGAATATATTCCACCTAGAATTCATGAATATCCAGGACATATCAATGTGACAGATGATAGTGTGATAGTTCATACGTCATCTACATCAATAGGGCAAGGGGCTACTACTGATTTTAGTGGTACCTTATCTTATGAAAACATACCCTTGTTAGATGTTTCAGAAATGGCCAATTTAACTGTGCAATTAGATTATGTTTCACAAGTTTCAGGTCCTGAATCACTTACTACAGAAGTAGGTAAAGGAGGAGTATGGTCCTTTTCATTAACCTTAGACCCATCTGAGCCTCTAGGACCTTTACAATTTAATGTTTCATTCTTTGGATGGGAAGATACGGATGAAACTTATCCAGGTTCTCCAATTCATCTGCGTGGATCATTTATTTTGGTTAATGCAACAGTTTCATTAGCGCCTGATGTTCAAGGTACTGTAGAAGGGCATGAAGCTGATAATTCAAGATTATTGGTTGGAAATTATGTGTACGTAAATGGAACAGCAAATAGTGCAGGGGCAAATCCGTCACCAATGGATGGGTTACTTGAATTAGGTATAAGGGCAAATGGTTCGGGATTAGATTACCTTGTAGTATTTAATCAATCAGTAAATGGAAGTTTTTCACTTTCATATCTGCTTAATGCTTCTTCAATTAGTATTCCTGCTGGGCCTATCGATGTGAGATTAAGATTTTATCCTACAACATTAGATACTACAGATGATGCTGATTTAAGTGAGGGATATTTACTTAGAAGTTATTTGACATTTGAAATATATGCAACACCGCAAATGAGAGGTTCAGATGCGAATGTTGCAGTAACTGCAAAAGATCATAGAGGAATAAGTACTGATTTAAATTTAACAGGCACTTTCAATCATTTCTTTGATAGTGCATTAGTAAATACTAGTGTTGATCCTACCTCAAATCCAATTCCTGTTAATTGGGCAACATTGAACTCAATGCTTCCAGGAGATTATGTATTTGAAACTAATTTCGGAGGTTCTGAATTATTTGATGCATCTAGTAGTCAAGAATTTATTAGAATTCAAGGTAATGCAGAATTGCAAGTATCATTAAGTTCTAATTGGATACATATCGGAGATATTGGTTATTTAACTGGACAGTTAATTGATGAGGATAAATCGCCAGCAGGACCAATCACTGGAAATGGAACAGAAATAATACTTCAGATTTTAGATCAAGACCAATTAAAAGATACAATAATTGGAAACGGTTCAGTAGATGTAAATACTGGTGAATTCAACATTTCTTTTATCATTCCTCCTGGATTATCTGCAGGTGCGTATGTGTTTTCAGTTATTCCTACTGGATTGATAGAGCCAGAATATTACATTATGCCTAATGCAATTAATGTTACAGTAGGATTGGAATCTGAATTTAAATTAGAAGTGGTTGATTCTGAAGGAGAACCTGTTAATGGTGCAAATGTATTGAATGCACCTCTAAGTGGAGATTTAGAATTTGGAGTCTTTGCAATAGATGTTGGTAATAATTCAAGATTTTCGGATAGGACAATACATGCAGTATTTGATTGGAATGGTAGTCAGCAGGCATTACCAGACGAGGTAACTCAAACATGGAATATTCCAGACGGCAGAGGTGGTTTTACAATAGAAGCTGGTTCAGCTAATTTTACTTGGACAATCCCTGGAGGAACAGCCCCAGGGACTTATATTCTAAGGATATATATTGATGATGATGTTTCAGATTTAATCTCAGATATTGATCCTGCAAGATGGATTGGAAATGAAACATTTGTAGATGTTACAATACAAGTTCCTTCTGCAGTTGTTATTGATTGGATACAGCCAGAAGTCACAGCAGGAGCATTTTTCTCAGTATCTGGTCATGTGGAGGATGGAGATGATAATACAAGAGTATTCAATGGTCCAATATCTCTTAAAGTGTACTTTTTAACAGACGAAGATGAACAATTGATTACAACATATGTCACTAATGCAACAGGGTGGTTTAACATTTCATCACCTACTGATTCATCATTAGATGGAGTTTCAAGTGGAGATCGAATTGTTGTTGTTGAAGTAGTAAATGGATCTAATATTTACTACTTGCCAAGTTCAGAACAAGCATCAATTCACGTAACTGGAGTTAGTGCATTTGTAGAGTTGAATCATAGTAGTCCAATAATTATCAATCGTGGTGAAACATTAGAAGTATTTTCTAAATTAGTTGAAACATCAGCTACATGTTCAGCATGTGCATTTGATACGCCTATTGATGTTCGTCAGAAAAACAAACCAGTATATTTCTTGTTTGACGAAACATGGTTACCTGGACAAGTTACGAATTCAACAGGGGAAGTAGGATTCACTCATCAAATTCCGTTTGATCAACCACTTGGCACTGTAGTGCTTACTTTGTACTATAATGGATCCAATGATGTACACCCTACAACTAGAAACCTACCCTCTACAATAATTCGTTCAGTAACGATATTAGTTATGGATCCTATTCTTGAAAATCCAATGGCAGGAGGATCCTTTAATTTATCAGGAACAATTGAATCAGATAATGGAACATCATTAATGAATAGGAATGGAGTATCTTTATTAGCACAAGTTCAAATCACAATGGACGGTCAATCTATACAGTATCTTGACGGACAAATAAATGCCAATGGGACTTGGTATGCAAATGTATATGTTGAACCAACAACGCCTGCAGGAACTCATGAAATTAGAGTTGCATATAATCCACAAGTACCATTTTATATTAACAGTTCAGTATTTGATACAATAGACATTAGGGGATATGCAGTAATAGATTTCCTTGAACCAGGAAATTTACAGAATGCAGATTCTAAAGATAGAGGTACTTCTGTAGATGTTGTGGTACGTGTATTTGATAATGCAGGTCAGCCAGTGCCAAATGCAATGGTTGATATAGAGTTGTTAACAACAAGTGAGTCCGGAACTTTAATTACAAATGCTTCAGGTTTAGGTGAAGTTACAATTACTATTCCACAAGATGTTAATCCTGGGATATTTACTTTGTTTGCATCTTGGGCAGGAAATGTACAAACTATCGGAAGCACTGGTATTGAAGGTGGTAATTCATCAGTGAAATTTGTTGTGTTAGCACATACAGAATTAACACTTGATTCAGTAGAAGGTAGTATGGTTGTTGGTGAAAATATATGGGTTAATGGAACTTTACTTGATGATGTAGGTAATCCTCTATTAGGTGCTGATGGATTAGCAGCTGGCGGATTAGTAAGATTGTATGTCGATAATTTACCAATTGCTACAAGCACTAGTGATGGAAATACAGGGTTCTATTCAATTGAGTATGAATTACCAGAATGGATGAGCGCAGGACCTCACATTATGCGTGTAGAGTTTAGTGGTGGATTTTTATGGATAGCACCGTATGCGAATGGTGACTCTGTAAATCCAGAGTATTATTGGAATTCTTCATATCCATCGCCAGATCAAGAATTTAATGTATTTGTCCCCACAGATGTTGTGGTGCTTACGCCACAAGGAAGTCAAGTAGACCGTGGTTCTGATTTAATAATAAATGGGACATTAGTTGATATTCAAAATAGAGAGTTAGATGGAAGAACTCTGCAAATATTTGTTGGTATTAATGATGGAACTCCAGATTATTTTGTGACAACGAATGAATATGGGATATTTACTATTTCTTTAAGGGTGCCTGATGATCAGTTGCTAGGTGAACTAGATATTACAATAAGATTTGATGGTGATGACTTCAATCTAAGCTCAGAGTCCATCTCTAAGTGGTATGTTTATGCAACAACATCAGTTTCTGTTGAAGAATTGTCTCCTCAGACATTAGGTGATAATGTTACAATTACAGGGTTAGTAGTTGATAATCTTGATGACTCATTAGATCAACATCAATTGAGGATAACCCTTGATGGAGTTGAAATTGGAATAATTAACAGTAGTTCTGATGGTTCATGGACTTACGAGTGGATAATACCCCCAGGAACTAATTGGGGAGAACACACAATTGGAGTAAGAGCACCTAATCAGGGATATTATCGAGAAAGTTATGCAGAAACATCCTTGTTTGTTGCACACAGAAGTTCTTTAGAATATAGTTTAGAACAAGACACTGTAGTTAGGGGAGAAAGTTGGAATCTATCTGGAATTCTTTACGATGCAGATGATTTGTCAAAGATAGGTTTAGGAAATGAGACATTAACTGTTTACTTAGATGGTGTGTTACAGCCACAATCCATTCAAACAGAATCAGACGGCTCTTGGACTTATTATTTGCCTGTTGATATGTCCTTGGATCGTGGAAAACATACAATCTTAGTCGAATTTGCAGGAACTATTACTCATGTGGGAAGTTCACAAGAGGTTGAAGTTACTGCTTGGTCTGAAGTACAAATTCAATTTACTGATCTTTCTTCAGAATATGTTGTTCGTGGTTCAGATGAATTCCCAATAGAGATCTATGGTGAAATTTCAGAGGTAGGGGGGAATAATCTCAAGTTTTCTAATTTATCATTATCTCTAATGACGGAAGATGGTACTTTGATTTCAAGTCAGTTGAATTGGACTGTGATAGGTACTCAATTATTCTATATTAGTGCTATAGCACCCACAACATTATCTCCTGGGAATTTAGTTCTAGTAGTAGAATTTTCAGGCTCTGAAGAAGAATACTTAGTATCTACATCAAAGAATTTGTCAATGTTATTGAAAGTAGATGCAACATTTGAGATGGATCTGGAAACAATTATATTAGGTGAAAGAGAAGATATTTATGGAAATATCACAGTTACTGCTGATGATACGAGCCAACCTTTGGAGGGAATTAGTGTTATTTTGACTTTAGGAAATGAAACAGGAGATTTAGTTACAAGGACATTAATTACTAACGAATTTGGTATAGCAGAAATAAACTTGGAAAACACACCACCATATTCAGATGTCACCTCGTTTGGTACAGTGGAATTAGAATTAAAATCAGATGATTCAAGGATTTCAAATAAATCTTTAGTAACCTTACAAGCACAGGTTTCAAATCCTTTGATTTATCAATCAGTTGAAGTTGAAAGTGGCCCATCTGCTTTTGTTTGGACCTCATTAATAGCTCTAGTTGTATTGGCTGGAGTTGGTATTATGTGGTATAGAAAGAGAAAACAAGATGTATTGGATGAGATTGCTAGTATCTTTAGTTATACTGCAGAATTACTTGCTCACGGAGATGAAATTAGAGAATCAGTATTCCATTGTTATGAAGACCTTTGTAGAGTATTAACAAAACATGGTTATCTTAGAAGAGACTTTGAGACAGTTAGAGAGTTTGAAATGGCTTTGAGAAGTGCACTTCCTATACGTGAAAACTTCTTAATCGAATTAGATAATGTATTCGAAGAAGCAAGATACTCAAGACATGAGATGAATACACAAGATGCATTAAGGGCACAATCTGCTTTAGAAGGTGTACAAAGTGAATTAGTAAGAATGAATGTAGGTAAGGGTGGGAGAGAAGATCAGGCTCCAGAAATAGAAGCTTAGAATATAATCTTCAATTGGTCAGCATTCCAATTAGCTATAGGTTCATTTGCTACCTTTGGCAATAAGAACGTACGTTGTATTAATCCGTCATCATTATCTGAATGGTTAATTGAAAGCTTAATTACCCAATTTGATTCAATATTGGTATATTCGATATTGACTTTATTTTGGCTAATTCCTCTGAAGGGAAGTGAAAGTGAATTATTGCTCATGAGGCCATTAAATTCATTTGTGAATGTTTCGAGAGAGATTATTTTTTGATTTTTATCTGTTTGCTCAGGAATTTTTCCAGACATTTCAAAAATATGATTTTGATTCGCAATAGTTTCGGTGAGGTGCTGTGCTTGTTCAAAAAAAGCAACATGTAATTCTTCTGGTGATGTAGATAGACTATTGATATTAGGCTTCAGATCTTTACTTTCTTCAGTTTTCTGTGAACTAATGTCTAGTGGCTTCCATTCAGTCCCCATACTTTATCCTCCAGATGGTGTCATTTCAACTTCTCGATTGTTTCTTAGAAAAGAACCTTGCAATATACCTTCTAGTCATTTCACTATCACTGCAGGTTAATGGACTAAAATTTGATGGGTGACAACCTCGATACGTGTGATCAAGATGCCTACTGTCTAATAATATGATAAATGCTCTATCTTCACTGGACCTTATTGGTCTTCCCATGCCTTGTATTACTGAATTTACAGCAGGTTGTATTGAACCATATAGCCAACCCTTATTCCTTCCAAACTTTATTTCTAAAAATTCTCTTAATGCATCTGAAAACACACTTGGTGGTGCAACAGGAATGCCAATACATACTACAGCTTCAAGAATATTATTTTTGTAATCAATTCCTTCTGAGAGTTTGCCTCCAAAAACACCTGCAAGGATTACTTTTTGTCCACTTTTTTTGTATTTCTCTAAGTCGGGTATGATTTGATCTACTTCTGATTTCTTCCACTCTGGAGTTTCTTTTATGACGATTCTATTGGGCCAACCTTCTGTATCAATAAATTCATCTAATTGCCTATAACTTGGAGCAAAAACAGCGATATGTCCTGGAGTTTCCTTTGCTACTGCATATATGTGCTCACATATTTTACGTGTATTTTCAGGACCTCTTTGTTTAAATCTAGTTGTGACATCTGTAGCAATTGAAATTGGTTTGTTGTGGCTTTCAAATGGTGAGGTATATTCCTTGCAAGTTACTTCTCTAAGTGTTGATAATCCCAAAATATCTGAATACATTTTTGGAGGATATAGTGTACCTGACATAAGTATTGAGCCTGCTGACTTCGAGAAAATAGGTTTTGAAATTTCACTTGGATCTAATAGGTGAGATGATAACCTTCCACTATGTTCATTATTGAATACCAGAACTAATCCTTTTTTATTTTGAAATCTCATTACGGTTTCAATTAATGCTGATATTCTCCAGCAATTAAGTTCTTTTTCATTTGAATTTAATGAATCATCTTGTTCTACAGTAACATTTTTTAGCATTGTTGATAATCTTGAAAGTGCTAATTCTGGAGAATCGTCCCATTCGTTTGAAATCATACAATCTAGCGTTATTTTTAGAAATTCAGAGGTATTTACTCTCATTTCACTTTTACCAGAATTAATTTTACTTCTCCATTCATTAAATTTCACAGCCATAACCTTTTCAAATTTTTTAAATGTGCTCATTGCCCATTTCCAAGAATCTTGAGAATTTTGGCCTCCAATCTCATCAATGAACTCTTCAAGTTCAAATCTTGCATGCTGAAGAATTCTTGTGGTTAATCTTCTTTCAAGACCAGTTCTTATTCTACTCGGGAGGTTATGTGCTTCATCAACAATAATTATTGTATCTTCAAGATTAGCACCTAATGCAGGAAGGGAACTTTCTCTTACTGAATCAATGAATAGGTGATTGTAATCACAAACTATGATCTCAGCACTTTTTGCTGCGTTTCGTAATACTTTCCAAGGGCAAAGAACTCTACTTCTTGCCTTTGCTATGACTTCATCCACATGCATTGGGTGTTCTAGAATAATTTCTGTTAAATCATCATAACCCATTTTCTTAAGATTTCCAGGTAAACCTGGCTCACAATTGCATTTTCCTGTAAAAGAATCTAATTCCAAGCACATAGAATGTCTGCCGATGAGATCAACACAACTTATGTTTTGGAAATCAAGTGAATTATTTATTGTTCTAAGGGTTTCAATTACAATTTTATGTTGAGATTGTCTGCCAGTTAAGAAAAAAATTTTTTTATTAACGGAATTAGATAATGTTTCTAAAGAAGCAGCTAAGGCCGCTGCTGTTTTGCCAATTCCTGTTGGTGCTGCTGCTAGGAGGTGGCCACCCTTTTTTAATGCGTAAATTGAATCATTAAGCATTTCTTTTTGCCCATCTCTAAGTTTCTGATGTGCAAAGAATGCAGTTAGTTCTACGCTATTATCTTCTACCACAAATGAATGGCAATGCCGATTGACCAAAAGGTTTCTCAAAGCCAAGTCAAAAATATGGTTCTTTTTCTAACTTGCAGGTGATGGGCCACTGCTAGGTCCACCTCCGCTGGGGGGAGCGGAGGTGGTTGCCGGGGTTGAATCTGAATCAAGTCTTGCATTTTTTGAACGAACAAGTAACCAAGAGAAATTGATGCCGCTTGGGCGAGAAGAAGGAGGGGCCGTATGCCCCCCCGACTCTCTTTCGTGCATCCCATCTCCCATTTGGCTTCCTCCTGTTCAACTTTTGTATGAACGGTGCTTACTGATGTCATCAACAGCATTTTGTGCTCTCTCTTCCAGTTTTGCCGTAAGATCATCTATCTGTTCTACAGATTTATTTAGATAATCGTGGAGTGCTATTTTAATTATTGAATTTTGATCATTTCCTGTGATTTGATAAAGTAATCTAAGTTGTTTCCTTACTCCAGCACCTAATACGAGATTCACTCTTTCTTGGCCAGGTAATTCGGGAGAATCTGTCAGATATGAACCTAAGGCTCTACGAAGTAAATCACTTCTGTTTCTAATGCCTTCAAGTCCAATTCTTTGATCTATTGATGCCAATTCATCATCAGATAATCTTAGGCTGATTAGGTTGCTATTGCCGCTCATCTCTTACTCCTCTAATCTGTGGAGAATAGAGGCAGTATATATACTTTGTATTACAATACGTATTACTTATGAAATACAAATTACGTAAAAACACTATTTTTAGGCTATTAATTATATATTTCTTAAAAAAAATCTTCTTTTTGTAATACAAAAGATATTTGCCTCTAGAGGTATTTTATTTGATGAGAAAACACCCATTAGTATTGAATAGAGTATTTTTCATAATATTTCATCGAGTGAATAATAAGTATGGTCAATGACGCATACCTATGGTGTTTAATCCAAAGCGTTCAAAGTATCTGTATTACATGACAGTAGAAACTGCACTAGAGGATGGTATAATTACAGGAGATGAATCTCAGATCTTATCTCTTCTTGCAAAATCTTTAGATATTGATGAAATTACTCAAAATGAGATTCTAGGAATCTTGAGAGAAGGTAAAGATTCTCCTGAATTTGATTATGAGGTAGTTGAGGAGTCAGGTATTGGTGAAGCTTCAGCATATCAATCTGCATTAATTGGTGCATTGGATGATGATGTAATCACAGACGATGAATGGGCATTATTAGATATATTAAGAGAATTAATGTTTATTCAACCAAACCAACATTCAATGATTGAAGAAACAGTTAGGTCAAGATTGATGAGTTTAGGAGAAAGTGAAAATCTGCTTGATAAATTAGACCGATTTTTATCACGTGGTATTTAATCCGTGATTATAGGTTTTTGTGTAAAAAACATTACAAGCATAATTTGGCTGGACTACTTTAACGAGATGCTAATATGATTGAAAAAATCTATGAAGAAATGATAGCAAGAGACCCAAATCAACCAGAATTTCATCAGGCAGTAAGAGAAGTGTTTGATTCATTAAAACCTGTATTGGATAGACATCCTGAATATATTGAAGCAAATATTCTAAGTCGAGTTATTGAAGCTGAAA